>JAIVGS010000184.1 GCA_020201435.1 Myxococcales bacterium
GCGCGGGAAGAGCTTCCTCGGGGCGGTCCTGTGAAGGAAGGCGTGCTCGAGGTTCCCGACGCGCCGCAGATCGAGGCGCTCTTCAAGTTCGCCCACGGCCATCGCGTCCGGTACGAGGAAGTGGACGCGCAGGGCATCGTCGGCAGCGCGGCGTGGCTCTCCCTGTTGCAGCTCGGCCGCGTCGAATACCTGAGGTATCTCGGCCTCTTGCTCGAAGGGGGAAACCGCGCTCCGGTGCAGGCCATCGTGCGGCGGACGGTGGTCGATCACCTCGCACCGGCGCGGTTCGACGACCCGCTCGCGATCCGCGTGCGGATCGCGCAGCTCGGGCAGCGGAGCGCGCGGCTGGAATACATCGTCGACAACGTCGAGACGGGCCTGCGTCCGCTGGTCGGGGAGACGGTCGTCGTCTGCGTCGAGATGGCCGCCTTTCGCAGCAGCCCGTGGCCGGAGTTCTGGCGCGACCGCGTGCGCGAGTTCGAGGGCGAAAACCTGATCGTCGGGCAGCGCTGATCAGCGGCCTTCCGGTTCGTAGGGGACGCCGTCGGCGGCGGGCGCGCGGGTGCGGCCGATGCCGAGCGCGAGGACGAGCAGCGTCAGGGCGTAGGGCAACGCCAGGAACACGCCCTCTAGGCGCAGGTCGGCGGCGTGGAGCGAAAAGCTCAGCTGCCGCTGGAGCGCGTCGGCGGCAGCGAAGAAGAACGCCGCGCCGGCCGCGCCGAGCGGGGTCCACTTGCCGAAGACGACCGCGGCGAGCGCCATGAAGCCCTGGCCGGCAGGCATGCGCGAGTCGAACTGGCCGAGGATGCCGACCGAGAGCGTCGCGCCGCCGAGGCCGGAGAGGACGCCGCTGCCCAGGACGCACCAGGCGCGCAGCGAAAGGACGCGCACGCCGAGCGTGGCGGCGGCGCGCGGATGCTCGCCGACCGCGCGCACGCGCAGGCCGGTCGCGGTGCGCGAGAGCCAGAGGTGGAAGAGGATCGGGACGATCAACGCGGTGTAGGCCATCGCGGTGTGGCCGAAACGGTCGCGCGGCAACGCCGGCGAGGGCGGGCTCACGCCGGCCGAGCCGAAGACCGATTGCAGCAGGTAGGTGACGAGGCCGAGGGCGACGAGATTGAGCGCGACGCCGCTGACGACCTGATCGGCGCGGAACCGCAGGCTGAGCAACGCGTGGACCGCTGCGGAGGCCGCGCCGGCGACCGCGCCGCAGAGAAGGCCGAACCAGGGCGATCCCGAATAGATCGCGCCCGCGGCCGCCGCGAACGCGCCGAATCGCATCATCCCTTCGAGCCCGATGTTCACCACGCCGGCGCGCTCGCTGAGTACGCCGCCGAGGGCAGCGAGAACGAGAGAAGGGGCAAAATCGAGAATCTCGTTCACGATGGCACCGGTCGGGCTGAGGCCTGACGCCTGAGGCCTGAGGCCTGTCTCATGGCTGTACCGTCGGGATCGGAGGAGCGGACGCGGCCGGCTCGCTCGAGGAGCGGAGCCGCTTCCACAGCGGCAGGAAGATCCGCGGCGCGGCCACCAGCAGGACCGCGATCCCCTGAATCAACTCCGCGAAAGAAGGATGGATTCCGGACAGCTGGAGGCGTGTCGCGCCGGCCCGGACGGCGCCGAAGAAGAGCCCGGCGATGGCGGTGCCGGCGGCGGTGCCGCCGCCGACCAGGGCGACGGCGATTCCGTCGAAGCCGTAGCCGGTGCGGAAGACGCCCGGGTACTTGTGCTCGGTGCCGAGGATCAGGAACGCGCCGGCGACGCCGGCGAGCGCGCCGGACAGCGCCATCGCCTCGCAGACGCGGCGGCCGGAGGGGATTCCGCTCGCGTACGCGGCCTCGCTGCCGGCGCCGACGGCGCGCCATTCGAATCCGCGCCGGGTCCGCGTGAGCAGGAACCAGACGGCCGCGGCGATCGCGAGGGCGATCGGAAAGCCGAGGTCGAGGCGGCTGCCGGGGATGAGGCGCGGCAGCCATGCGGCCCGGGCGATCGGCGCCGTCCCCGCGACGCTGATCGACGCGCTGCCGGTCGCGGCGCTCAACGGTCCGGCGACGAGCCAGCCGTGGACGAGGTGGATCGCGACCCAGTTGAGGAGGATCGTGCTGATCACCTCGTGGACGCCGCGCCGGACTTTCAGGAGGCCGGGGATGAGACCCCAGATGCCGCCGCCGATCGCGGCCGCTGCCAGGCTCAGAGGAAGCGCGAGCGGGTTGTCGAATCGGCCGACGACGGCGGCGGCGAGACCGCCCCAGATGAGCTGTCCTTCCGCGCCGATGTTGAACAGGCCGACGGTGAAGGCGACCGCGACCGAGAGGCCGGTGAGGATCAAAACCGCTGATTTGATTGCCGTTTCGCCGAGCGGGCCAGGGCCGGCGAGCGCCCCGGAGGCGAGATTGCCGAAGCCCGCGAAGGGATCGCGGCCGCTCGAGGCGATGGCGACGAAGCTGACGATCAGCGCGGCGAGGACCGCGGCGAGCGCGCTCCAGAGCGGGTCGCGCGCCGGTTTGAAGAGCCGGTCAAGCATGCGCTTGCGTTCCCAGCATGAGACGGCCGAGCTGCTCGTCGGTGGCGTCGGGCCGGGCCTCGCCGGCGGCGCGGCCGTCGTAGAGGACGAGGATGCGATCGCTGAGCGCGCGCAGCTCGTCGAGATCGAGGGAGATGACGAGGACGGCGGCGCCCTTCGCGCGCGCGTCCCGGAGGGCGTCATGGACGCGGCGGGAGGCGCCGAGGTCGAGACCGCGGGTCGGCTGCACCGCTACGACGAGGCGGGGCAGGGGGATGCCTTTCAGCTCGAGCGCGGCAATGAGCTTCTGCTGGATGCCGCCGGCGAGGTCGCCGGCGGCGCGCAGGCCGGTCAGGACTTCGGCGAGCTCGGTCTGGCCGTTGCCGTCGACGCCGGCGACTCCGAGGATTTCGCCGCGGGCGATGGAGAAGGTGAGATCGCGGAGGGCAGGGCGGTCGCGGTCGGAAAGGGCTGTGATGTCGCGGACTTCGACGGCGATGTCAGACCCGGGTGATATGATCGGACCTGGGTGGGGCACGGGAGCCCCTGTAGTAGGGTCGGAAAGGCCGAGCCCGGCCACGGCTTCCGGCTCGGCCCCGAGCGGCCGCCCCATCACCGCCTCCGCCACCTGCGTCACGCTGGTCTCGGTCCGCGCCGTCGTCTGCACCAGCTTTCCCCGCCGCAGGACCGCGACCCGATCGGCGACCGCCATCACCTCGCGCAGCTTGTGCGAGATGAAGATCACTCCGCGCCCGTCCGCCGCCAGCGCGCGGACCGTCCTGCCCAGCTCCTCGGCCTCGCGCGGCGCGAGCACCGCCGTCGGCTCGTCGAGGATCAACACCCGCGCGCCCCGCCACAGCTGCTTCACGATCTCGACCCGCTGCTGTGCGCCGACGCCGAGCGTCTCGATCCGCGCGTCGACGTCGACCGCAAGCCCGAACTTCCCGGCCGCGCCGGCGACTTCCCGCCGCGCCCGCGCAGCGTCGAGCGCGCCGAAGCGGCGCGGCTCGCGGCCGAGCACGACGTTCTCCCAGACCGTCAGCGGGCCGACCAGCATGAAGTGCTGGTAGACGACTCCGATTCCGGCGTCGATCGCCGCCCGCGGATCGCCCGGCGGCAGCTCGCGGCCGAACGCGCGAACGGTCCCCGAGTCGGCGCGATAGAGTCCGCAGGCGACGCTGATCAGCGTCGACTTCCCGGCGCCGTTCTCACCGACCAGCGCGAGGACCTCTCCGGCATCGACGTTGAGCGAAACGTGGTCGACCGCCGCGACGCCGCCGAACCGCTTGACGACGTCGGAGAGCTCCAGAGCCGAAGTCACCGTGTTGCCACTGCGTGCGTCAGGCCGAGCGACGAAGGATCCGCCGGCGTGAACTTCGCCAGCTCCTCGATCGTCGCGGGCACGGCGACCTTCCCCGCCACGATCGCGGCGCGCAGCTTCTCGACGTCGGCCACCGCTTCCGGGGATGCCAGGCCGGCCCCGATCGGCGCCAGGCCGACGCCGCCCTCGCGCAGCCCGAGGACGACGTCTCCGCCGGAGAACTTCCCGTCGAGCACGTCCTTCACCGCCAGATAGACGGCGATGTCGACGTGCTTGACCATGCTGGTGAGAACGTTCTTCGGCGCGACGTGCGCCTGATCGCTGTCCACGCCGATCACCAGCTTCCCCGCTTGCTGCGCCGCCTTGATCACGCCGAGCCCGTCGAGCCCCGCGGCGTGAAAGACGATGTCGCACGCGCGCCCGTACATGTCCTGCCCGACCTCGACGCCCTTTTTCTCGTCGTCGAAGGTCCCGGTGTACGCGATCAGCACGTCCGCTTTCCGGTTCACCTGCCGCACTCCGGCGCGGAATCCGGCCTCGAATTTCTTGATCAGCGGCAGCTGCATGCCGCCGACGAAACCGATCTTGTTCGTCTTCGTCAATTCCCCGGCGAGCGCGCCGGCCAGCATGCTGCCTTCGTTCTCCTTGAAGACGACCGCGCGCACGTTCGGCACCGTGGTCGGCTTGCCGGACGGCTCCAGCACCGGGCTGTCGATCAGCAGAAACCGCGCATCCGGGTTGCGCGCCGAGACCGCGCGCACCGCCGGCTCCATCATGAAGCCGACGGCGACGACGAGCTCGACGCCTTGATCGACGAGGAGCTGCAGGTTCGGCTCGTAATCTTCCTGCGCCTTTCCCGACAGCACCAGCGGCGGCGGCATCTTGAGGTGGGGAAACGACTGCCCGCGCAGGTCGGGCGGCAGCGACGCCGCGTACTCCGCGTCCGGCAGCGGCTCGTACCCGCGCGCGGTGTACCGCAGCCCGGCCGCCATCTGCTCCAGGCCGCGCAGCGCGCCGTCGTTGAACGACTGGTCGCCGCGACCGCCGACGTCGAGAGAGAGCCCGATGGTGTGGGCCTCCTGCTTCTTCTTGCAGCCGCCGAGAAGCGCGAGAAGGCCCAGACAGAGGAGGAGTCGCTTCATGACTCCTCACTCTATCAGGGCTTCTCCAAAGCGGAGCGGCATCCCCCGCCTGCGGCGGGGACCGGCTAGTGACCCGGATTCGGGTTGGTGCTGGTCGTGCCGGTGTTGCTGTTGGTCGTGCTGTTGGTGTTGTCGATCGGATTGCTGTTGGT
>JAIVGS010000263.1 GCA_020201435.1 Myxococcales bacterium
GCGACCAGCAGCCTCTACGAAGGCATCCTGCGCGACCTCGGCGTCACCGACAAAGAGGTCGAGAAGTTTCTCGCCGAGCACGAGGACGAGGTCGAGATCGCCATCCGCAGCCACGGCAGGAGAGGGGACTGATGGCCGAGGGCACCCTGTTGGTGAAAGTGCCGTTGCAGCAACCCGGGGCGGTGCGCGAAGAGCGCCTGCCGTTCGCCAACCTGCAGGAATTGCTCGATCTCTGCGTCTCGCACACCGAGGGCGCAGCTTTCGTCCAGGTGCAGGTCGCCGGTATCAGCGAGGGCCGCCGGCGCCGTCTGGTCCTCGATTTCGGCCATTTCGGCGCGGAGTGAACGTGGACGCTGCGCGGCTCAGGAAGATCGAGGAGGGCGCTTCCGGGATGGGGCTCAAGCTCGACGCGGAGCAGCTCAAGCTGCTCGGCCGTCACGTCGACTTGATGCTCAAGTGGAACAAGTCGATCAACCTCACCGCCATCACCGACCCTGACGAGGTGGTCGAGAAGCACGTCCTCGACTCGCTCGCGGTGGTGCCGGTGCTGCCGTCCGGGAGCTTGCTGGACGCGGGGAGCGGGGCCGGCTTTCCGGGAATTCCGGCCGCGATCGCGCGCCCGGATCTCGAGGTTTGCCTCGTCGATTCGGTCCAGAAAAAGGTCGCGTTCCTCAAGAACGCGCTCGCCGAGCTCCGGCTCCCGAAAGCGAAGGCATTTTCGGTGCGGCTGGCAGGCAACCCGGCCGGCGAGGACCTGCCGCGCGTCCACGCCGCCGTCGCCCGCGCCTACGCGGCACCGCGCGAATGGCTGACCCTCGCCGCCCACTACGTCCTGCCGGGCGGCGTCGCGATCTGCATGCTCGGCCCGACCGACGAGGTCCCCGAGGAAGTCGGCGACCTCAAGTTACAGGAACAACTCGGCTACACGCTCCCGTACTCGAAATCACAACGTCGCTTGGCGATCTACAAGCACGTTTAGCCGGCCGCCGGCTGCCGCAAAAATGGCCGGCGGTCGGAAGCCGGTGGCCGGTAGGCGGCTTTACGGGTGCGTCGTCGCTTCCGATGCGCGCATCGACGGACGGTCTTCCTCGCCCTCGAGGGCTTCGACGATCGCGTCGGAGAACTGCTTCAGGTCGTCGGGCTTGCGGCTGGTGATCCAGTTGCGGTCCCGGACGACTGGCTCGTCCTTCACGGTGGCGCCGATCTGCTGCAGGTCGTCCTGGACCGTCTGCCAGGCGGTCAAGGTACGGCCCTTCACCAGATGCGCCGCGATCAGAAGCTGCGGTCCGTGACACACAGCGGCGATCAGCTTGCCGGCGCCGTCGAACGCTCTGACGAACTCGACGAAGCGCTTGTCGACCCGCAGGTGGTCCGGCGACTGACCGCCCGGGATCAGCAGCGCGTCGTACTCCTCGGCCTTCACCTGGTCGATCCCCTTCTCGGCGTTCACCCTCTCCTTGCCCTTGTAGCCCTTGAGCTCCTCGCCCGCCTTCGCGCCGACGACGTCGACCTGGTAGCCCGCTTCCTTCAAGCGATCATACGGAACGCGGAACTCGGAGTCTTCGAAGCCTTGGCCCAAAACGCACGCGATTTTCATCGGTTGGCTCTCCTGCTGGGGCCTTGAACATGCGCGTCGGCCGCCGCTTCCGGAAGTGTTCCACGTGAAACCCGCCTCGACCGCTCGTCGGCTTGCCCGTTGTCAGACCGCCGTGGTACCTCCGCGCATCAGGGGGCGTCACGGGGGCGGACATGGCGTTGGTGCTGGCGATCGTGAACCAGAAGGGCGGGGTGGGAAAGACCACCACTGCAGTGAACCTTGCCGCCTCGCTGGCGGCACAGGAGAAGCGGATCCTGCTCGTCGACCTCGACCCTCAGGGCAACGCGACGAGCGGCCTGGGGATCGCGCGTGAAGCCGAGCGGCCGACCGTCTACCATGCGCTCCTCGGCGAGCACGACGCGCGGACCGCGATCCTGCCCACCGACGTTCCCCACCTGTCGGTCCTGCCGTCGGGAACCGACCTGGTCGGCGCTGAGCTCGAGCTGGTCGCGGTCGATCATCGCGAGCACCGGCTGCGGACCGCGCTCGAGCCGCTCGGCGCCGCGTACGACTACATCTTCATCGACTGCCCGCCGTCGCTGGGCCTCTTGACGATCAACGCGCTGGTTGCCGCCGACCGCGTGCTGGTGCCGCTGCAGTGCGAGTACTACGCGCTCGAAGGCCTCGGCTCGCTGCTGCGGACGATCGACCTCGTCCGCGGCAACCTGAACCGCTCGCTGGAGATGGAGGGAGTCGTCCTCACCATGTTCGACGCGCGCAACAACCTCGCCAGACAGGTCGCGACCGACGTCCAGGCGCACCTGGCCGGCCAGGTCTACGAGACCGTCATCCCGCGCAACGTCCGCCTGTCCGAGGCGCCGAGCCATGGCAAGCCGGCGCTGCTCTACGACATCGAGTCGAAGGGCGCGCAGAGCTACCTGCAGCTCGCCACCGAGATGCTGCAGCGCCACCACGCCGCGATGCGCAAGCACGCGTAATTGCAGGAGAAACATGGATTCCAAAGCGCAGTTGAAGCGGCCGGCGCTGGGCCGGGGTTTGGGCGCGCTGATCCCCGGTGGATCGCCGGCGGAGCGCAAGGGCGTGATCAACCTCGGCATCGAGGAGATCCGGCCGAACCGCCACCAGCCACGGCGGCATTTCGACCAGACGCACATCGAGGAGCTGGCCGAGTCGATCAAGAGCAAGGGCATCCTGCTCCCGCTGATCGTCCGGCGCTCGAACGACGGCTACGTGCTCGTCGCCGGCGAGCGGCGGTGGCGGGCGGCGCAGCGGGCCGGCCTCCGCGAGCTGCCGGTGATGGTCCGCGAGGTTTCCGAGAAGGAGGCGTTCGAGCTCGCGCTGATCGAGAACATCCAGCGCGAGGACTTGAACCCGGTCGAGGAGGCCGAGGCCTACAAGCGGCTGATCGATGAGCACGGCCTCACCCAGGAGGAGCTCGCCGAGCGCGTCGGCAAGGACCGCTCGACGGTCGCCAACGCGCTGCGCCTTCTGCGGCTGCCCGACGCGATCAAGGAGGCGATCGTCTCCGGCCAGCTCAGCATGGGCCACGCTCGCGCGCTGCTCGCGATCTCCGACGAAGCCGATCTGCGCCGCGCTGCCGAAAAGGTGGTGCGCGAGCAGCTCTCGGTGCGCGCGGTCGAGGCGCTCGTCCAGCGGCTCAAGTCCAGGCGCGAGCCGAAAGAGAAGGGCGTCGAGAAGAGCTCCGCCCAGGTCCGCCATCTGGTCGAAAAGCTGCAAAGGAAACTCGGCGCGAAAGTGATCTTGCGCGACGACCGCGGCAGCGGGACGCTCGAGATCCGTTATCAGTCGCTCGCCGAGTTGGACCGAATCCTGGCGGGAATCCTTTCGGGGACATGATAGCCGCGCTTTGGTGTCCCCTTCGCGGAGAAGTCATGACCGAGGCCCACGAATCAGCGCTCGAAACACCGGCTCCCGCGAAATCGCGCCGCATCGAGACGCCTCCGGAAACGACACCGGCGAAACCGCAGCGCGAGTTGACCGCGCGGGCGATCGCCGTCGCGATCGTCGTCGCGCTCCTGATGGGCGCCGCCGAACCGGTCGTCGTCCTCAAGATCGGCTATGGCCCGAACCTGTCGGTGGTGAGCGCCTTCCTCGGGTTCATCGCCATCTCGCTCTTCGGGCTCGTCACCGGCACCCGTGGGACGCGCTGGGAGAACAACCTCGTCCAGACGGCGGGAACGGCGGCAGGATCGGGCGTGGGCTTCATGGCGGTCGTGCTCGCGGCGATCGACATGCTCAACAACCGCGGGCTGCTCAATTTGCACTTGAGCGGTCTGCAGATCTTCGCCTGGCTGGCTCCGTCCGGCCTGCTCGGCGTGCTCCTCGCGGTCCCGTTGCGCAAGCACTACATCGACCAGGAAAACCTGACGTTCCCGGATGGCACGGCCGCCGGCGAGACGCTTTTGGTCCTCGACGAAGGCCCCAAGCAAGCCGGCCCGCGCGTTGCGGCCCTCGGCATCGGCGGCGTGATCTCCGCCGGCTTCTGCATCCTCCGCGACGGCCTCAAATGGATTCCCGAGTCGATCGACTTCACCTTCCTCACCCGGAACGCCACCGCTCTGCGCGTCGGCAGCGAGATCGGCGTCCTCTCGCTCGGCGCCGGGCTGCTCATCGGCCTGCGCGTGACGGCGTCGATGCTCCTCGGGTCGATCCTCGCCTGGCTCGTCGCGCCCGAGCCGCTCTTCAACGCCGGGCTCGTCCCTCAGCTCACCTTCAACCTCGTCCTCCAGCGCTGGATCATGTGGCCCGCCACCGGCCTGATGGTCGCCGGCGGCCTCGCCGCGCTGGCCCTCAAGTGGAAGGTGATCGCGAAGAGCTTCCACGGGCTTTCGTCGAAGGACGTCGACGCGGGCGGCGACTTCCCGATGAAGTGGGTGATCTGGGGCGCGATCGCGAGCGCGATCGTCCTCGCCGCGGTCCAGAAGATCTCGCTCGGCTTTCCCATCTGGCTCTCGTTCGTCTCGGTGCTGCTCAGCGTGGTCCTGATGCTGGTCGGCATCCGCGTCCTCGGTGAGACGAACTGGGCGCCGATCAGCGCGATGGCGAACGTGATGCAGGCGGTTTTCGCCGTCCTCGCGCCGGGGCACATTCCGATCAACATGGTCGGGTCCGGGATGAGCGGGGCGGTCGCCGCCAACGGCGAGCACCTGATGCAAGACTACCGGGCCGGGAAGATCGTCGGCTCCACCAACCGCAACCTCACGTATTTACAGCTTATCGGCGTCCCGGTCGGCGCGCTCGCCGTCGCCATCGCATACCCGATGGTGCGGGCGAAGTACGGCATCGGCGGCGAAGGCGGATTGACCTCGCCGATCAGCGTGAAGTGGGCGGGCTTTGCCGAGTTGCTGGCCAAAGGCTTCGGCGCGCTGCCGCAGAGTGCGCTCCTTGCGCTGGCGATTGCGTTGATCGTCGGCGTGATCTGCACGCTGCTCGAGTCGCATCCGAGGTTGGGTCCGTACGTGCCTTCGCCGACCGCTCTGGGCCTCGGCATGCTGATCCCCGCCTATGTGGTCGTGCCGATGTTCGTGGGCGGTGTCGTCCAGTACGTCTGGAAACGCGTCTCGCCGAGGACCGAGGACGTCTACGACATCCCACTTGCCTCAGGTTTCATTACAGGGGAGGCGCTTGTCCTACTGCTGCTCGCCGCCGCCGCATTCAAGTAGCAGTCTGCAGGCGATCTGCTAGAACGAACGCGACCCGAACAGAGGATTTCGACATGGCGCAACCCACGACGCCCGCATCGATGCCTTCGATTCCCGCTCCGTCCAACGTCACGACGATGCCGACGACGTCGCGCGGTCCCGAGCTGAACGCGCTCCTCGGAAAGGGCAGCCAGTTCGAAGGCAAGCTGCTGTTCGAGGGCTCGGTCCGGATCGACGGGAAGTTTTCCGGTGAGATCGTCTCGACCGACACGCTGATCATCGGCGAGGGCGCCGAGGTCAAGGCGAACGTCCAGGTCGGCACGCTGACGTGCCTCGGCGATTACCAAGGCGATGCGCGGGCATCGAAGTCGGTCGAGCTCAAGGCGCCGGCGAAAGTGCGCGGCAACATCACCACCGCGTCGATCGTGATCGACCGCGGCGTCTTCTTCGACGGGACGTGCAAGATGGACACCGGCGGCACGAACACGCAGCCACCGCGGAAGCCTTGAAGAACGGCCACCGGCTACCGGCTACCGACCACCGGAACTGCAAAGCCGCTGGCCGATGGCCGGAAGCCGGTAGCCTGCAAGCACTTAGTGCTTGCTGACCGGCTGCGACTGCGTGCCCTGCGGGGTCACGGCGACCTTGATCTGCCGCGGCTTGGTCTCTGCCTTCTTGGGCAGGAACACCCGGAGCACGCCGTCCCTCGTGTCGGCGCTGATGTGCTCGGCGTCGACCGTGTTCGGCAGCGTGAACGAGCGGCTGAACGCGCCGTAGGTGCGCTCGATGCGCTGGTAGCCGTCGCGCTTCTCCTCGTTCTCGAGCTTGCGCTCACCCTTGAGCGTCAGCGTGTTGCCCTCGAGCTGGATGTCGACGTCCTTCGGATCGACTTCCGGCAGCTCGACTTTGAGCGTGATGCCGTCGTTGTCCTCGAAGACATCCACCAGCGGCGACCAGGTCGCGGCGAGCGGCGAATCCTCGCGCTCACGGCCTACCGCCGAGCCGAACGTGCGGAAGAGCTGGTCCTGCAGGTCGAACAGGTTGCGGAACGGATCGCTGCGTACGATTGCCATGTTCATGCTCCTTTCAGCAAAATCGTGTGGAAGGCCGGCCACTTGCCGGTTCCCCTCGAACGCGGCCCAACGTAAAACAGGCCGCGCGTTCGTCAAGACCCGGTGGACCAGAGGAGCGCCTTCCCGTACCCTCGCCGCGTGCGCGACCGGCTGGGGATGCTTCGCAACGCCGTCCTCCTGGACAGCGTTCCCGACGGGGAGCTCGAGCAGCTTGCCGCGCTGGTGCGGCCGGTGCCGCTGAACGCGGCGGAAACGTTCGCCGTCCGCGGCCAGCCGAGCCCGGGCATGGTGCTCGTCGATGCCGGGTCGCTGGAGGTGATCCTCGACTCCACGCCGATCTGCTCGCTCTCGCCGGGCAGCATCTTCTCGGAGGAGTCGCTGGTCGGCGACTCG
The DNA here is from genome assembly GCA_020201435.1 of Myxococcales bacterium. Taxonomy (GTDB): domain Bacteria; phylum Myxococcota; class Myxococcia; order Myxococcales; family 40CM-4-68-19; genus 40CM-4-68-19. Next base: position 6,687 of record JAIVGS010000263.1, read on the forward strand.
CCCTCGCCGGCGACGTTGCGGGCCGCGATCGCGTCTGAGATCGGCGTCCTCGAGCGCGACGCGGTCGAGGGCCAACTCGACCTGATGCCCAAGCTCTGGAACGTCCTCGACCGGGCGTGGCGGCACCGGCTGCTGACGGCGCGGCTCTACTCGATCGACCTCTTCCGCGACGTGCCTGCAGCGGTGCGGCTCGCCCTCGCGGATGCGTTCGAGGAGGTCGATCTGCCCGCGGGCGCGTTGCTCGCCGAGGAAGGCAAGGTGCTGGACAGCTTCTGGGTGATCCGCGAGGGCCAGGCCGAGCTCGAGCTCCCCGAGGGCAACGACCCGCCCTCGGTCCTGCTCCGGGTCGGCGAGTACGTCGGCGATCTCGCGGTGGTGGAAGACTTCCCGCAGACCGCGACCGTGACGGCACCCTACGGCCTGCGCGCGATGAAGCTGAATCGCGCGACTTTCCGCAAGGTCGTGGGCCGCTTTCCCGGCGCCCTGGCGGAGGTCGAATCGGCGGCGGCCCGCCGTAAAGAGTCGATCCTCTAAGGGGCTCGGGCTTTTACGGCTTCCTGCGCCGCCCCGGCTTCGAGAGCCGCTCGAGGGCGCGGCCGTTCGGCAGGTCCTCGACCAGGCCGCCCGGGATTCCGCCCTCCGCAACCGTCGTCGCGAGCGGATGCTCCTTGTGCCGCCCCTTCGGCCGGCGCATCTTCGCCAGCTCCTTTTTCGCGACCCGGATCAGCCGGTCGGCGGCCACGTCGAGGCATCCGTAAACGTCCGGCGTGCTCTCCTCGATCTGGATCGTCTTCGCCCCCGGCATCCGGAGCGTCAGATGGCATTCTTTCGACTCGCCGCGGTTGGCGTTGTCGCGCCCGACCTCGACGCGAAGCTCGGCCGCCTCGTTGTCGTAGAACCGGCGCAGCGGCTGCACCAGGTGCTCCTCCGCATACGCCTTGAGGCCGGCGCTGACGCGCATCTGCTTGCCCTGAACGATGAGCTTCATGCGGCAAAACTACTCATACGAACCCGTTGCCGCAGCGCATTGACCGGGTAGAAACGCCATGTTACGTAGCGCCGCCTTTTCGAGAGGAGCCGGGTTCAGCCGTGATCGACGCCAGCGCCGCCCGACGTTACGCCCGAGCCCTCTTTGCGCTCGGCCTCGAGGCAGGCCGCCACGAAGAGTACGGTGACGAGGTCGAGTCGGTGCTCGCCGCGCTCGATCAGAGCCGCGAAGCCGGCGCTTTATTGCGCAATCCCGGCTACACGCTGCAGCAGCGTCACAACGCGGTCGATGCGCTGGCTTCCGCGCTCAAGCTCTCGCCGGTGGTGGTGAATTTCCTGCGGCTGATGGTCGATCGGCAGCGGGTCTCTGACCTCGCGCAGGTCGCCCGCGCCTACCGCGCGATGGTCGACGAAAAGGTCGGGCGGATGCGCGCGACCGTGACCTCGGCGGCGCCGCTCACCGATCGCGAGACGAAAAACCTGCGCGAGGCGATCGCCGGGCTGACCGGGCGCACCATCGTGCTCGATTCGAAAACCGATCCGGCGCTGATCGGCGGCGTCGTCACCCAGGTCGGCCCCCGGTCCTTCGACGGCAGCCTGCGCACCCAGCTGGAACGGATGCGCGAGCAGCTCAAGCGCGCGCCGGTCTGAAACGAACGGAGCCCCCATGACGGAAATTCGTGCGGACGAAATTTCTCGCATCCTCCGCGAGCAGATCAAAGGCTACGGCAAGCACGTCGAGGTGAGCGAGACCGGAACGGTGCTCTCCACCGGCGACGGAATCGCCCGCGTCTACGGCCTCGAAGGCGTGATGGCTGGCGAGCTGGTCGAGTTCCCCAAGGGCCTGATCGGCCTGGTCCTGAACCTCGAGGAGGATTCGGTCGGCGTCGCGCTGATGGGCGAGCAGTCGCACCTGCGCGAGGGCGACACCGTCAAGCGCACGGGACGCATCGCCGACGTGCCGGTCGGGCCGGCGATGGCCGGCCGCGTCGTCGACGCCCTCGGCCAGCCGGTCGACGGCAAGGGACCGATCGCCTCGAACGAGCGGCGCAAGATCGAGATCAAGGCGCCGGGCATCGTCGCCCGTGAGTCGGTGCGGGAGCCGATGCAGACCGGGATCAAGGCGATCGATTCGATGATCCCGATCGGCCGCGGTCAGCGCGAGCTGATCATCGGCGACCGGCAGACCGGAAAGACCGCGGTCGCGGTCGACGCGATCATCAACCAGAAGGGCCAGAACATGTTCTGCATCTACGTGGCCATCGGTCAGAAGCAGTCGACCGTGGCGCGCGTAGTCGACCGGCTCAACCAGACCGGCTCGATGGAGTACACCATCGTCGTCGCCGCAAACGCGTCGGAGCCGGCGCCGCTGCAGTTCCTCGCGCCGTACACCGGCGTGACGATGGGCGAGTACTTCCGCGACAACGGACAGCACGCGCTGATCATCTACGACGACCTCTCGAAGCAGGCCGTCGCGTACCGCCAGCTCTCGCTGCTTTTGCGCCGCCCGCCGGGGCGTGAAGCGTATCCGGGGGACGTCTTCTACCTGCACAGCCGTCTGCTCGAGCGGGCCGCGAAGATGAGCAAGGATCACGGCGGCGGCTCCCTGACCGCGCTGCCGATCATCGAGACCCAGGCGGGCGACGTCTCGGCGTACATCCCGACCAACGTCATCTCGATCACCGACGGCCAGATCTTCCTCGAGACCGACCTCTTCAACTCCGGCCAGCGCCCGGCGATCAATGCCGGCATCTCGGTCTCCCGCGTCGGCGGAAACGCCCAGATCAAAGCGATGAAGAAGGTCGCCGGTTCGCTGCGCCTCGAGCTGGCGCAATACCGCGAGCTGGCGGCGTTCGCGCAGTTCGGATCGGATCTCGACAAGGCAACCCAGGAGACCCTCGCCCGCGGCGTGCGCCTGACGGAAATTCTCAAGCAAGGTCAATACGTTCCGATGGCGGTCGAGAAGCAGATCGTCCAGATCTACGCCGGCACGCAGCGCGACGCGCAGGGAAAGGGCTGGATCCGGGACATCGAGGTCTCGGACGTCCAGCGCTACATGGCGGAATTGATCGAGTTCATGGACACCCGTCACCCCGAGGTGCTGAAGCTGATCCGCGAGAAGAAGGACCTGACCGACGACGTGCGCAAGGCCCTCGACGCGGCCCTCGAAGAATTCAAGAGCGTGTTTCGTCCGACTCCTGCCAAGGGATAAATGGCTTCGCTCCGTTCGATCCGCGGCCGCATCAAGGCGGTCCGGAACATGCAGAAGATCACCAAGGCGCTCAAGCTGGTCTCGGCGGCCAAGCTGCGGCGCGCGCAGGACGCGGTGCTGCGGACGCGGCCGTACGCGCAGCTGCTCGACGAGCTGCTCGGCTCCCTCGCGCGGGCGCGGGCCGATGCCGAGATCCCGCCGCACCCGTTGATGGAAGTGCGGCCGCCGAAGCGGATCGAGCTGGTGCTCTTGACGTCCGACCGCGGCCTGTGCGGCGGGTTCAACGCCAACATCATCCGGCGGTCGCAGCGGTTCGTCGTCGAAGAGGGCCCGAAGTACGAGTCGATCCAGTTCAGCACCATCGGCCGCCGGGGCCGCGACTTCGCCCGCAAAAGGGGCATCGCCGCGCGCAAGGACTACGTCGGTTTTTTCGGGCGGCTGCGGTACTCGATGGCGAAAGAAGTCGCCGACGACCTGATCAAGGAATACACCGAGCACAAGCTGGACGCGGTCTATCTCCTCTACAACCAGTTCAAGAG
>JAIVGS010000001.1 GCA_020201435.1 Myxococcales bacterium
AGGAGCAGCCGGTCCACGGCGGAAAGCGCGCGGGGCATGTCGTTGCGCTCCTGGTAGACGGAGCGCAGGTTCTGCAGCATTCGCACCAGGATCTCGCGCGGCCGGGCGGCGCGAAGGACGCGGGCGTCGAACTTCACCTGATCGCCGACCGCCGCCGCGAGACGGCGCTTGATCTCCTCGAGGCCGAGCAATTGACCGCGGTGGAACGGGTCGACGACCAGCTCGCCGCCGTCGAGCTGCACCTTGCAGAGAAAATGTCCGGGAAATCCCACGCCCTCGACGCGCAGGCCGCAGCGGCGGCCGACCTCCATGTAGACGATGCAGAGCGTGAGCGGAATGCCGGTCCGCCGGTCGAGGACCTCGTTCAGGAAGCTGTTGCGCGGGTCGTAATAGTCGTTGCGGTTGCCGCTGTAGCCGAGCTCGTGGAAGAGATAGCTGTTGAGGCGCCCGACCTTGCGCTCCGGGCTTGCCCCCGACGGCAACCCGTCCTGCACGCCCTGCGCGAGCCGGTCGAGCAGCCTCAGGTAGTGCCCTTCGTCGAGGTCCGGATACTCCTCGCGCGCGACCGCCAGCGACGCCCGGGCGAGGTCGATGGGGTCCTGCGCCACGAAGCGCTGCAAGAGCCGCCGCGATGTATCCGCTCCATCCATTCAGAAGGCCTCGTTGATCAACCTCTCGAAATCGACTTCGGTCACAGGCCGCGGGTTCGACTGGTGGCAGGCATCGGCCAGCGCTTTCTCGACCAGCTGCGGGATCATCTCGCGTTTCACCCCCGCTTGCGAGAGCTTGCGCGGCAGTCCACAGGCGACGCGGATGTCGTCGACGATCTCGGCGCACAGGTGCGCCCGCTCCGGGACGCTCATCTTCGGGTCCGCTCCGAGCGCGACCGCGGCTTCGGCGAGCCGGGCCTCCGCGGCCATCCGGTTGAAGCTCACGACCGTCGGCAGCATCAGCGAATTCGCGAGGCCGTGGTGCGTGCCGGCGACCGGCGTGAGCGCATGCGCGACCGAATGACAGGCCCCCAGGCCCTTCTGGAAGGCGATCGCGCCGAACGCCGAGCCGAGCAGCATCTGCTCGCGGGCTTCGAGGTCCTTGCCGTTCTGGACGGCCTTCTTCAGGTTCGCCGCGATGCGCTTGAGACCGTCGATGGCGATCGCGTCGGCGAGCGGGTGGTCACCTTTGGCTACATAGGCCTCCAGGTTGTGCGTCAGCGCGTCCATGCCGGTCGCCGCGGTGATGAACGGCGGCAGCCCGACGGTCAGCTCGGGATCGAGGATCGCGGCCCTGGCCATCAGGTGCGGAGAGAAGATGACCGTCTTGGTCCCGTCGATGACCAGCACCGTGCTGCGGCCGACTTCCGACCCGGTTCCCGCGGTCGTCGGCACCTGGATGATGGGTGGGACGTTCGGCGTGATGCGCGCGTCGCCGCCCTTGGCGTCGTCGTACTGCGCGAGCGGCGGCTGGTGGTTGACGAGCAGCGCGATCGCTTTCGCCATGTCGAGGGAGGCCCCGCCTCCGACGCCGAGGACGCTGTCGGCGTTCTGCGCCCGGTAGGCCTCGATGCCTTTGAGGGCATCCGCATCGGTCGGATTGGCCGCGAAATCGGTGAAGATCGGCGCCTTGATCCCCGCCTGCTCGAGCAGCGGTGCGACGAAGCGCAACAGCCCCGCCTGCAGGATGCCCTTGTCGGTCACCAGCAGGGGCCGCGAGGCGCCCACCCGCTTCAGCTCGTTTGGCAGCTCCTTGATCGCGCCGCGGCCGTAGACGATCCGCGTCGGAAAGCTCATTACGCTCGCCATGGTGTCTCCCTAGATGATCTCGAAATACCGCTCCAGCTCCCACCTCGTCACTGCGCTTTCGAACTGCCGGCACTCCCAGTCGCGGGTGCGCACGTAGTGGTCGACGAACTGCTCGCCGAGGATCTCGCGCGCTTCCCTCGAGGCCGCGAGCGCTTCGGTCGCAAGCCGCAGCGTCGACGGCAGCGGCCTGGCTTTCGCATCATAACCGTTGCCGACCGTCTCGGCCGGGAGCGGCAGCTCGTTCTCGACGCCGTACAGGCCCGACGCGACGCTCGCCGCCATCGCGACGTAGGCGTTCATGTCGGCCGCGGCGAAGCGGTATTCGACGCGGGTCGAGCCGGGCGAGCCCGGGATCACCCGCAGCGCGGTGGTGCGGTTCTCCACCCCCCAGGTCGCCATCGTCGGGCTCCACGCGCCGCGGACCATCCGCTTGTACGAGTTGACCGTCGGGGCGATCAGCGCGGTCATCGCCGGCATCAGCGCCACCTGGCCGGCGACGTAGTGCGCCATCAGCTTGCTCATGCCCTTCATGCCGCGGCCGTCGTGGAAGAGCGGCTCGCCCTGCAGCGACCAGAGCGACTGGTGGAGGTGGCCCGAGCAGCCCGGGAGGTCCTTGTTCCACTTGGCCATGAAGCACGGCATCACGCCGTGGCGGGCGCAGATCTCCTTGGTCGCCGTCTTGAACAGCGCGGCCTTGTCGGCGGCGCGCAGGAGCGAGTCGTACTTCAGCGCCGCCTCGTACACCCCCGGGCCGGTCTCGGTGTGGAAGCCCTCGATCTCGATGTCGAACGCGTCGAGGCCGTCCTGCAGCGCATGGACGAGCGGCGCGTTCTCCGACGAGCGGAGCCACGAGTAGCCGAACATCCCCGGCGTCAAAGGTGTGAGGTTTGCATACCCCTTCTCGCGGACGGATTCCGGCGTCTCCTTGAACATGAAGAACTCGTATTCGCTGGAGCACTTGACGGCGAACCCGAGCGAGCGCGCCTTCTGGTCGACCTTCTGCAGAAGCTGCCGCGGCGAGACCGGGATCTCGAAATCGAGCAGGAACGCGGCGGTGGCCTCCTCCCACGGGATGCGCCGGTAGGTGGAGAGATCGACGGTCGCGTGCGCGTCCGGATACCCCGAGTGCCAGCCGGTGACGCTGGCGTTGTCGTAGAGCTGGTCGCCGCTGTCCCAGCCGAAGATCACGTCGCAGAAGCCGAGGCCGGACTCGGCGACGCCCCAGAACTTGTCGAGCGAGACGTACTTTCCGCGCAGCACGCCGTCGATGTCGAACCCGCCCAGCTTGACCTTGCGGATCCCGTTCTCCTTGAACTTCTCGCGCAGTTGCTCGATCTGCGCGGCCCGCGACTTGGGTGTGTCCATGGCCGAAGAGCGTCGGCGGGACGGCGCTGCGCGTCAAGCCCGCACGACTTAGAATGTGTGCATGTCCGGCCTGCTGATCGTTCAGACGGGAACAACGCACCTGCACGGCGACTACCCGGCGTGGTTCGAGCGCGCGCTGGGCCGTTCGATGCCGGTCGTCCGCGCCCACCAGGGCGAGAAGCTCGAGTCCGGGCTCGCCCGCTTTCGGCCGAAGGGGATCATCGTCACCGGCTCGCCGTTGAGCGTGACGGAAAAAGTGCCGTGGATGCTGGAGCTTGGCGAGTCGCTCCTGCGCGTCGAGGTCCCTGTGCTCGGCGTCTGCTTCGGTCACCAGCTTCTCGCCCGGGTGGCGGGCGGCGGCGTGGTCCTGAATCCGCGCGGACGCGAGATCGGCACGGTTTCCGTCAAGCTGACGCCCGCGGGCCGAAAGGACCCTCTGTTTGCGTGGGCGACGTCGGACGAGATCGACGTCCAGGCGACCCACCTCGACGCCGTCGACCCGGTGCCGCCGGCGGCGACGATCCTCGCCTCCAACGAGAACAGCGCGGTGCAGGCTTTCCGCCTCTCGGAGACGATCGCCGGCGTCCAGTTCCATCCCGAGCTGTCCGCGGCGGCGATGAGAGACTTGATCATGTCGCGCAAGGAGAAGCTGCTCGCCGAAGGCCGCGATCCCTCGAAGATCGAGGTCCACGAAGTCGCCGCCGGCAAGATCCTGCGCGCATTCGCCGGAAGCCTCTAAAAGCAAAAGCGCACCGCGAAGGCGCGAAGACGCGAAGTTTTGGGTTTTGCGCTCATTGGCGGTTGTGCTCCCAACCCAACCCCTTCGCGCCTTCGCGTCTTCGCGGTGCGCAGTTGTAGTTAGCGGGTCACGGTCGAACTTCGTAGAGCACGTGAAATGAGAGCAATTCCATGTGGACGTCGGAAAAGCCGGCGGCGGTGCAGAGGTGGCGCATGCGGGATTCGGTGAGGCCGAAGGTGCCGAGGCCCTCGCCGCCTTGGGCGAGCGAGACGCTCATGCAGTAGAGGAGGCTGAAACCCCAGCGGACGAGCGTCAGCGGGCCCGAGTTCGCGTCGGGATCTTCCTCGCTGCGGACCTCGAACGCGAGCCAGCGGCCGTGCGGCGAGAGCGCCTCGTGGATGGCGGAGGCGAGCTCGAGCGGACGGGCCGCGTCGTGGACGACGTCGAAGGTCAGCGCGAGGTCCATTCGCGGCAGGCCGGCGGAGGCGTCCCGCGCCTCGAAATGGACGCGATCGGAAAGGCCCGCTTCCGCCGCCTTTCGCTGCGCGGCCTCGACGTTGGGTGGGTGAACGTCGTACCCGACGAAGCGCGCGTTCGGAAAGGCTTTTGCGAGCGTGAAGATGGCGCGGCCGCGCCCGCAGCCGATGTCGGCGACGAGGCCGCCGCCCTGCAGCAGGCCCCGAACCGCCGGGACGCGCGGCAGCCACTCGGAGACGAGCTGCGTCTCATAGAGGCCGGCCATGTCGCGCTCCATTCCTTCCCACGCGTCGGGCGGGTAGGCGTCGGCGGGAATGCCCTTGCCGGTCACGAACGCCTCGCGCAGCCAGGGCATCGTCGCGATCATCCCGAGCAGCATCTGCAGCGTCCCGCCCATGAACACGCCGCCGCCTTCGTGGGCGAGCACTTCGGCCTGCGGCGGCGGCAGCTCGTACTTGCCGTCCCGATGGTCGACGTACCCGGCCGCTGCCATCGCGTGCAGCCACTCGCGGGCGTAGCGCGGATGGATCGATGTCCGTTGCGCGAGGTCCTCGGGCGAGGCCGGCCCTTTGGCGAGGGCGGAAAAGAGACCGAGGCGGTCGCCGATCCCGGCCAGCAGCGCGGCGACACCGCGGCCCGCGTCGGAGGCGAGCCTGAGCGCGAACTTGACCTCGGGCGAGGCCATCTCAGGCGGGCTCGTTCAAGAGGTTTTCGATGCAGAGGTCGAGGCGGCGGCGGAACTCGTCGCTGCTGCCGACGAACTGCAGGCCGGCGCCCGGCGTGCGGCCGAGCCTGGCCGCCTGATCGGGCGTGAGGCTCTGGATCACCTCGGCGTCGGTCTTCGCCGGGACCATTCCGTCGGGCAACTCGAGGAGCAGCTCGACCACGTCGCGCAGCGGCGGCGGTTTGGCCGTGGCCACGAAGATGCCGCCGCGGCTGATGTTTTCCGAGTAGGCGACGAGGAACTCGCGGGGCGATGCCCAGCCGACCTGGAGGCGCGTCTTGACGCGCGGGAACGCGCGTTTGACCGGGTTGCCGCCGCCGCCGCGATCGTTCAAGAGCGCGTCGAGCGCGGTGCGACTTGCTTCGTCCATCGAGTCGAAGCGCGCCCAGAAACCGGCTTCCTTCCCTTTGTCGCCCGGCATCACCCGCTCGGTGATGACGCCTTTCGCCTGCACCGGCTGCGGCGCGCCCGGCAGCGTCAGCGTGAGCGAGAGGACCGAGCCCTCCTTGGGCGTGACGAAGCCGCGCACGAAGACGCCCTCGGCGTTGAGGCGGCTGCTGGTGGTCTGCATCGTCAGGCCGCCGCCGGAATAGCGGACCGGTACGACGATCGGGAGCGTCTCGGCCATCGCGTTCACGATAGCACGGCGATCTCGCCCTCGACCTGCATACCCGCGGGGGAAGCGGCGCAGCGCACGGCGGCGACCGTCACACCGGCTCGCACCGCCCGCCGCAGCGCCGCGGCGAAGATCGGATCGATCTCCTCGTCGGGCGCGACCGCCGAGACGTCGCCGCGCTGGGCGCAGAACACGATCGCGCAGCGCCGGCCCCGGCGGGCGAGGCTCGAGAGCAGCGCGAGGTGCCGCGCTCCGCGCTCGGTCGGCGCGTCCGGAAAGAGCGCGATCCCGTCCCGCTGCGCGCCGACGCTCTTCACTTCGCAGAGTATCCGGCCACCGGCTACCGGGTGGCGGCCACCGGCCAGAAGCAGATCGATGCGACTGAACCCAACGACGACCTCCCGCTGCACGACCCGGAGGCCTGCCAGCGAGGGAAGCAGGGATCGACGAAGCGCTTCCTCGACGAGGCGTGGCGCACCCGCGGGATCGAGCGACACCCAGGTGCCATTCCCGGATCTTGCGAGAACGGCCGTGAATCGGGTCTTCCGAACCGGTGGCCGGTCGCCGGTGGCCGGCAGCCGGACAGCGACGACCGCGACCGTCCGTCCAGGCACGAGCAGATCGAGGCAGCGCCCGCGGTCGGGAACGTGCGCTTCGACGGTGCGGCGGCCGAGGCGACAGATGGCGAGGAACTTGTTGGGGCGCTCGATCAGGACGGCTTCGATCGCCTCTCCCGGCCAGCGATGCGGTATATCTGTTGCCGTGCTGCTCAAGCTGGCCCTCTGGCAGGACGTCCAAGAGTACCTCGAAAAGAGGACCGACGTGGCGATCCCCGTGGGCGGCACCGAGCAGCACGGGCCCTCGGGGCCGCTCGGCACCGACCTGATCATCGCCGAGGAGCTCGCCAACGACCTCGGCGAGGAGCGCCACACCATGGTCGCGCCGGCGATCGCCTTCGGCGTCTCGCAGGTTCACGGGGCGTTCCCGGGGACCATCGCGCTCAAGCCGGCGACGCTGCTGGCGGTGGTCACCGACGCGGTCGAGAGCCTCTATCAGCAGGGATTCAGGCGCTTTTTGCTGGTCAATGCCCACCACGGCTCGAAGGCCACGCTGCAGGCGGCGTGCATGCAGGTGCACGCGTCACTGCCGGAATCGCGCTGCCTCTCGGTCCAGTGGTGGGACCTGCCCGAGGTCCGCAGCGTCCTGATGGAGATGTTCGGCGCCCGCGAGGGGCACCACGCGACGCCGGGGGAGCTGTCGATCGTGCGCCGGTTCTATCCGCGGGCGGTGCTCGACCTGCCGCCGATGGACCGCTTCGAGCCGGTGCCGCAGCTGATCGCGTGGACCGCGCAGGACTTCCGCCAGCGGTATCCCGATGGCCGCGTCGGGTCCGATCCGTCGCTCTCGTCGGGCTCGGCCGGCGACCGGATCTTCGTCGCCGCGGGGCGCGGCCTCGTCGAAGTGCACCGCCGGCTCGTCGAAGACCCCTGAGAACATGCCCGCTTACGCACTCATCGCCGAGCCGGATCCTGCCCAGGCGCAGCTCTACGGCCACATCGCGGCCGCCGAAGGGTTGGAGGTCAAGCTGGTTCGCGGCGCGGCCGAGGCGCTGGCCTTCGTGCAGCTCGCCGGCGCCCCGGCGCTGACGATCACCGAGCTGTCGCTGGCGGGCACCGACGGGTTCCAGCTGATCGAGGAGATCCGCAAGCTCGCTTCCGAGGAGCATGCGCCGGTGGTGGCGATCTCGGCCTTTCGCGCCCTGCGCGACACCGCGCTGCGGCTGCGGGGAGAGCTCGGGATCTCCGCGCTCCTCGCCCGTTCCGCGCCGGCCGATTCGATCCGCCGCGCGGTGAAGAAGGTGCTGGCCGCCTCGCATGCGCCGCATGGGCCGGCGCCGTCGACCGCGCCGCCGCCGCCGGTCGCGACGCTGCACGGCATCGACGAGGAGCGGGCCGAGGAGATCCGGCTCCATCGCATCGACCAGATGGGCCTCGCGGCCGCCGAGCCGGACGCCGAGCTCGACCGGATCGCGGAGGAGACCGCGAAGCGCTTCGGCGTGCCGGCGGCGATGATCTCGCTGGTCCTCGAGGAAAAGCAGTGGGCGATCGGCGCGCACGGCGTCCCCGACGAGGCTCGAGTGGTCCAGCGCGAACATTCGTTCTGCACCCACGTCGTCCAGGGCCGCCAGCCGCTGGTGGTGGCGGACGCGGTGCACCATCCCGGGTTCGAGGAGAATCCTCTCGTCCAGAAAGGGCTGGTCGGCAGCTACGCCGGCGCGCCGCTCGAGACGCCGTCCGGGGACGTGCTCGGAACTCTTTGTATTCTCGACAGAAAACCGCTGGCGGTGACCCCCGAGGACGTCGATGAGCTGGTGCTGCTCGCGCGCGGAGTGGCCGGCGAGCTCGAGCTGCGCGTGGGGAAGAAGCGGCAGCAGCACGACCTGTCGCTGTTGCCGGAGCCGCTGCGCCGGGAGCTGACCGCGGTCTCGTATCTCACCGCGGTGCTCGACAACATCGACAACGGCGTCTTCCTCCTCGACGCGCAGCGGAAGGTGATCTTCGCCAACCAGGCGCTGGCGGACCTGTTCGGCGTGACTCCGGATTCGCTGATCGGCAGGCACGGCGACGAGGTGGTGCACGAGGCCGCCCAGTCGTCGAGCGATCCCGACGATTTTTTGCGCAAGCTGAAGGTTTCGCCGGCCGGCGCGTACGCGATCCGCGGCGAGTTCGAGATGGAAAGGCCGCGCCGCCGGTTCCTGCGGTGGATGGCTAAGCCGGTGCAGCTCGGCGACGGCGTCGGGCAGCTCACCGTGCTGACCGACGTCACCGCGGAGATGGACCTGATCCGCGAGCGGGACCACCTGGCGCGGACCGATCCGATCACCGGCCTGATGAACCGGCGCGCGGCGGAGGAAGTGCTGGAGCGGGAAGCATCGCGGGCGCAGCGGTTCGGGTCGCGGATCTCGGTGGCGCTGATCGATCTCGACCACTTCAAGCAGGTCAACGATCGATTCGGGCACGCCGCCGGCGACGACGCGCTGCGGGCGACGGCGCAGGTGCTGAACAGCGCGATGCGGGGCGTCGACGTGGCGGCGCGCTGGGGGGGCGACGAGCTGCTCGCGATCCTGCCGGCCACCGGCCTCGAGGGAGCGCGGTCGTTCGGCGAGCGGGTGCGGGCGGCGGTCGAGGGCCTCGGCGCGCAGGTGATGCGGGGTGCGACCTTGTCGGTCGGTGTCGCAGAGCTGCAGCCCGGCGAGGACTGGGCGGACGCGGTCCGCCGCGCCGACGCCAAGCTCTACGAGGCCAAGGACGCCGGCAGAAACCGCGTCGCCTGAGACGGGAACCTTTTCGCGCGCTCGGCGTGTAACCGGCGGTGCTGCGAAATTCGGCCGCAATGATCCTGCGCGACGGCGACTCGGAGCTCGACGAGCTGACGCTGCGCCGCGCACAGGCCGGCGATGACGCCGCCTGCCGGGCGCTGGTCGAGCGGTACCAGCGGCCGGTGTTTGCGCTGATCTCGCGGACGATCGGACACGGGCCGCTGGTGGAGGATCTCGCCCAGGAGACGTTTCTCAAGGCGTTTCGGGCACTTGCGAGATTCGATCCAGCCGGGCGGGCGCGCTTTTCGACGTGGCTTCTGACCATCGCGGCTCGGCTCGCGATCGACCACGCGCGGCGGCGCGAGCCGGCTCCCGATCGACCTCGGCTCGCAGCCGGGTCGGCGGAGCTTCGCACCGCCCTGGCGGCGGCGGTCGAGTCGCTGCCGCCCGATTTCCGCGCTGCGTTCCTGCTGCGGGAGGCGCACGGGTTCTCGACGGCAGAAGTGGCCGAGGCGCTCGGGGTCGAGGAAGGCACCGTCAAGTCGCGTCTCTCCCGGGCGCGGGAAGCGCTGCGGCAGATCCTCGGAGATTTCCATGACTGACTTTTCCCAGTGGCCCGCGCAGGAGCCGCCGGACGGCTTTGCCGGACGCGTGCTGGCTTCGCGGCGGCAGCGGCGGCGGTGGCCACTCGTTACCGCGGCGGCTGCGGCAGCGGTGGTTGCGGCGTTTGCCTTGCTGCGGACGGAGAACGGAGCGGCGGAACCCGTGCGGCGGGCGGCGATCGCGATGGGCCGGCGCGCGACGGCGGTGGCCGAGCCGGGTGCGCGATTGCGCTGGTCGATCTCACCCTCGGGGCGCGCGAGCGTCGTGCAGGACCGGGGCGAGGTCTTTTATCGCGTCGAGCCGGGCGGCCCGTTCGAGGTCGACGCCGGCGGCGCGCGCATCGAGGTGCTGGGAACCTGCTTTCGCGTGGAGGTGGGCATGTCTTCTGCGAGCAAGATGGCGCTGTCCGCGGCGGCCGGAGCAGCCGCCGCGACCGCGGTGGTGGTGACGGTCTACGAAGGAAGGGTCGCCGTCGCATCGCCGGCAGGCGCCGTCCAGGTGGCGGCCGGCGAACGCGCGCGCAGCGAGCCCGGCCAGGCGGTCCGCGTCGAGGACGCGCACGCCGCTCCAACGGCGCCGGCCACGACTGTCTCCTCCGGTTCGCCCGAGGCCTCGAGCCGCGAGCAGCTGATCCAGCGCGATCGCGCGCAGCAGGCCGAGATCGCGACGCTGCGAAATCGCGTCCGCGACCTGGAGAAAAAAGTGGCGGTCGCGCCCTCGGCCGGGGAGGCCTCGCATCCGGCCGAGCGCGGGCCGGCGCTCAAGTACCGCGACTTCACCCCCGAGGAGCTCCTCGAGATGGCGCGCAACTGCGAAGTGCGCGTCGACCTTCTGCCCCTCTCGCGCGAGCCGTTCAAGCTCGGTCCCGACCTCAGCGCTCAGCTGCACCTCTCCGAGGACGAGCAGGCGCGCGTCAACGCGACGGTCAACGATCTCGCGAAAGAGACCATCGCCCGGCTGCGCGCGCTGTACGTGGAGGCGACCGGCGACGTGGCGGGCGCCGACAATCTCGAGCCCTTTTCGCTGCAACGCGAGATCCTGCACAAGTCGCCGGAGCCGGTCATCGCTGCGGCTCGGGCGCGCGTGGCTCGCGAGCGGGCGGGTCTCGAAACGCCGCCGGCCGACCCTCGCGCCGGCAGCATTCCGGAGCGGCTTTTCCGCTATCTGATCACCGTCAATGACACGCTGCAGCATTCGCTCGAGCCGGAGCTCGGGGCGCAGCAGGCGGCCGCGGTGCGCGATCGGCTCTCGTGGTCGCGGATGAACATGAGCGGCTGCGCCAACGACGGCCGTTAGGGGAGTCGGAACGGCTCGCCGCGCGGCCCGTCGCGCTTGCGGAGCTGCTCGTGCGAAGGCGGCGGGAACTGCGAGATGAACGGCAGGTAATCGCCGGCCCCTCGCGCCGCATCCTTCGCGAATCGGTTCAGCGCGGCCGCATCAGCCGGGGTCGTCCGGATCATGATCTCGTCCGATGATGATGCGCTTGAGCTCATCGAATCTCCCGCGCAGGCCGTGTTTCTCGAAGTAACCGCGGATCTTCTCCTCGTCAACCCCGGGCAGCTCGAGGAGGAACTGGATGTCCGCCAACTCTTTGTAGAGCCGCACGGGGCTGTTCTTGATCGCATGGACCTTCATCGCCGCCAGGTGTTCCGGAGACGGAACGAGCAGGTCGAGAGAACCGACGCGCTTGCGTTGGGCGTCGGCGAAGAGAACGTCCGCGGTGTGCGCATCGAGGTAGATGAAGTCGACGCGGCCGAGCGCCGGATCGGCGTGCAGGTGATTCGAGTAGCCCTCGGATGCGTGGAGCTCCTCGTAGCCGAGTGACTTCATGAAGCGCAGCAGATCGACCCGTGCGGCGTCTTCGACCACGAAGTCGAGATCGGCCGTGGCGCGTTGCAGCCCGTGCGCTTGCATTGCAAACGCGCCGGCGAGGGCAAACCGCCGTCGCTCGAGAAACGTGGCGATCGCGCCGAGGACTTTCGCGAAATCCACGGCCGCAGGCTATCACATCGGCGTTGACGTGAACGGGCCGTTCCTGATATATCCCGAAATCATGCAACAACTCGAATTCACGACGCACGGCGGACGGCGCCGAGGAGCAGGCCGCCCGACGACTGGCCGCGTCTCCCACGCGATGCGACCGCGGTTCGCGCGGCCGACGCCGGCGCACGTCACCCTGAGGGTCGGGGAGGACGTCTGGAACCTGCGCCGGAAGTCGGTATTGCGGGAGATCCGGGCGTGCTTCGCTGCGGCTCTGGGCCGATTCGGGCTCCGGCTGATCGAATTCTCGATCCTCGGCAACCACCTGCACCTGATCGTCGAGGCCGACGACACGGCAGCGCTCTCACGGGGCATGCAGGGTTTGACCATCCGGATCGCGAAGGCGCTCAACCGGCTGATGTCGCGCCGCGGGACGCTCTTCGCGGACCATTACCACGCGCGCCTCCTCACCACACCCGCCGAGCTCGTCAACGCCATCGCGTATGTGCTCGAAAACGCGGCGCGCCGTTACGGCGCGTCGGGACCCGACGCGTTTTCATCTGCCGCGCCGAACGCGCGCCTCGCCCTCGCGGTGCCGGTCAGCTGGCTGCTGACGGTCGGATGGCGGCGCGCCAAACGGATTCCTGACTGGATGCTTCAGCGACAGCGCACGGCCGCGACGTAGCCCGCCTGGTCTTCATCGCAGCACCTTCATCAACAACCCGATCACCAGGCCGAGCGCCACCAGGCCGGCGATGATCGAGCCGTAGCCGAGCAGGGCCTGCTTGAAGGTCGGCGGAGGCAGCTCCTGCGGCTCCGAAGGAGGCGGAGGATAGTGCTCGACAATCTTCTTTTCCGGCGGGGCGTCGGTCATCCGAGCGCCACCGGGATCCAGTCGCCGCTCTGCGGCACGCGGCCGGCTTCGTACTCGCGGATCCAGTCGGCGACGTGGTGCTGCGCGAGCAAGGTGAAGAACGGGTTCTCCCGGGCGACGATCTCGAAGATGCCGAGGCCGCCCTGCTTTTCGAAGCCCTTGAAGAGCGCGCGGCCGACGAAGACGAACAGCTCGTGCAGACCCTGCGGCGAGACGGCCATCACCAGGCGCAGCGAGCTCATCGGAAAGACGAACCGCTCGCGCATCGCCGGATGCAGCGCCCCGACGTCGACGTCTCGTTTGATGAAGACGAGATCGCCGCCGCGGGCCTCGACGTAGGCCTTGAGGGCCTCTTCGGAGAGGGCCGCGCCGCCGTTGTAGATGTCGCCGCGGTCCTCGTACGACTCCTGCGAGGCCAGCCGCGCGACGAAGTCGCGGACCACGCCGTTCAGGACCGTCTCGGCGCTGTCGAAATCGCCGCCCGCCACGCTCCGCCGAACCGCCAGCTCGACGTCGGCCGGGATCGGCATCGACAGCGGCTGCGAGACCGCGACCGAGAGCGGGCACACCAGCGACGGCTGCCCGCGTCTCGCCCGTTCGGCGGCGAGGATCGCGTCGACTCGCGCCCGCACGCCGCCGTTGCGGGCGGTGCCGCGCGCGCTCTCGTTGATCTTCTCCGCGATCGAGACCTTGATCTGTCCGAAGATGTCGTCCTCGAAGGTCGCGATCTCCGGCGCGGCGCCGAAGGAGACGAAGATTCCCGCCTCGAGCTTTTCCCCGCTCGCCAGCGACAGCTCGGCCTCGCGCTGGTCCTCGAGCCGCTGCCGTTGCGCCTCCAGCGCGCGCAGGCGGTAGGAGGGTTCCTCACCCGAGGCCTTGTCGAGCGTGCCCCGGCGCAGCGCGTCCTGGGCCGAGCGGATCGCGCCCTCGAGCATCTGGAATTGCGCGCGGTATTTCTCCTCGATGGTGGCGATGGTCCTGGCGACCGCCTCGCGCGAGGCCTCGCTGTCGAGCCGGCGCGCGTAGCTGCCGAGGGCGTGGCGGATCTCGTCGGACAGCTCGAGCAGCGCGACGATGTCGCCCGAGAAGCTGACCGCGTCGCCGAGCAGATTGTTCAAGTAAATCCCGCCCTTGTCGGCGAGGTGGGCGGCGCCCTGGGCGTGGCGGGCGGCCGCCGTCAGGATCGGGCCGTAGAATTCGCGGGAGAGGAAGTCGGCGACGACGGTCTCCTTGAGGAACGCGGTCCGCTTGGTGAAATCCTTCATGTCGCAGAAGAGGTGCCCCATCTGCGGCGCGCGGGCGCGGGACATGAGAATCGGCTTTTCGTCGATGCCGAAGAGGTAGAGCTTGCCGCCCTCGTGCTCGGCGGTGACGCCGCCGTCGCTCTCGGCGCCGGTGCGGTGGACGAGCTGGGTCTCGGCCTGGTCGAGGCCGCGGTCGAGGGCGGCGTCGACCGCGAGCGAGGCGACGGCGCTCGACCACGACTTCACCACCGCGTCGGTCGAGATGTAGGCGCCGGGGTCTTCGTCCTTCCATTCTTTCGCGGCGATGGCGATCGACTCGAGCAGCGACCGGGCCGGCTCGTTGGTCGCGCCCTTCGCGGCCGACCTGGCGCGGGTGAGCAGGTCCTTGCGCGCGGAGACGGTGACCAGGATCTTCTCCAGCGCGACCGGCGCCTGGAAGAGCTGCGCCATCGTCAGGCCGTCGACCGAGAGCGACGGGGCGCGGCCGACGTCGGCCATCCGCAGAAGCTGCAGGAGCTCGCCGCGGAGCCGGGCGAGCGCGACCTGGCGGGCGGCCTTGCGCATCGCTTCCTTCGACCCGGCCAGATCGGCCACCGCGTCGCGGCCGACCGTCTCCGGCGTCCCGCCCCCGATCAGCTTCTGCGTCAGCTGCTCGATCCGCAGCGGGGCCTCGGCGAACGGCAGGCCGTAGGAGGATGCGCCGCTGCCCCACACCATCTTGAGACCGCCGAGCCACGGAAGGGCGTGGGCGGCCGCTTCCGATTGGAGCCCCGAAGGGCTCGAAAAGACGCCGGATTCTCGCGCCGCCAGGCGGACGGCACAGAGCAGGCCGGCGGCGACCGCCCCGTGAAGGACGCGCCCGGCGGGACCGCCGACCGGCAGATCCTTCAGCGTGTCGAGGGCGCTTTGCGAGAGCGCCCGCAGGGCGAGCAGCGCCAGGTAGGGCGTCGGCTCGGGAGGCTCGTGGGTGGTCGACTCTTCCTGCGCGCGCCGGAGCAACGCGTTGATCGTGCCCACCAGCACCCGGCCCGGCCGGCCCGAGGCGATCCACGACGCCAGCAGGCCGCTGTCGAGCGCGGAGTGAAGCTCGGGCGCCTCGAGAAACGCCCGCCGCACGTTGTCGCTCTTCACCGTCGCCGGCGCGATGAACGACGCCGGCCGCGCGGCGCGCGGGTCGAATCCGTCGAGCAGGATCAGCCGGTCGTACTCCTGCTCCCGCAGCGCGATCTGGTGCCGGACGCAGAGGAGGAAGAAGAGATCGCGCGCCGCGGCGCCCAGCGCCTGGCCGATCTGCCCGTCGACGTGCACCGGAACGCGCAGGTCGGCCAGCGAGGTGCCGACGTGGAAGCGGAGCGAGCGGCCGTCGAGGCGCAGCGTGTCGCCGATCATCCGCCCCGGCATCTGCCGGCGCAGCCGCGCGATCAGGTCGAGCCGTTCGTCGGCGTAGGCCACGCGGCCAGTTTAGCGTAAGAAGCGCGGATGCGTTTCCCGATCCTCGCGTCTGTGATGCTTCTGGCCGGCTGTCCGGGGCTCGGCCAGGTCGGATTCGACGTCGATTCGACCGGCCGCTCCACCATCCAAGGGTCGGCGGCGGGCGGCCTGCTGCCGGCGTTCCCGGGCTTCACCGGGTTCGGCAGCATGAGCTTCTCGCAGGACCAGACCTTCTCGAACAACAACACCAACAAGGATCACGTCAGCTCGTGCAGGACGAAGAAGCTGACGCTGAAGATCGTGAGCCCGACCGGCGCGAACCTCTCGTTCATCTCGGCGATCGAGTTCCACATCCAGGCGCCCAATCTGCCAGACGTGAAGATCGCCGAGCTGTCGCCGATCCCGGCGGGCGCCACGATTGTCGAGCTCAACCTCGACGACGTCGAGCTCGCTCCCTATGCGAAGGCCGACAGCTTTTCCATCACCACCAAGGGGACGGCCTCTGTACCGCCACAGGACACGACCATCGAAGCCGATCTGACGCTCCACATCGTCGCGAACGTGCTGTAGATTGCGCGCCCTATGAAGAAGATCGAGGCGATCATCAAGCCCTTCAAGCTCGACGAAGTGAAGGAGGCCCTGGCCGACGTCGGCGTCCTCGGCCTCACCGTCACCGAGGTGAAGGGCTTCGGCCGTCAAAAAGGCCACACCGAGCTCTACCGGGGCGCGGAATACGTCGTCGACTTCCTGCCAAAAGTGAAGGTGGAAGTCGTTCTTTCGGACGAAATGGTCCCCCGGGCACTGGAAGCGATCGAGCGGGCGGCCAAGACTGGACGGATCGGGGACGGGAAGATTTTCGTTTCGACCATCGACGAGGTGGTCCGCATCCGCACCGGCGAACGGGGCGAGCCAGCTTTGTAGAGGAGAGGCATCGATGCCCAAGGGCAAGGACGTCATCGGATTGGCGCAGGACAAGAAGGCCGTGATGGTCGATCTGAAGTTCATGGACTTCCTCGGCCTCTGGCAGCATTTCACGATCCCGATCTCGGAGCTGAACGAGGCGGTGTTCGACGAAGGCCTCGGGTTCGACGGGAGCTCGATCCGCGGCTGGGCGCCGATCCACGCCAGCGACATGCTGGTGTTCCCGGATCCGGACACCGCGGTCATCGACCCGTTCATGAAAGACACGACGCTGTCCTTGATCTGCAACATCGTCGACCCGATCACCAAGGAGCCGTACAACCGCGACCCGCGGTTCATCGCCCAGAAGGCGGAGCGTTATCTGAAACAGACCGGGCTCGGCGACACCGCCTATTACGGGCCGGAGGCCGAGTTCTTCATCTTCGACGGCGTTTCGTACGACGTGGGCGTCAACCATTCCGGCTACAAGATCGAGTCGCGCGAAGGCCAGTGGGAGACCGGCCACAGCCGCGAGACGCACTTCGACGGCAAGCACGTGCAGGAGCGGCCGAACCTCGGCTACAAGCCGCGCTACAAGGAAGGGTACTTCCCGGTCGCGCCGATCGATTCGCAGCAGGACCTGCGGACCGAGATGGTCCGGGTGATGGAGCAGGTCGGGATCCAGGTCGAGCGGCAGCACCACGAGGTCGCGACCGCGGGTCAGGCCGAGATCGACATCCGCTTCGACAGCCTCGTCCGCTGCGCCGACAAGCTGATGTGGTTCAAGTACGTCATCAAGAACGTCGCGCTGCGCAACGGCAAGACGGTGACGTTCATGCCCAAGCCGCTCTATGGCGACAACGGAAGCGGCATGCATACCCACCAGTCGATCTGGAAGGGCGGCAAGCCGTTGTTCGCCGGCGAGGGCTACGCCGGCATGAGCGAGATGGCGCTGCACTACATCGGCGGCGTCTTGAAGCACGCGCGGTCGCTGGCGGCGATCTGCAACCCGACGACGAACTCGTACAAGCGGCTGGTGCCGGGGTTCGAGGCGCCGGTGAACCTCGCGTACAGCTCGCGCAACCGGAGCGCGGCGATCCGCATCCCGATGTACTCGCCGTCGCCGAAGGCGAAGCGCCTCGAGTTCCGCTCGCCGGACCCGTCGTGCAACCCCTATCTCGCCTTCGCGGCGATGCTCATGGCCGGGCTCGACGGGATCGAAAACCGGGTCGACCCCGGCGATCCGCTCGACAAGGACATCTACGGGCTGTCGCCGGAAGAGCTGAAAGACGTCCCGAAGATGCCGGGCTCGCTGGAGGAGGCGCTCGATTGCCTCAAGAAGGACCACGAGTTCCTGCTCAAGGGCGACGTCTTCACGCAGGACGTGATCGAGGCGTGGATCGACACCAAGGTCGAGAAGGAGCTGAACCCCGTTCGGCTCCGCCCCTCGCCGATGGAATTTGCGCTGTATTTCGATATTTAAGTCCGGCCACCGAAGGTGGCTTAGGACCTGCGCAGTCGTTTTGTCTTGCGGGGTCGCCTGTACGCCGGCCGCGGCGCGCAGGACGGTCGATCCGCAAGTATTGCGCGGGGTTACGCTCGGCGTGCCCGAGCCGGCCGATGCCCGGCCGACGCCGGGGATCGGCTGCGGGCAGGTCTCGCAGGACCTCGCGCTGCGGGCGCACAAGGCGCTGGTCTCGGCATTCACCGACGCCGGCGCGAACGTCACCAACTCGAGTACCGGCCCGCTGGTGCTGACCGTCGCCGTCCGCGAGGCGACGATGGGACCGGAGAACGAGCGGCCGCGGCGCACCGACAAGCCGGTGGTGCAGGGTCAGCCGGACGCGCCGCCGCTCGATCAGCCGCAGCAGAGCTGGTTCAACTCCGGCCAGGGCAACGTCCAGGTCGTGCTCGACGCGACCCTCTCGCGCGACGGAGCGGTGGTCTGGCGCGACACGGTGAGCGGCCACGCGCAGTCGGCGCCGTGCGTACAGGCGGTGGACAAGGTTCGCGAGGCGCTGTCGGACGCGGTCGACGCGCTGCGCGCTCGGGTGATTCCGCTGGTCAGAGCCCCTTGAGGCGGTAGTTGGCGACGCCGCCGGCCGACTTCTGCTCGACCAGCTTGCCCTCGCGGACGAGGTCGTCGAGCAGCGCGCTGGCCTGGAAGTGATCGATCTTCAGCTCGCTCGAGATCGCTTCGGCGCTGACCAGGAGCTTCTGCCGCATCATCCGGACGATGGCGTCCTTCTGGTCCTGTTTCTTCTGTAAAGTCGCGATGTTGGTGCTCATGCCGCGGCGGATGCCGAGGACGATGAGCGCGACCACCGCGATCGCGACCAGCGGAAAGACGACCTCGCCGTGGTCCTCGACGAAGTACCAGACGTCGTGCCACTGGTCTTCGGCCGGCGGGTGCGGCTTGTGCCGGCGGGGCGCGAAAGCGAGCAGAGCGTGGCAGAGTGCCGCCAGCACGGCGGCGTACCTACGGCAGAAGTTGGAGGGGATCAAGTGCGAGGTGCCGTACTGGGGGCGATCGCGGGTGCAGCGATCGCCACACTGCCGGGGCGGGCCGGGATCATCGCCGCGGTCGTGGGAGCTCTCGCCGGCGGCGCGATCGGTTGGCGGTTCGCGCGCGGCCCGATGGGGTTTTCACCCTGGTCGCTGGCGGTGCTGCTCTTCCTCATGCCGGCGCTGTGGATGCCGGTCGCGCCGGGCGCGGACATGGCGATGCACGTCGCGCTCGCGCGTGGGCTGCTCGATGGCGTGCTGTCGCCGGCCTGGCCCGGTGTGGCGGCCGGCGCGTATCCTCGCGGATTTTCAGCGGTTGTGGCCCTTTTTGGACCGCTGGGCCTGGCCCGTGCCGGGCTGCTCGCGGCCGGCGTTTCTTACCTCGTCTTCTGGGCAGGCCTCGCGGCGATCCTCGAGACGCTCCGGACGCCGGCCGCCAGAACGGTGGCGGCGGTCGCGCTGCTGCTCTCTCGGACGCCGCAGATCTTTTTCGACTGGGGCGGCAATCCGACCGCGCTCGCGATCGGGCTCGCGCTGTTCGGCGCGGCGCAGGAGACGGCGGTTTCCGCTCTGTACTTCGCCGGCGCATCCGCCGTCCACCCGATGGGGGCGGTCGCGGGGGTACTGGCGTTTTGTACAAAACGCACATTTTGTACGAAAGGCGCATGGGTCCCCGCCCTCACGGGGGTCGCCGGGGTGGGGTTCGTCGTGGGGGTGCTGGCCGTGTTCGGGCCGCGGTTGTCGGCGAACGAGACGGCGTGGTTGCGCGATTACGCCTTCCGGCAGGAGCGGGTCGGCTTCGGCGTGCTCGGCGATGCGGCCAACATCGCGACCGCGCTGGCGACGGCCTGGCTTCTCTGGAAGCGCCGCTGGCGGCCGGTCGCGACGGCGGCGGCGGCGATTCTCGCGATGTCCGCCCTGTTCAAGTTGGCCCCCTATGCGGGCCTGTATCCGGTGCGATTGGCGCCGATGCTGTTGCTCGTGGTTGCCCCTCTTTGGGGGCGGGCCGCGGCGACGCGGATTCCACTGCTCGGGCCGGTCGCGATCGTGCTGGCGCTGCCGTTTCACTTCCGGTCGTATCAGGGGGCGGTGCCGATCGCGACGTTCGGCGACTTGCGGGCGATCGCGTGCGTCGAGCGGAGCACGCCCAAAAATGCAGTGATCGACGGAGCTTACGGCGACGCGACGCAGTGGATTCCGGCGCTGGCCGATCGCGCCGTGACCCGGCCGCACCTGCACGTCAGCCTCTTCGACGAGATGCCCGCGTTGCCGCAGCCGTCGTTCAGATTCGTCGGCGATCGTCTGCGTTATCCGCCGGCGATCGACCCGCCGCCGAAGACCATGCCGCTTTGCGACGGAAAGCTCTATCCTCCTCGATGATCTGTTCGCAGCGAGCGAGAAGCTCGGGAAAGCCGTCCCGCGTCAGAGCAGACACCGCGACGCCGCCCGCCGAGAGTGCGAGAGTGCGGGCCGCTTCCGGCGCTCGATCGGACTTGTTGTAGACCAGCAATCGCGGGGTCCGCCCGACGTCGAGCGTCGCCAGCACGCGCTCGACGGCCGCGGCCTGCTCGTCGTGGCGCGGATCGCTCGCGTCGACGACGTGCAGCAGGAGATCCGCCTCCTCGAGCTCTTCGAGAGTGGCGCGGAAGGCGTTGACGAGGTCGGCCGGCAGATCGCGGATGAAGCCGACGGTGTCGGTCACGATCACTTCCCGATCGATCACATGCTTCCGGCCCTCGGCCTCCAGCCCGTCGGCGGGCGGAGCCGGCCTCCTCCCCGGGAACTTGAGCCGCCGAGAGGTCGGGTCGAGCGTGGCGAACAGCTTGTTCTCCGCGAGCACGTCTGAATTCGTCAATGAATTCAACAGTGTACTCTTGCCGGCGTTGGTGTAGCCGACGATCGAGACCACCGGCGCGCCGCTGCGGTTGCGCTGGCGGCGGCGGACGGCGCGGTCGCCGGAGAGGCGGTCGATGCGCTCTTCGAGGACCGCGATCCGATCGCGGACGCGGCGCCGGTCGACCTCGAGCTTGGTTTCGCCGGGTCCACGGCCGCCGATCCCGCCGGCCAGACGCGACAGCGAGTCGTCCTTCCCCACCAGGCGCGGCAACAGGTACTTGAGCTGGGCCAGCTCGACCTGGAGCTTGCCGTCCGCGCTCTGCGCGCGCTGGGCGAAGATGTCGAGGATCAGCTGCGTGCGATCGAGGATCTTGAGCGACGTCGTTTCCGAGATGTGCCGCGCCTGCGACGGCGTCAGGTTCCGGTCGAAGACGAGCAGGTCGGCGCCGAGCGCCATCGACCGCACCAGGACGTCCTGCAGCTTGCCTTCGCCGATCAGCGTGCGTGGATCGGGATCGCGGCGACTCTGCAGGATGGTATCGAGAACTTCGACGCCGGCGGTGCGCGCGAGCTCGGACAGCTCGGCCAACGACGCTTCGGCGCTCGAACGCTCTCCCCGGTGGACGCCGATCAGGATCGCCCGGCCCTGGACGCCGACCTCGCGGACCGGCGCGGTCCGCGCCATCTCCTGCTCGAGCGCCGCCACCTGGGCCTGCGCGTCGAAGTCGAGGTCGTAGATGCTCGCCGCCTCGCTCACCCGGTAGAGCTCGCCGGATGCGTTGAAGGGGAGAAGCGTGGCGAGGTAGACCTTCCCCGGCAGGCCGTCGTCGCGCGCCACGACCGCGACGATCGCGTCGAGCCGCAGCAGCACGAGGTCGGTCAGGTCGTCGCGGGTGAGCGGCTCGTCCTTCAGATGCGTATGGACGAGGCGCAGGCCGCGGAGGCGGGCCTGGCCGGCGCGGGCGCGGCCGATGTCGGGGAGGACGAGCTGCTTCGCGTCGCCGACGATGACGTGCTCGACCTCGCCGCGGCGGTTGAGGAGGACACCCACCTGCCGGCCGACTTCCCTCGAGATTTCGGTGAGATGGCGCGCCAGCTCGGGCGAGACCAGCTCGCGCTGCTGGCTCCGGCGGCGCCAGGTGGCGAGCAGGCGCCTGGACTGGCTGGCCTTGAGTCCCGCGGTGTTTCCGGAGAGGTCTTGTTTCAAGGTTTCACCGTCTAATCGGTGCTACATTCTCTCGCAAGAGTCGAATGACGAATCCCCGCTTTTCCCTCGCGCGAT
Source organism: Myxococcales bacterium (assembly GCA_020201435.1). Classification (GTDB taxonomy): domain Bacteria; phylum Myxococcota; class Myxococcia; order Myxococcales; family 40CM-4-68-19; genus 40CM-4-68-19. The sequence goes on from JAIVGS010000001.1 coordinate 21,695, forward strand.
CGAAACGGCCGGTGATCAAGATCGGGTCGGCGGTGCTCGCCGGGGGAGGGGCCAAGTCCTCGCTCGACCGGAAGAAATTCTCGGCGCTGTGCGACGACATCGCGGGGGTAGCGAAAGGTCGCACCCCGGTCGTCGTCACGAGCGGGGCGGTCGCGCTCGGCGTCGAGCGGCTTGGCCTTGGGGCGCGTCCCAAAGAGATGGCGCTCAAGCAGGCCGCGGCGGCAGCGGGGCAGTCGCGCTTGATGCGACTCTACGACGACGAGCTCGAGGCACGTGGATTGCGGTGCGCGCAGGTCCTGTTGACGCATGCGGACATCGCCAACCGCGGGCGCTATCTGAATGCGCGGCGGGCGCTGGCGGAGCTGTTGTCTCGGGAGGTGGTGCCGGTCATCAACGAGAACGACACCGTCAGCGTCGAGGAGATCAAGTTCGGCGACAACGACGCGCTCGCGGCGATGGTGGTCGATCTGGTCGAGGCCGATCTCCTGATCATCCTGACCGACGCCGGCGGCGTGTTCAGCGCCGACCCGCGGAAGTATCCGGATGCACAAAGGATTCCGGTCATCGAGCGGGTGACGGCGGCGGTCGAAACGCTCGCGGGTGGCTCGGAGTCCGACCTCGGGACCGGCGGCATGATCACGAAATTGCGGGCGGCCCGGCGGGCTTCGGAAGCGGGCGTCGCGTCCGCGATCCTGCCCGGCGAGCCCGGGATGCTCGGAAAGCTCTTCGCCGGCGAGGACGTGGGAACCCTCGTGCAGGCGCAGGGAGAGCGGCGGCGGCTGCGCAAGCGGTGGATGCTCGACTTGAAGGCGCGCGGCTCGCTGCTGGTCGACGACGGCGCGCGGGCGGCGCTGATCGAGCGGAAGAAGAGCCTGCTCCCGAGCGGCGTGCGCGAGGTCCACGGGGCGTTTCTCTCCGGCGATCCGGTCGAGATCGCGACGCTCGACGGGCACCCCTTCGCTCGCGGCCTCGCGGTGTACTCGGCCGACGAGGTGCGGCGCATCTCCGGCCTGCGCAGCGCGGAGATCGAGTCGAAGCTGGGGTATCGGCTGCTCGATTGCGTCGTGCACCGGGACGACCTGGTGGTGACGGCTTGAGGCCGGAGCTGAAGCTGTCGGCTCTCGAATTGGCCGAGCGCGCGCGGGTGGCATCGCGGGAGCTGCTCAAAGTCGATCGCGCCAAGCTGGTCCTCGACGCGGCGGCGGGGATCGAGAAGCGGGCAGCGGAGATCCTCGCGGCCAACGAGATCGACGTTTCACGGGCCCGCGATCTCCCGCCGGCGTTGATCGACCGGCTGCGGCTCGACGAGAAGCGGCTGGCAGGCGTCGCGTCCGCGCTGCGCGAAGTCGCGGCGCTGCCCGATCCGGTCGGCGAGGTCGTCGAGTCGTACACCCGGCCGAACGGCCTGCGCGTCGAGCGCGTCCGGTCGCCGCTCGGCGTCATTCTCATGATCTACGAGGCGCGGCCGAACGTGACCGCCGAGGCGGCGGCGTTGTGCCTGCGCAGCGGGAACGCGGCGCTGCTGCGCGGCGGGAGCGAGGCGCTGCAGACGAACTCGGCGCTGCTCGCGTGCTTCGAGGAGGATTTCGTCCAGCTGGTGCCGCCCGATCGGACGCTGCTCGACGAGCTGTTGCAGATGGAGGATCGGATCGACCTCTGCATCCCGCGCGGCGGGCCCTCGCTGATCCGGTTCATCGCCGAGCGGTCGCGGGTGCCGGTGATCAAGCACTACCAGGGCGTGTGTCATCTCTACGTCGCGCCCGATGCCGACCTGGAGATGGCCGAGAAGATCGTCGTGAACGCCAAGACGCAGCGGCCGGGCGTCTGCAACGCGCTCGAATGCGTCCTGATCGATCGCAAGGTCGATCTCCTGCCGCGATTGAAGAAAGCGATGCCGCAGGTCGAGCTGATCGAGGGGCAGTACGGGACCGAATTCCTCGACCTGAAGCTCTCGTACGCGATCGTCGACGGGATCGACGCTGCGCTGCAGCACATCGCGCGCTACGGAAGCCGTCACACCGAAGCGATCTGCACGCGAGACCGTTCACTCGCTGAACGATTCCTGCGCGAGGTCGACGCCAGCTGCGTCCTCTGGAACGCCTCGACGCGGTTCAACGACGGCGGCGAGCTCGGGCTCGGCGCCGAGATCGGGATTTCGACCAGCAAGCTGCACGCCTACGGACCGATGGGCCTGCGCGAGCTCACCTGCACGCGTTTCGTGGTGCGGGGAGACGGGCAGGTCCGCACATGACCCAGGGAGGAAAACGAAGAATGCCGAGCGCAGCCGTCCGAATCGACGAGGATTCCCGCCGCACCGCCGTCGCCGCCGCCCGCGCGGCGCTGGAGAAGAAAGCCGACGACGTGATCGTGCTCGATCTGCGCGGGGTCTCCGGGTACACGGATTTTCTCGTCATCGGGTCGGGGACGAGCGATCGGCAGATCGAGTCGATCGCCGAGAGCGTCGAGAAGGAATTGAAGGCGCAGGGGCATCGCGTGGTCGGTTCGGAAGGACAGCGCGGAGGGCGCTGGGTGCTGCTCGATTTCGGGGACGTGGTGGTGCACGTCTTCCACCAGGACGAGCGGGTGCATTACGACCTCGAGGGGCTGTGGGCGGACGCGCCGCGGATCGAGGTTGCGCCCTGAAGATTCGGGTGGTCAGCGTCGGGAAGGACAAGGGTCCGACGCTCGAGCTCGCCGAGGAGTACGCCAGGCGGCTGCAGCGGTTTTGCGAGCTCGACTTGGTCGAGGTGAAAGAAGACGTCCTGGCCAGGGTTCGCGGCGAGATGTGGGCGCTCGATCAACGCGGCGTCGAGCTGACGTCGGAAGAGCTGGCTCGCAAGCTCTCGGCCCAGATGACGTTCTGCATCGGCGGCGACGAGGGACACACCGACGAGGTGCGGAAAGGTGCGCGATTTCTCTGGTCGCTCTCGAAGCTGACGCTGCCGCACCGGATCGCGCGGGTCGTCGTGCTCGAACAGCTCTACCGCGCGTTCGAGATCATTCGCGGCGGGCCGTACCATAAGTGAGGCCCTCGCGGGCGGCCCAGTCGGCGAAGCGGGGGCCGAAGTCGACGCCGTTTTTTTGGTGCATCGGGCATCGGCGGTTCGGCGCGGTCCCGGCCGCGAATTTTTCGCGTACCGACGAGGGGCAGTACGGCCCGGCCAGCTCGCCGGACGCGGCGATCGGCCAGCGCCGCGATCTGCTCGCGCATCGCCGACTCGACCTGCCGCTGGAGGGCGAGATCGAGCGTGGTGCGGACGGTGCCCTGGGATCCCGGCATGCGCGCGATCGCCTCGACGAAATGCGCGGCTTCGAATGCGCGCCGCAGCCGCTGCGCGACGAAGTCGGGCGGTCTCTCGCGGATCCGCGACGGCCGCCGCGCGAGCCGGGCGAGAAAACGGGCCTGGTCGGGCGTCAATGCGCGGGCCGGGCGATCGAAAAAGAGCCGCGCCGCAGCTTGGACGCCGCGGACGTCGGCGCCGAGCGCCGACGCGGGTCAGGTACTGCTCGAGGATCTGCCGCTTCGACAGCGTCCGCTCGACCCGCCTGCTGCTTCTGGCACGCGGCGAACAGCAGGACGAGCGGGAGTATCCGTTTCATATCGACCGTAGTAACAGACCGGGAATGAACCCGTATACGCTCGTGCTGCTCCGGCACGGCCAGAGCACGTGGAACCTCGAGAACCGCTTCACCGGGTGGACCGACGTCGACCTTTCGCCGCAGGGGGTGGAGGAAGCGCGGTCCGCCGGCAGGCTCTTGAAAGAGGGCGGATTCGAGTTCGATGTCGCGTACACGTCGGTCCTGAAACGCGCGATCAAGACTTTGGATCTCGCGCTCGACGAGCTCGACCTCGACTGGCTGCCGGTGATCAAGGCGTGGCAGCTGAACGAGCGTCATTACGGGGCGTTGCAGGGGCTCAACAAGACCGAGATGGCGGCGAAGTACGGCGAGGCCCAGGTCAAGATCTGGCGGCGCAGCTACGACACGCCGCCGCCGCCGCTGTCGCTGGCGGACGAGCGGCACCCGCGCTTCGACCGCCGGTATTCCGCGCTGGACGTGACGCAGCTGCCGGCGAGCGAGTCGCTGAAAGACACCGTCGCGCGGATGCTGCCGTACTGGCACGCGGAGTTGGCGCCGCAGGTCAAGGCTCGTCGTGTGCTCGTCGCGGCACACGGCAATTCGCTGCGCGCGTTGATCAAGTATCTCGACGACATGTCCGATCAGGAGATCGTCGAGCTGAACGTGCCGACGGGCGTGCCGCTCGTCTATACGCTCGATTCCGAGCTGCGACCGCTCTCGAAGAACTACCTCGGCGATCCGGACGCGGTGGCCAAGGCCGCGGAAGCAGTGGCGAAACAGGGACAGGTCAAGCGCTGAATGGATCCGCTCGAGCGCGGAGTCGAGCTCTTCAATCGCGGCCTCTACTGGGAGGCGCACGAGGCGTGGGAAGAGCTGTGGCTCGAGCTCGAGGACGAGCCGAAGCTGTTCATGCAGGGGCTGATCCAGCTCGCGGCCGCGTACCACAAGGCGACAGTGCAGATGCAGCCGTCCGGCTGCGTGAAGCTGCACCGCAGCGCGCTGGTCAAGCTGACGCCGGCGCCGCGCGACTTCATGGGAGTGCAGACCGGGCCGCTCCTGGCTGCGGCGCACCGGACGTTGGCCGAGGCCGAGCGGTGGCTGGCCGGTGAAGCGCCCGGGATCGAGCGTGCGCTGATTCCGCGGATCACGTTGGCTCGCGACGTGCATTGACGTCGCCGGCGTGTCCATTTCGCTACAGCTGCAACGAGCGGCGATCGGCGCCCTCGATCTGATCTTCCCCGTCCGGTGTGCTTCGTGCGATGCGCCGGGCGAATCGCCGTTCTGCGGTGTCTGCGCCGATACGCTGGTGCCGCTCGCGCCCGGGTGTCCCGTCTGTGGGGAGCCGGGAGACGAGGCGCTGTTGCCGCTGCTCAAGCCGCGTCGCTGCCAGCATTGCCGCGAGAAACCGCCGCCGTTCGTGATGGCGACAGCGCCCTATCTGCACGGGGGCGCGCTCGCCGAGGCCATCCACCGGTTGAAGTACGAGCGCCGGGAGGATCTCGGACCGGCTTTGGCCGTCCTTTTCGAGGGGTGCGCGGGACCAAGATCGGACTGCCTGTGTCCCATTCCGCTACACCCTCGCCGGCTGCGGCAGCGCGGGTATGACCAGGCCCGGCTTCTGGCGGACGGCGCGGCCAAACGGTTTCGCATTCCGGTGGTGCCCTTGCTCACGCGAGTTCGCGATACCGGGCAGCAGGTCGGACGCGATCGGGCGGCTCGCGAGCGGAACGTCCGCGGCGCCTTCGCCGGGTCGGAAAAAGCCCACGGACTGCGGGTTTGCCTGGTCGACGATGTCCTCACCACGGGCGCTACCGCCGCCGCCGCCGCACAAGCGCTCTTGAACGCTGGAGCGGCGAGAGTGGAGGTGCGCACGCTCGCCCGGGCACCCTAGAGATCCGACGGTCGGCCGCCAGCAGGGGTGGCGGACGGGCCGTTGCCGCGCTACAGCATGGCAGGAATGGGTGCGGCCCACCCGTCGTTGCTCGGATCGCATGCACAGCCTTCTGCTGCTCGCCACGCTCCTCGCCGTTGCCCCGCTCGATGAGCCGACACCGGCCCTTCAGGCGCGGGTGCTGCGCGAGCTCGACAAGCCGCAGGCAGTCGCGGATCTCTTCCGGCTTTACGAGCGCCGGGACGAGAAGGGGGACCTCGCGCCCCTGCTCGCCACGCTGGACGAGGCTGTCCGCTCGCCCAAGGCCCGGCCGGACGTGCGGGCGGTCGCGATGGAAGTGCGCGGCGAGCTGCTCCTCTCGCAGGGTCAATTGCCGCGGGCGGCGGCGGAGTTCGAGAAGCTGGCCGAGATCGGCGCCTGGAGCATCCTGGGGCCGTTCGGCAACGAGGCGCGCGCGGGGCTGCTGGCCGAGTATCCGCCGGAAAAAGAGGGCTTCGACCCGAAGGCCGTGTACCACGGCAAGGAGCACGACGTGACCTGGCGCGCGCTGCCGCCGGGGCACGCGCCGTACGGTTTCGTCGATCTCGCCGCAGCGGTGTATCCGCGGACTGACGTGGCGGTGTACGCGGCGACGGTGCTCAGGAGCGCCAGGGCGCAGCCTGCGATCTTCCATCTCGGCGCGAGCGGCGCGACCCGCGTGTGGATCGACGGCAAGCTCGTCCACGAGGACGCGGCGCTGCATCCGTCGCGCTTCGACCAGCAGTCGTTCGAAGCGCCGCTGCAGGCCGGCGACAACTTCGTGCTGGTCAAGATCGCCCACTCCACGGGCCGGCTCGGGTTCAGCCTGCGCGTGGCCGACGGCAAGGACTCGCCGCTGCCTGACCTGGCGAAGTCCGCGCGGACCCCCCAGACTGCCACGCCCGCGTTTGCGGCCGCGCTGGAAGGCGCGCGGAAGAAGGCTCCGCCGGCGAAAAAGCCCCCGGACGCGCTCGACGAGCTCCGCGCCGCCGCGGCGAAGAACCCCTCGGATGCGCGCGCGCAGGAAGATCTCGCGCTGCTCCTCACCTGGCGGCGTCCTGCCGACGAGGCCGAGCGCATGCCGCTGCGCGCGATGGAACGCGTTCTCGACGCCGCGCCGACCGACCCCGAAGCCGCCCTGCGCTACGCGCGACTCGAGGATCGGGACGCGAACAAACGCCGCGCCGCCATCGAGGCCGCCCTCGAAAAACACCCGCAGAACGCGGCCTTGCTCGACGCCCTCGCAGCCTACCGCCTCGACCGCGGCGAGGGTTGGGCCGCGCTGGAGCTGGCGCAGAAAGCTCGCGCCGCCGCGCCCGATCTGGCCGATCCGCTGATCACCCAGGCCCGCGCTCTCGACGCCGTCGGCCTCACGGCTCGCGCCGCCCTCGCCCGGCAGGAAGTGGCGAAGGCGCATCCGGATCTGGCTCGCGCACACCGCGCCGCCGCGGGCGCCCTCCGCCGGCTCGGCCGGACCGCCGACGCGATCGAAGAGCTGCGCAAGGCGGTCGCGCTGAGGTTCGACGACGCCGAGGCGCGCAGCGAGCTGATCTCGCTGTTGCTCGACCGCGGCGACCTCGACGGAGCGATCAAGCTGTACGGCGAGACGCTCGCCCTCGAACCGGGCGCGCTCTACCCGCGGCTGCGCGCGGCGGGATTGCTCTCGGAGAACGGCCGCGCCAAGGACGCCGAGGACGCGTTCGCCCAGGCGCTCCAGCTCGCTCCGGACGATCCGGAATCCCACGAGCAGCTCGGCCGCCACCGACTGCGCGCGCAGGACGATTCCGGCGCCCTGGCTGCATTCACCCGCGCGATCGGCCTGCGGCCGCAGAACCCGGCGCTGCGCGAGCTGGTCCGCAGCATCCGGCCCGAAGAGCAGTACGCCGCGCCCTACCTGTACGACGCGCGAGTGCTGGCGCAGCTGCCGAGGCTCGCCGGCGAGGACGTGGAGACCCTGGCCGACCTCTCGGTCACCAAGGTCTTCGCCAACGGCCTCTCCTCGCGCACGCACCAGATCGTCCTGCGCGCGCTCTCCAACCGCGGCGTCGACGCCGCGCGCGTGCAGAGCGTGCAGTACTCGCCCGACCGCCAGGTGGTGAAGATCGAGCGCGCCCGCATCTTCAAGAAGGACGGCTCGATCATCGAGAGCAAGAGCGACGGCGAGCGAAATCTCTCCGAGCCATGGTACGGCCTCTACTACGACGTCCGCGCGCGGATCGTCGCCTTCCCGCAGCTCGAAGCGGGCGACGTCGTCGAGCTGGTCACGCGACTCGACGATTCGGGCTCGAACTTCTTCGCCGACTACTTCGGCGACTTCGCGTATCTGCAGTCGACGCAGACGCGGCGCAACTCCGACTACGTCCTCCTCGGCCCGCCGGGGCGCATTTTCTATGCCAGCGCGACGCCGCTCGCGGGCCTGGTCCACACCTCGGGGAAGTCTCCCGACGGCGGCACCTGGCAGCGTTGGACCGCGCACGAGGTCCCCAAGCTCGTCCCCGAGCCGTCGATGCCGGGGTACTCGGAGGTGCTCGCCTACGTCCACGTCTCGACCTACAAGACGTGGGAAGACGTCGGCAGGTTCTACTGGGGCCTGGTCAAGGATCAACTCCGCGTCACCGACGAGATCCGCGCCGCGGCGCAGGAAGCGGTCAAGGGCATTCCCGAGACCGACGAAGAGGCGCGCATCCGCGCGGTGTACGACTTCGTCGTCTCCCGCACGCGGTACGTCGGTTTGGAATTCGGCATCAACTCGTTCAAGCCCTATCCCGTCGAGACGATCCTCTCCCGGCGCTTCGGCGACTGCAAGGACAAGGCTTCGCTGATGCACGCGATGCTCGAGTCGCTCGGCATCGACTCGCGCCTGACGCTCCTGCGGATGAAGCGGCTGGGGGGCATCGAGGACGTGCCGGCCTCGCTCGCGGTCTTCAACCACGCCATCCTCTACGTCCCGAAGTACAAGCTGTTCCTCGACGGCACCGCCGAGTTCCACGGCTCCGGCGAGCTGCCCGGCGACGATCGCGGCGCGGAAGTCCTCGTCGTCGAGCCGAACGGGCCGTCGAAGTTCTTCCGCACGCCGGAGGCGTCGCCGGCCGACAACACCGACGAGACCCGCATCTCGGCCAGGCTCGCTCCCGACGGGAGCGCGACCGTCCAGTTCAAGGCCAGCGCGCGCGGCTCGTGGACCGCGGAGATGCGCCGCATCTTCGAGCCCGCCAACGAACGCCGCGCGCGGGCCGAGGAGCACCTCGGCCGCGCGGCGTTCCCCAACGTCAAGGTGACCTCTGTCGACGTCAGCGATCCGCACGAGATCGAGAAGCCGTTCGTGGCGCAGATCGTGGCGAGCGCGACCGGATTCGCTTTCCCGTCCGGCAGCGGGCTGCGCTTCTCGCCGTTCGGAGAGCGGCAGAGCTTCGTGGAGTCGTACGCGCAGCTTTCGAAGCGCGCCCTTCCCGAGCGGCTGCCGGCGCCGCAGACGACGGTGATCGAGTCGCAGGTCGAGCTGCCCAAGGGCTGGACGGCGACGCTGCCGGAAGGCGCGCGCGAGTCGGGTCCCCAGGGCTCCTACGTGGTGACGTACGCGCGCGAAGGCGGCGTGGTCACCGCCCGGCTCGAGCTGACGTTGAACGGCGGCGTGCTCGCGCCACAGGAGTACGGCGCGTTCCGCGCCTTCCTCGGGCGGCTCGACGAGGCGCTGCACCGGCGCGTGGAGGCGGCGCCGGCGACGCAGACGGCATCGGCCAAGGACATGAGGTGACGCGCTTTTCGGCTGCGCTGGCCTTCGCGGCGCTGGCCTCGTGCGCGTTCGGCAGCCATCGGGACGCGGGGCCGCGCGGGAATCCGGACGATGCGCTGGCAAAGCTCGACCAGGCGGAAGCGGCGGCGCGCAAGGATCCCTCGCTCAGGGCCCGCGCGGGATGGCTGCGGTACCTGATCGCCTCGGATCCGCGCGGCGCGACCCGATGGCTCGAAGGCGACCGGAGCACGCTCGCGCTCTGCGGGCTCGCCGAGATCGCCGAGGACCGCACCGACTCGCTGCAGGCGACGAAGCTCTGGATCCAGGCGATCGAGACCGCGCCGACGGATCCGATCGCCGAGCTGGCCGGCGTCCGGTTGCTCGACATCGAAGGGGAGACGCCGGAAGTCGACGACGCGATCAGTCGCGCGGCTGCGGCGGCGAAGGGGCCGATGGCTCCACGCACGGCGCGGCTTCTGCGGGAGGCCGCGGCGCGGATCGCGGGCAGGCGCGCGCAGGTTCGGCACGATCCGTCGCTCGAGGTCGACGCCTGGCGCGCGGTGGGCGCGATCCAGCGCTGGCGCGTCGCGGGGCCGTTCGGCGCCCTGCGCCTCTTCGATCTGCGCCGGCCGCTCGCGCTCGACGGCCGTTCGGTCGCCACCGCGGCGTGGAACGACCGCACGCTCGATTTTCCCGACGCCGACGCCGGCCTCGACCTCGAGCCGCAGGACGGCGACGTCTTCTACGCCGCGAGCGAGATCGCGCTCGAGCACGGCGGCAACTACCTGCTCTGGGTCGAGGGGGCCGCGGCGCTCGAGGCTCGCGTCGACGGCTCGGTCGCGATCTCACGCGTGCCGTATCCGCTCGAGACGCCTCGCTCGCAAACCGCCGCGGTCCGGCTCGGCGCCGGAAAGCACCAGGTGCTGGTGCGCTGGAGTCGCGCCGAGGGCAGCCGCTTCCGCATCGCGCTCGCTCGCGGCGACGGCGCGCCCTCCGACCTCGCCAGCGCCGCGCCTTCCCAGATGAGCGGCGCGCGGACCGAAGCGCCTTGCGCGCTCGGCGAGGTGTGCACCGTTCCTCCGGCCTGGATCGACAAGGCCGATCTCCGGAGGGCGGCGTCGGCGATGCTCGAGCAGGACCCCGCTGACGCGCTCGGAGCGTGGCTCCTCGCGCGCGCGGCGATGGGCGACGACCGCACCGTCTCGCGCTTCGGCGTCGATCGAGCCGTCCAGGCGACGAACGGCGGCGCGCCGGCGCTCGCCTTGCGGGCGCAGCAGCTGCTCCACGACCCTGAGGTGCCGGAGCGGATCGGCCGCGGCAGGGCGCTCTCCGATCTGCAGGAAGCGGTCCGGAAGGACCCGCGCCTGCTGCGCGCCCGCCTGACCGCCGCGGCGCTCGAGCGCGAGTCGGAACGTTACGACGACGCCGCCCAGGATCTCGACAAGGCCGAAGCGCTGCTGCACGAGGACAAGCTGCCCCTTCCGGCGCGGCTTCTCACCGCCCGATCGCGGCTGCTCGAGGCGCGCGGGAACGGCGCCGGCGCGCGAGCGAAGGCCGAGGCAGCGCTGAAGGCCGCGCCCGGCCGGTGCGACACGCTGCAGCTCCTGAACGATCTCTCGCGCCGCGATGGCTCGCTCGCCGACCAGAAACGCTACGCGGAGGCGCTGGTCCCATGTCAGGACGGCGTCGCCATCGCCGCGCAGATGGCGCGCGATCGGGGCGAGCTGGCGAAGGCCGGGGAGCTCCTCGACCTCGCCGTCGCTCTGAGGCCCGCGCAGCCGGCGCGGCTCGAGCAGCTCGCCGATCTCGAAGCGGCGCGCAACCACGTGCCGTCGGCGGTGGCCTCGGTGCGAAAAGCGGCCGCGCTCGCGCCGCGGAGCGCCGAGCCGCTGCGGCGGCTCGCGGGGCTGCTCGAGCTGCTCGGCGAGACCAAGGGCGCCTCCGAGGCGCGCCGAGCCGCGCTGCGGCTCGCCCCGGGCGATCTGCAGCTGCGCCAGCAGCTCGCCCTCGACGAAGGCGCGCATCTTCTGTCGTGGACGGATCGCGACGCGGTCGCGCTGGCGAAGGCGAGGACGGCGTCCGCGGCGCCTCCGGGATCATCGGCGGTGCGCCTGCTCGACTACGGCGCGGCGCAGTTCTTCCCCGACGGCGGCGGCGTCGAGCGGGTGCACACCGTCGCGCGGGTCCTCGACAAGAAGGGCGTCACTAGATTCGGCGAGACGCAGGTGCCGTCCGACGCGGTGGTCCTCCACCTGCGCACGTTGAAAGCCAACGGGCGCGTGCTGGAGCCGGAATCGATCCCGGAAAAGGAGAGCGTCAGCCTGCCCGGCCTCGAGCCCGGCGACGCGGTCGAGATCGACTACCTGCGCGGCATCGGCCCGCGCGGGCCCGATCTGCCCGGCTACGCGCTGAGCGCGTTCTTCTTCCGCGACGACGAGACGCCGCTCACCGAGACGACCTACGAGGTGCTCGCGCCCGTACCGTTCGAAGTCGACGCGCACAACTTCGTGCTGCCGCCGGGCGCGATCCAGCGCGACGGCGAGACGCAGCGCTTCCGGTACAGCGCCCGCGAGGTGGGGCCGCTGCAGACGCAGCCGCACTCGCCGGGCGAGAACGAGACGATGCCGTGGGTCCAGATCGGCGCCGGCGCGGGTCAGAAGGACCTGATCCGTTCGATCGCCGACTGGTCGCTTCTGCGCAGCCGCCCCGGGACCACGACCCTCGACCTCGCGAGGCGATCGACGGGCGTGAACCTCGCCGACTCCGCGCGCCGGATTCACGCGGCGGTTTCGCAGGCCGTTCGCGGCCGTTCGACGGGGACGGATTTCTCCGCGTCCGCGGCGCACATCCTCGCCCAGGGCCGGGGCAATCGCCTGGTGGTGCTCAAGGCGACCCTCGCCTCCGCGCAGATCGCCTCGCACGTCGTCCTGACGCGGACGTTCGGGAGCGATCCCGCGCCCTATCGTTTCCCGCGCGGCGAGCTGTTCGGCTACGGCGTCCTGCGGATCGACCTGCCGGACGGACCGGTGTGGGTCGATCCGTCGTACCGGCTGGCGCCGTTCGGGCAGCTTCCGGTCTTCGCCCGCGGCCAGGACGCGTGGGTCGTGCCCGAGCCGGGCGAGCAGCCGATCGAGATCCGCACGCCCGCGTCACTGCCCGATGAGAAGGACGGCCGCGCGCTGTCGCTCGACCTGAAGCTCGACGCGAGCGGGGCCGCGACGGGCAACGGGCGCGACGAGCATTTCGGATTCGAGGCGGCTTCGCTGAAGGACGCGCTGGAGCGGTTCGATCGCGATCAGCGCAAGCAGGCGGTGGAGGCGATGCTCGGGCGCGGCCTGCGCGGCGTTTCGCTCGAGCAGCTCTCGACCGAGCACGAGACGGAGGTCGGCGGCTCGGCCACGTTGATCTACTCGCTCCACGTCGACCTGGCGCGGCGAGACGGCGACCAGCTCTTCGTGCCGAGCTCGATGTCGCCGTCGCGGCTGGTGCGCCGGTGGGCGGGCACCGGCGATCGCAACGTCGCGCTGCTGCTCGATTCGCCGGAGGCGGTGACCTCGCGCACGTCGATCGCGCTGCCGAAGGATCGACACCTGCGCGGAAAGGCCGCGGCGGTCGCGCTCGCGACTCCGTTCGGCGACTATCGCTGGAACGCGCGCGAGGAGAACGGAGCGCTGATCGTCGAGGAGTCGCTGCGCGTGCCGCAGCAGCGGGTGATGCCGGCCGCCTACGCCGCGTTCGCCGCGTTCGCCCGCGGCGTCGACGACGCGCAATCGCAGGAGCTGCTCGTCGCGCCCTAGAAGAACCGCAACGACACTTCGCTATGCAGGTCGAGGCCGCGGTCGTTCAGGCGCAGCACCGATCCCTCCAGCTCGCCCAGGCCGTCGCGCACTATCTGGGCGATTTCGTTGACGAATCGCGAGCGGACCGGAATGTCGAGATCGGTCGAGAGCGAGTCGAGATCGACGCCTTGCGCGAGTCGCAAGCCGGTGAAGAGGCGCTCGCGCAGGTGCTGCTCGGAAGTGATCTCTTCGAACGAGGCCTCGCCCTTCCCGGTCTGTTCGACGCGCTCCATGTAGCGCTCGGGCGAGCGATCGTTCGCGTAGCGGCGGCCGCGGCGGAAGCCGCAGGCGCCGCAGCCGGCGGCCGCGTACTCGCCGCCGCGCCAGTACAACGTGTTGTGGACGGATTCGAAGCCCTTGCGCGCGTAGTTGGAGATCTCGTAGCGCGCGTATCCGCCTTTGACGAGCTCGGCGCGGACCGATTCGCCCATCTCGGCCGCGCTCTCGTCGTCGGGCAGCTCGATCTCGCCGCGCTGCCACGCCTTGGCCATCGGGACTTCCTCGGCCAGCCCGGTCAGCGTCAGCGCGTAACACGAGATGTGCTCGGGCCCGAGCGCGACCGCCGACGCCGCGTCTCGCGCCGCCAGCTGGCGGGTCTGCCGCTCGACGCCGTGGATGAGATCCAGCGAAGTGTTCCTGAAGCCGGCCCGCCGCGCGGTCTCGAACGCATGCACCGCGTCGCCAGGCGAGTGCTTGCGACCCAGCGAGATCAATTGCGCCGGCGCGAACGACTGGACGCCGATCGAGATCCGATTCGCTCCCGCTTCGCGAAACGCCGCGAATCGCTCTTCGTCGGTCGTGCCGGGGTTCGCTTCCAACGTGATCTCGGCGTCGTCGCGGACGCGCCAGAGCGAGCGGACTTCACGAACGACTTGCGCGAAGAGCGGCGGATCCCACAGCGACGGCGTCCCGCCGCCGATGTAGATCGAGACCGCCTCGCGACCGGCAAATTCCGAAGCGCGCGTCTCGAGCTCGCGCAGCACCGCCTCGGTGTACCGCCGCTGCGGGATCACCTTCTCGGCGCGCGAGGCGAAATCGCAGTACGGGCACTTCGAGAGGCAGTACGGGAAGTGGATGTAGACGCCGAACGCCATCAGGGTTCGTGGAACTTCGCCACCAGCGTCTCGGCGCGCGCCGCGGTCACCCATTCCTGGAGGATCGGCCACGACCAGACGTGGTCGACGTAGTCCTTGCCGCCGGGGATGGAATAGGTCCGGAACCGCGACACCACCGGCGCATACATGCAGTCGGCGATGGTCGGCTTCTTCCCGAACAGCCACGGCCCTTTGGAAGCCCTCAGGCATTCGTCCCAGATCGCGACGATCCGATCGACGTCGGCCTGCGTCTCGGGCCGCAGCGGCTTGTACGGATGCTGCTGCACGATCTTCATCGAGCAGTCGTTGCGCAGGTTGGTGAATCCCGAGTGCATCTCCGCGCTGACCGCCCGCGCCCGCGCGCGCTGCGCGGCGTCGGCCGGCCACAGACCAGCCTGCGGAAACTTTTCATGAAGGTATTCGCAGATCGCGATCGAGTCCCAGACGGTGAGATCGCCGTCGAGGAGCGCCGGCACCCGTCCGCTCGGAGAGTACTTGCGGATGTTCTGCGCGGTATCCGGCATGTCGAGCGGAACCACCTGCTCCTCGAACGGCGCGCCGGTGATCTTCAAAGCCAGCCACGGCCGCAGCGACCACGACGAATACTTCTTGTTGCCGATCACGATTTTCAGCATCTTCAGGCCCCGGTCTTTGGTAACGGCGGCGGCGACGAAGAGCGAGGCGAATTCACCCGCGCCAGCTCCTGGTTCAAGAATTCGTTTTCGCCGCGCAGCTCGTCCGCTTCCTGCGTCAACCGCTTGACGCGCTCTTCCAGCGCCTCGACCTTGGCGCGCATCGCGCCCGCTTCCGACCGCAGTGCCGCCCGCTCGCGCCCCAGGCTGTCGACCACCGCCTGCAGCTCGGCGGCGCGCGCCTCCGCCCGGCCCTGCTTCTCCTGCTGCTCCTCGACGTCGGCGCGCATCTTGCGCAGCTCCTGCTGCGCAACCTCCAGCTGGTCCTCGATCTCGCCGCGCGCCTCCGCCTGTTGTCCGCGATGGACGCGCAGCTCCGCGTCGAGCGCTGCCTCCCGCTCGCGCGCGGCCTCGAGCGCCTGCTGCAGCTGGTGCTCGCGTTCGCGCCATTCGGACTGCAGATGGGTCAGCGCCGCGATCTGCTCGTTGGCGTCCTTCACGTCCTGGACGATCTGCGCCTCGTGCGCCTGCGCCGCCGCCAGCACCTGCGCCTCGCGCGCCTGCGCCGCCGCGACCAGCTGCGCCTCGCGCTCGCGCACTTCCTGCACCATCTTCGCTTCGCGCTCGCGGACTTCGGTGATCATCTGGTTCTCTCGCGCGCGCGCCTGCTGGCGTTCGGTCTCGGCGATCTCGTGCACCTGTTTACGGAGGGTGGCGAGCTCCGCCAATTCCTGTTTTGCCTGGTCGAGCTCGGCGTGGATGTCGCCGAATCGCTCCTGCGCGCCGAGCGAAAGGTTGCGGGCTTCTTCCTCGCTCTTGACCAGTCGATCCTGCTCGGCCCTGGCGGCGGCGGCTTCCTTCTCCGCCGATTCCGCTCGCTGGTTGGCGGCGGCGAGGGCAGCCATCGCGTCGTCGGCGCGGGCGTCGCGAACGGTCACCGAAGCCTGCAGCGCGGCCAGCGCCGCCCGAGCGCCTTCGGCTTCGGTCCGCGCGGCGTCGAGCTCGCGCTTCAACCCGTCGCGATCGATCCTCAACTCGGCCAGCTCGGACTGCAGCCGCGCCGCGCGCACGCGCTCGTCGTCCAGCTCGCGCGAGTGCGCCTGCGGCGGCGGCGGCTTCGAGACCTCCGCGATCCTCGCCGCCGCGGCAGCGAGCTGGCCCTCGGCCGCCTGCAGCATCTTCTGCAGCTGCTCGCGGACCTGCGCGATCTCCCTGTCCCGCTGGTCGAGCCGCCCCTTGTACTCCTCGGCGCGGGCGCGCTCGGTCTCGGCGCGAAGCGACTCGCGCCGCACGCGGTCCAGCTCCGCGCGCAGCTCCTCCACGGTCGCCGGCGTGTGCGCTGCCATCCGCGGGCACCATAACACGACGCAACGCGTGGTAAGGTGCGCGCCCTCGTATGGCGGAGCCGAAGATCCTCGATGCGATCGCCCGCGGAGTCGTCGTTTTCGACGGCGCGATGGGCACCGCTCTGCAGCGGATGCAGCTCGCCGGAGAGCTGACGGTCAAGGATTTCGACGGGCGGCAGGGATGCAACGAGGTGCTGTCGCTGACCCGGCCGGACGTGGTCGCAGGCGTACATCGCGGGTACCTCGAGATCGGCTGTGACGTCGTCGAGACCAACACGTTCGGCGGCTCGCGGCCGAAGCTGGACGAGTTCGATCTCGGCGCGAAAGTTCACGAGGTGAACGAATCGGCGGCGCGGATCGCCCGTGAGGAGGCCGATCGCGCGCAGCGCGCTGACGGCCGTCCGCGCTTCGTCGCCGGCTCGCTGGGCCCGAGCGGATTTTTGCCTTCCAGCTCCGATCCCGACCTCGGCCGCGTCGGTCCGTCCCAGCTGATCGAGATCTTCCGCGAGCAGACGCAGGCATTGCTGCGTGGAGGAATCGATTGTGTCATCGCCGAGACGGCGCAGGACCTGCTCGAGCTGCGAGCGCAGATCTACGGCGCGCGCAAGGCGATGGCCGACGTCGGCCGCGCGGTGCCGGTGATCGCGCAGATCACGCTGGATCCGTCGGGCCGCATGCTGCTCGGGTCCGAGCCGCTCGCGGCCGCAGCGCTGCTCAGCGCCGCCGGGGTCGACGTGATGGGGCTCAACTGCTCGACGGGGCCGCGCGAGATGGTCGATCCGTTGAGGGCGCTCGCGGACGGCGCGCCGGTGCCGTTGAGCTGCCAGCCCAACGCGGGCATTCCGGAGAATCGCGAGGGCGTCGCGGTCTATCCGCTGAAGGCGCACGAGCTCGCCGAGTATCTCGCCCGTTTCGTCCGCGATTTCAGGCTGAGCATCGTCGGCGGCTGTTGCGGGACGACGCCCGAGCATCTGAAGCAGGTGCTCGAAGCGGTGCGCGGTTCCTCCGCCGCGCGCAAGCCGCCGCGGCGCGCCCCGATGCTGTCCAGCGGGTTGAAAGCGATCCCGCTGCACCAGGAGCCGCGGCCGCTGGTGATCGGCGAGCGGGTGAACTCGCAGGGCTCGCGCAAGATGAAGGAGCTCCTGCTCGCCAACGATCTGCACGGAATCCTCGCCGTCGCGCGCGAACAGGTGGAGGGCGGAGCGCACGCGCTCGACGTCTGCGTCGCGCTCACCGAGCGCGCCGACGAGCTCGACCAGATGGTGCGCACGGTGCGCGTGCTGTCCGGGCAGATCGAGGCGCCGCTGTGCATCGACTCGACCGAGCCGGACGTGGTCGCCAACGCGCTCGAGTGGGTGCCGGGAGTCGGCATCGTCAACTCGGTCCACCTCGAGCGCGGCTGGGAAAAGATCGACAAGATGTTCCCGCTGCTCAAGCACTACGGCGCGTGCACCGTCGCGATGACGATCGACGAGAAGGGCATGGCGCTCACGCGCGAGCGCAAGCTCGAGGTCGCGCAGCGGATCTACGAGCGGGCGCTGAAGGACGGCCTGCAGCCGTGGCAGCTCTTGTTCGACGTGCTGACGTTCACTTTGGCGACCGGGGACGAGCAGTACAAGCGCAGCGCGATCGACACCATCGAAGGCATCGGCCTGGTCAAGGAGAAATTGCCCGGCGCGCTGACGGTGCTCGGCGTCTCGAACGTCAGTTTCGGCCTTTCGAAGGCAGCGCGGCCGATCCTCAATTCGGTGTTCCTCACCCATTGTCTCAAGGCCGGCCTCGACGCGGCGATCGTCAATCCGCGCGACATCCTGCCGTGGAACGAAATTCCAGCCGACGCGCGCGGGCTGGCGGAAGATCTCGTGCTCGCGCGCCGCGACGATGCGCTCGCGCGGTTGATCGCGCATTTCGAGAAGTCGGGGGCTTCCTCGAAAGCGGTGGTCGAGGAGAAGGTCTACGACACGCCGGAAGCGCGATTGCATCACCTGATCGTCGATCGGCAGCAGAAGGGGTTGATCGAGACCATCGACGAGTGCCTGAAGACGCGGAGCGCGGTCGGCGTGATCAACGACGTCCTGCTCGGCGCGATGAAGGAGGTCGGCGACCGCTTCGGCGCCGGCGAATTGATCCTCCCGTTCGTGCTGCAGAGCGCGGAAGTGATGAAGAAGGCCGTCGCGTACCTCGAGCAATTCATGGAGAAGAACGACAGCTACTCGCGCGGCAGCGTCGTTCTCGCCACCGTGTTCGGCGACGTCCACGACATCGGCAAGAACCTCGTCAAGACGATCCTCTCCAACAACGGCTATACCGTCCACGACCTCGGCAAGCAGGTGCCGGTCGACAAGATCGTCGACAAGGCCGTCGAGGTGAAAGCGGACGCCATCGGGCTGTCCGCACTGCTGGTCTCGACCTCGCGCCAGATGCCGCTCGTCGTGCAGGAGATGGATCGCCGGGGCCTCAAGCTGCCGATCCTGATCGGCGGCGCCGCGATCAACCGCAAGTACGGCTGGCGCACCGCCTACGTCGAGGGCACCGACAAGCTCTACGAAGGCGGAGTCTTCTACTGCCGCGACGCGTTCGAGGGCCTCGACACGATGACCGGGCTGCAGGCTCCCGAGCAGCGCGCGAAGCTGCACGAGAAGCTCAAGCGCGAGGCGCACCTGCACCGCACGATGGTGGCGGCCGGCGCGGAACGCGCCTCGACGCAGCAGCTCGCGGCGGTGACCGACGTCGCGCCGAGAAGCGTCTCCGAGCCGCCGCGCGTCTCACCGCCGTTCTGGGGGACGCGGATCGTCCCGCCCGAAGACCTCGCGCTGCGCGACATCTTCGATCATCTCGATCTGATCGAGCTGTACAAATTGCAGTGGGGCGTGCGGGTCAAGTCGCGCGACCAGTACCAGAAGCTGATCGCCGACGAGTTCGCGGCGAAGCGCCACGAATTGCAGGAGGAGTCGATCCGCAACGGCTGGCTCTCGCCGAAAGTCATCTACGGATATTTCCCCTGCTCGGCGAAGGGCAACGATCTCACCGTCCTCGACGCGCAGAAAAAGCCGATCTGGACGTTCCACTTCCCGCGCAAGATCGAGACGCCGCGCCACTGCCTGGCCGACTATTTCTCGGCCGACGACGTGGTCGCGTTCCAGGCGGTCACCGTCGGCGATCAGGCGACCCGCCTCTGTGCCGAGTGGGAAGCCGCCGGCGAGTTCACCCGCAGCTACTTCCTCCACGGCCTCGCCGTCGAAACCGCGGAGGCGCTCGCCGAGTACTGGCACCGCCGCGTCCGCGCCGAGATGGGCCTGCCGGAAAACCAGGGCAAGCGCTACAGCGCCGGGTATCCGGCCTGGCCCGATCTCGCCGATCAGGCCGGCGTCTGGGAGATCCTCCACCCGGAGCGCATCGGGATCACGCTCACCGAGGCGCACCAGATGGTCCCCGAGCAGTCGACCAGCGCGATCATCGTCTGGCACCCGGAAGCGTCGTACTACGCGGTGCGCACCGTCGCTTCTATGGCTTAGCGAAGGTCGACTTCGGCACCATGCAGTGGACGCCCTTGCGCACGTCCACCACCTGGCTGATCCGGCAGTCGGCGACCATCGAGGCGAGCGAATACGCCTCCTCGCGGGTGAGCCCCTTCTTCGTCGAGAGGAAATCGACGGTCTCGGCGATCGCGTTGAGGAACGCCTTGTACAGGTCCTCGTCGAATCCGACCATGATCCAGTCCGTCTTCGTCTCGATCCGCGGCCAGGTCAGCTTCATGTCCTTGTGCACGATCGGCTGCAGCCGGATCTCCTGGTAGGAGCACTCGAGCGCGGTCAGGTTCACCTCGCCGTTGCCCTGGGCGCAGTGCGAGTCGCCGGTCCAGATCAGGCCGCCCTTGAGGAAGACGGGGATGAAGATCGTCGTCCCCTCGGTCATCTCGTTGATGTCCATGTTCGACCCGTTCTTCCACGGGCGCAGCGTGCTGACCGGCGCCATCGGGTCCTTCACGCCGCCCTTGCGCGGCGACGGGTCGTCGGGATCGATCCCGACCGCGAGCGTCCCCGGGAACGGCTTCAGCGGAATCTGGATGCCCGGCTTGAACTCGACGCTCTTCGCGCCCGGCTTGATGTCGAAGTACTTCACGTACCCCTCGGGAAAGTCCTTGGCGAGCGCGCCGATGGTCGGGAAGTCCTTCCCCGGCAGGTTGAAATTGAACCCGACCTTCTTCGGCACGATCTTGAGGATCCGGATCTCGAGCACGTCGCCCGGTTCGGCGCCGTTGACGAAGATCGGCCCGGTCAGCGTGTGCGGGCCGCCGCCCGGATTCGCCTTCCGCAGCTCGACGATCTTCTCCATCGTGGCGCCTTTGGTGATCTGGTCCTTCGAGTGCAGGAGGGTCTCGATCGAGACGGTATCGCCGGAGTCGATGGTCAACTTGGGCGGCTCCTTCGGATCGAGCCAGCCCCACTGGACGTTCTCCGGCGTCGCCTTGAGCACGTGATGCTTCGCCGACGCCGCCGAAGAGAGCGCGAACACGACAATCGCCAAACGTTTCATGGAATACCCCCGGGATGCGGCGAAAGCTATCGCTTCGCGATCAACGACGCCACCTGCTCCGGCGCGTCGAGATGGACGTGATGTCCCGCGCCCGCCACGGTGTGCACGGTCAGGTGCAGATGCGGAAACCGCTGGCGCAGCTCGCCCTCTCCCGACAGCATCCCGTGCTCGCCGCGGATGGCGAGGAGCGGCGTCGTCACCTGCGCCATCAGCAGCTGGACGACGTCCTCGGTGATCGGCAGCGGCGAGTGCGCGCGCAAGAGCGGGTCCCACTTCCAGGCCAGCATGCCGTCCTGCTCCGGATCGGGCGAGACGCCGTGCTCGGCGAGGATCAGCGCCGCTTTCGCCGAGAGCGACGGATTGTTCCGGCGGAGGCGCTCGGCGGCGTCTGCCACCGATTCGACCCGGCGCCGTCTTCGCGGCGTCTTGCGCAGGTCCTGCAGGTAGGAGGTGAACCGCGCCGGCACCTCGTCGGTCGAAATCTTCAGCGGCACCGCGTCGATCATCGTCAAGTGCTCGACGCGGGCCGGTCGTGCCGCGGCGTAGACCAGCGCGGCGGCGGCGCCCATCGAGTGGCCGACGATGCGCAGCGGCTCGCTCGGCGAGAGCTGCTCGGCGACCTCGTCGAGGTCGGCGATGTACTCGACGAAGTGGTAGAAGCCGCCCGCGCCGACCCACTGCGAGTCGCCGTGGCCGCGGAAGTCGAGCGCGGCGGTGCGCCCGGGCAGGAGCGGCGCGAGCAGGTCGAACGAGTGGGCATGGTCGAGCCAGCCATGGAGCAGGAGCGTCGGCCGTCCCTGCCCCCGCTCGATCGCATGGAGCTTCAACCCTCGAACATCGAAAAGCATCGGCGCAGACTAACAGCTTGAACTTTCTCATGCCGGATGTTACCGGCGCGCATGGCGAATCCACTCGTCGGCATCATCATGGGCAGCAAGACCGATCTCGAGACGCTCCAGGGCGCGGTCGAGATCCTGCGCGATTTCGGCGTCGAGCACGAGGTGCGCGTGCTCTCGGCGCACCGGACGCCGGAGGCGGTCTTGCAGTGGTCGTCGACCGCCGAGCAGCGCGGTCTCGAAGTGCTGATCGCGGCCGCCGGCGGCGCCGCGCACCTCCCGGGGGTGGTCGCGGCGAAGACGATCCTGCCGGTGTTGGGCGTCCCGGTCCCGTCGACGACGCTCGGCGGCGCCGACGCGCTGCTGTCGATCGTCCAGATGCCGCGCGGGGTGCCGGTGGGGACGCTGGCGATCGGCAAGTCCGGCGCGGCCAATGCGGCGCTGCTCGCCGTCGCGATCCTCGCGGGCAAGCGCCCTGAATTACGGGACAAGTTGCGCGCCTGGCGCAAGGCGCGCGCCGAAGAAGTCGAGAAAGCCGACGCTTCGGTGCGGGGCGGGTAACGACTTCCAGCGCACCGCGGAGGCGCGGAGGACGCGGAGGTTTTTTACCAAAAAGAATCTCCGCGACCTCTGCGCTCTCTGCGCCTCCGCGGTGAGATTTTGCTTCTACTTGACCTTCACCCCGAGAGCGAGCCCTTCAGCAGTCGGGATCATCGTCGCGCGGAAGCGGCCGCCCTGTGCGAGCTCCTCGTTGAACTTGCGCAGCGCTTTTCGGCCTTCGTCGTCGCCGGGCAAGTGGATCTCGCCGAAACCGAAGGCGTTGTCCGCGAGGAGCAGCCCGCCCTCGCGCAGGTGATCGGCCGCCCACGCGAGGTACGCCGGATAGGAAACCTTGTCCGCGTCGACGAAGACGAGATCGAACGGGGCCTCGGCCTCGATCTCGGGCAGCTTCTCGATCGCCGCTCCGACGTGGACGTGCACCCGCGCCGCGACGCCGGCCTTGTGGAACGACTCGTTCGCCACCCGCGCGTGCTTCTCCGAGTACTCGAAGGTGTACAGCACGCCGTGCGGCGCCATCCCGCGCAACAGGCAGACGCCGCTGTAACCGCCGAGCGTCCCGATCTCGACCGCCTTCTGCGCTCCGGCCGCGCGCGCGAGCACCTCGAGGTGGAGGCCGTCGAACTTGCCGACCGCGATCGCCGGGAGGCCCTCGCGGATGCTGCGCTGGCGGATCTCGCTCAGGACCGCGTCCTCCGGACGAAAGACGCCCAGCGCCCACTCGTGCAGCGCGGGATTGCCCTGTCCGAAGCCTTTTTCCTCGGGAGATGAAGGCATGCCCGGACTCTACTCCGGCCCGATGCGGAGCGTTTCCTGAACCATGCCGATCAGGTCGGCTCTGTACACTGCGACGTACGCGAGGCAACCGAGCGCCGCGAGGGCGAGAGCGGCATGCACCGCGCGGCCGATCGCAAGAGGCCGGATTGCGCGCAGCCGCCTGCCGCTGAGCAACGAAACGACCGCGCCGCCGGCGCAGATTTCCAGGATTGCGGCGCGCGGCGCGGGATCGACCTTCACCGAGAGCACCGCGAGGACCGCCAGGACGGGCAGCACGACGTGCGTCTCCGGCGGGAGCGGCAACAGGCTCGAGCGCCGGCCGCTCCAGGCGAAGAACGCTGCGATCGCGAGAGCGAGAACGCCCGCCGCCCAGGCGAGGCGCTGTCGCCGCCGCAGGACGAGCGACTGGCCGGTGTTGATTCGTGAGAGCTCGCGGACCGCGGCGTCGCCGGCGGTCGCGGCCTTCGCGTACCAGGAGAGCGCCGCCGAGTAGTCGCGTTCCCGCGCGGCCGCGTCGCCGAGGCCGAGCCAGCTCCGCTCTTCCCAGACCGAGCCCGGGTAATCGCGAGCGAGGCGGGTGAACCAGGCGCGCGCGCCGTCGCGGTCGCCGGCGGCGAGGCGGGCGCTGCCGATCCAGTACTCGGCACGGTCGCGCTCGGCGAACGGACCTTCGTCGATGAGCTCGGCGACCTGGCGGAAGGTGTCGGACGGGGGTCGCTCCGGATAGGTGCGGAGGAGATCGATGAAGCGGTCTTCGCGGGCGGCGGCCACCGCGTCGGACGGGGCGGTGTCAGACCCGCGTGATATGATCGGACTTGGGTGGGGCACGGGAGCCCCTAGTAGAAGGGCGAGAAAAAACTTCACTCGCCGAAGCCCCGCCGCAGCGCCTTCTTCGCCGCGTGCTTCTTTTTCGAATCGACACGCCGTTCCTTCGATGCGCGCGACGGCCGCGTCGGCCGGCGCGGCGGCGGCCGATACGCGCGCCGCTCGAGCTTCTCGCGCAGGCGCCCCAGCGCGATGCGCAGGTTTTGCGTCCGCGATCGCTCGTCTTTTCCTTCGACGGTGATCCCCGACGGCCGATGCACCAGCCGCACCGCCGTCTCCGCCTTGTTCCGGTGCTGCCCGCCCGGCCCGCTCGCCCGATGCGCCTGCACCTCGCACTGCGCCAGCAGCGCGTCGTCGTCGAGCATCCAGTCGGGCGTTCCCACGAACGCAGACTATGCCATCTGGTCCTTGGCTGCCGCCTCGATCTGCCGCGCCAGGCGCAGGTCGCGATCGGTAATTCCGCCCTTGTCGTGGCTCGACAGCGTCAACGTCACCTTCGCGTACTGAATCAGGATGTCCGGGTGATGGTCGGCGCGTTCGGCCAGCTCGCCGACGGTACCGGCGAACGCCATCGCAGCCTTGAAACCCTTGAGATCGAACGTCTTCACGATCGCCTTCCCGTCCCGCTTCCACCCGGGCAGCTCCGACAGCGCGCTCTGGATCTCGCCGTCGCTCGACAAGCCTTTCTCGGCCATGGCCGTTCCTTTCCGAAGGTCTGTACGACAAGGTATCCAACGGCCGCCCGCCGCGCAGCCTGTTTCCGCCGAAAAGTCCTGTTAGAACAGAGCGCATGCCCGTCACCCCCGCTTTCGACGCCAAGGTGCACAAGGCCCGACGCGACGAAGTCCTCCGGCGAATGCGCGAGATGGCCCCCACCGGCGCCGTCGCGGTCTTTCCCGGGATGCCGGTCGCCACCCGCAACAGCGACGTCGAGCACCCCTACCGCGCCGACAGCGACCTCTTCTTTCTCACCGGTTTCGAGGAGCCCGAGGCCGTCGCGGTGCTCTCCACGCAGGGCGAAAAACCGTTCACGCTCTTCGTCCGTCCGCGCGACAAGGAGCGCGAGATCTGGAACGGCCGCCGCGCCGGCGTCGAGGGCGCGGTGAAGTCGTTCGGCGCCGACCAGGCGTTCGAGGTCGGCAAGCTCGACGAGGAGCTGCCGAAGTTGATCGGCGCCGCGCGGACGCTCTTCTACCGATTCGGCGGCGACGACCCCGACTTCGACTCCCGCCTCGGCCGGATGCTGCGCAGCCTGCGGATGCGCGCGCGGGCCGGGATCGACGCGCCCACCCGGATCGAGGATCCCGGCCAGATCGTCCACGAGCTGCGCCTGCGGAAAGAACCGCTCGAGATCGATACCCTGCGCAAGGCGGTCGAGCTGACCCGCCGCGGCCACGTCGCCGCGATGAAGACCGGACGCCCCGGCACCAACGAATACGAGCTGCATGCCGTCCTCGAGCGGGAATTCCGCCACGGCGGCGGCCGCGGCTGGGGCTACTACCCGATCGTCGCCGCGGGCGAGAACGCGACCGTCCTGCATTACAACGACAACCGCGCGCCGGTCCGCGAGGGGGAGCTGGTGCTCATCGACGCCGGCGCTGAAGCCGACCTCTACACCGCCGACGTCACCCGCACCTGGCCCGCGTCGGGAAAATTCTCGCCGTCCCAGCGCGCGTGCTACCAGCTCGTCCTCGACGCCGCGGACGCCTGCATCGCGGCGACCAGGCCGGGCGAGACGATCGAGGGGCTGCACGACAAAGCCGTCCGCATCCTGACCGAGGGCATGGTCAAACTCGGCCTCCTGCGCGGCGACGTCGACGCGCTGATCAAGGACAACGCCTTCCGTCGCTACTACATGCACCGCACCAGCCACTGGCTCGGCCTCGACGTGCATGACGTCGGCAACTACCGCACCCCTGACGGCCAGCCTCGCCCGCTCGAACCGGGCATGGTCTTCACCATCGAACCGGGTCTCTACATCGCCTCCGACGACGACCAGGCCCCACCCGAGCTGCGGGGAATCGGCATCCGGATCGAGGACGACATCCTCGTCACCGCGCAGGGCCACGACAACCTGACCCGCGACATCCCGCGCACGGTCGCCGACGTCGAAGCCGCTACTTCTTATCGCCCTTGACCTTCTGCGTCTTCTTGCCCTCGGGCTCGTACGGGTCGATCAACTCGCCGTACTTGACCAGATCCCCCGTCGCCTTGAACTCTTCGATCGAGATGAGCACCTCGGTATCCGCGCCGGTGAAGCCGACGCCGAGCAGGCCCTCCTCGGGCATGTCGGCGCGATACATCTCCAGCCCTTTCTGCATCAGCGGGCCGATCTCCTGGACGTACTGCTCGACGCTGTGCACGCGGATCCGCTTCATGGGCGCGCATGTTTAGCACGAAGCTGCTGCGCTGGTTCCGCAAAGCGAAACGGCCGCTGCCCTGGCGGACCGAGCCGCGCGACCCGTATCGGACGTGGATCAGCGAGGTCATGCTCCAGCAGACGCGCGTCGACGTCGTGATCCCGTACTACCAGCGCTTCCTGAACCGTTTTCCGACGTTGCAGTCGCTGGCCCGGGCGCCGCTCGACGACGTCCTCGCCCTCTGGAGCGGCCTCGGCTACTACCGCCGTGCCCGCAACTTGCACAAAGCGGCGCGTGCCGCGCAGAACGGCCTTCCGGCGACGGCTCACGAGCTGCGCGCGCTCCCCGGATTCGGTCCGTACACCGCCGCCGCGGTCGCCTCGCTCGCGCACAACGAGGACGTCGCGCTCGTCGACGGCAACGTCGCTCGCGTCCTCGCTCGCGTCTTCCGCCTGGAAGGCGACGCCCGCGCAAAGTCGTGGAAGATCGCCGAAGAGCTGTTGCCGCGCGGCCACGCCGGCGAGTTCAACGAGGCGCTGATGGAGCTCGGGGCGACGGTGTGCACCCCCCGCGCCCCGAATTGTACAAATTGTACGATTCGTATGAGTTGCCTCGGCCGAGACACCCCCGAGCGGTTCCCCGAGCCGAAGAAACGCCCCGACCGGCCGCTTCTCGAATGGAAAGCCGTCGCCCTCCGCCGCCGCGACGGGGCGATCCTCCTCGCCCGCCGCCCACCCGACTCGCTGTTCGCTGGAATGTGGGACCTTCCGATGTCAGACCCGGGTGCCAGACTGCCAAAATGGCCGGGCGTCCGCGTGCGGGGTCGGCTCGAAGACCGCGGCGTCGTCGCCCAGACGCTCACCCACCGCGAAGTCCGCGTGGCAATCCGGGCCGGCCATGCCAGCGGGGCGCCGAAAACCGACTCGCTCAAGTGGGTCGCGCCGAACGACCTGCACCAGCTCGGCCTCTCTTCGCTCGCGCGCAAGTCGCTGCGCAAGGCCGGCATCGCCTGTTGACATCGGCCCGCCCTTCAAAGACCTTCCGCCTCTCGTGCTCGCCGCCCTTCTCCTCGCGCAGATCCTCCAACCGGTGCGGCCCGTGGAGCCGCCGGCGCGGTCCTCGATCCGCGAGCCGCTGCCGGCACCCGTTCCCGAGGCGCCGCCGGAAGGGCCCGTCCTCCCGCTCGCCGAAGCCCTCGCCCAGCTCCGCGACCGGTCGCCCGATCTCGCGGTCGCCCTCGAGCGCGTCACCCAGGCGCAGAACAACGTCCAGCGCGCGTGGGCCACCGTCCAGCCGACGCTGACCGCGACCGGCACCGTCACCCACAACTCGTACTCCGGCGCGTACATCGACTACTCGCGCCTTTCGATCACCAGCACCGGCCCCAACACGCAGTCGGCGGCGATCAACTTCAACTGGAACATCTTCAACTACCGCGCCGTCCCGGCGCTGCAGACCGCTTACCAGCAGGTCGAGGTCGCGCGCCTCACCGAGACCCAGCAGCGGCGCGAGCTGCTGCTCGACGTCGCCTCGACGTATTACGCCGGCCTCGCCCTCAAGGAGCTCGCGGCGGTCGCGGCGCGGCAGGCGAAAGCGACCCGCGATCACGCGATCGAAGCGCAAGCCCGCTACGAAGCCGGCCTGATCCAGCTCTCGGCCGCCCTGCGCGCGCGGATCGACTACCTCCGCGCCGACCAGGAAACGCGCCGCGCCCAGTTCAACTACGCGGCCTCCAGGAGCCAGCTCGCCGCGCTCCTCGACCGCCGCGACACGGCCTTCGAGCTGGCTCCTCCCGCCCAGCCGCCGGAGGAGATCCGCGGCGCGTTCAAGGACCTGATCGCCAAGGCCCTCGAGGAGCGGCCGGAGATGGCCGCCGCGCGCGCCAACGAGGAGATCGCGGCGCGCCTCAAGACCGACGCCTGGGCGCAGTTCCTCCCGTCTCTGGCGCTCACCGCCAACGCCCGCTACAACCACCCGGTGGCCGCCTCGACCATCGACGCCAGCACCTGGGCGTTCGCGCTGACGATCACCCTGCCGATCTACGACGGAGGCTTCCGCTATGTGGCGCTCAAGGACGCCGACAGCCAGATGCGGCAGGCCCGCGCCCAGACGCGCAGCGAAGCCTCGCGGATCGAGGACGAGCTGCGGCGCGCCCAGCTCGATCTCGAGTCGGCCCGCGCCCTGCGCGACGAGGCCGAGCAGGCGCTGGCCGCCTCGCGCGAAAACGAGCGGCTCGTCCGCGCCCAGTTCGCCGCCGGGACCGCGTCGCAGGTCGAGGTCTCCGACGCCGAGGCCGCGCTCTTCCAGAGCGAATCGACGGCGCTGCAGCAGCGCCTCTCGGTCCAGATCGCGGCGCTGCGGGTCGCGAAGGCCGTCGGGGCCTTCGATCTCCCGGAGGCCGCGAAGTGATCGCCGAGAAACTGCTCGCCTTCACGCTGCTCGGCGCAAACTGGGTCCTCTGGCTCCTGCTCGCGCTCTCGGTGCTCTCGGTCGCGGTGATGGTCGAGCGCGCCCTCTACTTCGGCCGCCGCCGGATGTCGAAGACCTTTCCGGAGCTCTTGAAGCGCTGCCAGAGCGGAGATCTCTCGGGCGCGGCGTCGCTCGCGGTCAGCGACTCGATGGAGGCCGAGGTGGTGCGCGCCGCCGCCGGCGTCGCTGCCGGCGGACACGAGGCCGTCGAGAAGGCGGTGCAATCGACGATCGACCGCCGCCGGCTCGAGTACGAACAGTGGCTCTTCGTCCTCGGCACGCTCGGGAACAACGCCCCGTTCATCGGGCTCTTCGGCACCGTGCTCGGCATCATCCGCGCCTTCGCCGACCTGGCCGTCGCCAACCGCGGAGGCGGCTCGAGCACGGCCGGCACGGTCATGGCCGGCATCTCGGAGGCGCTGGTCGCGACCGCGGTCGGCCTCTTCGTCGCCATCCCCGCCGTGCTCGCCTTCAACATCTTCCAGCGGCTCCTCAAGCGCGTGATCGGTCGCTCCAACGCGCTCGGCAACGCGATCGCCTCCGGCCTCCACGTGGCCCGCAACAAGAGCGCGTAAATGGCTGGAAACATTACAGAACCCGAGGACGAGGGGATCAACGGCATCAACGTCACCCCGCTCGTCGACATCACCCTCGTGCTGTTGATCATCTTCATGGTGACGGCGTCGTACATCGTGAAGGAGACGATCGAGGTCGAGCTGCCGCGCGCGGCCCACGGCGGCGAGACCGTGCAGAAGACGTTCGCGCTGCTCGTCACCAGGGACGGAAAGACGTACCTGAACGGGGCGCCGGTCGACGACACCGGCCTCGTGGCCGCGGTCAACGACGCGCGGTCGAAGGGCGAGGACGTCCAGGCGATCGTCGGCGCCGACAAGAACGCGACCCACGGGATGGTGACGCACCTGCTCGACGTCCTCAAAGGCGCGGGCGTGATCAAGTTCGCCATCCAGATCGAGAAGCAGGAGTGACCCGCGCGCTGGCCATCTCGCTGGTCGTGCATCTCGCCATCGCGGGACTGATGGCGCGGCTCTCGCTGCGGGCGCCGCACGCCCGGCAGCAGGCCTTGCAGATCGCGGTGGTCGAGAAAGTCGCCGCGCGCGAGGCGCCGCCGCCTCCCCCACCGCCGCGCAAGCCGTTGAGAGTGGCGCGCGCGCAGGCGAGCTCGCCGCTGCCCGCGCCGCCTACGAAGGCGCCGCCCCCGCCGGCGACCGAAGCCAGGACCCAAACCCAGGCCCCCGTGATCATCACCGGAATTACGCTGGAGAGCACGACCCAGGGCGGCGACTTTGCGGTCGGCGTCGGCAACACGCTGCAAGGGACGCCGTCACAGGTCGCGCGCCCGCCCGAGGAAGCGAAGCCCTACAAGGCCGAGAAGTACGCTCCCGCGGCGCAGGTGACCGAGCTGCCGCGGCCGCTCAACGGCGAGTCGATCAACCTGCGCAAGTACTACCCGCCGCAGGCGCTGAAGGACGGCTTCGAGGGCGACGTCCGGCTGCGGATCCTGATCGACTCCGACGGCTCGGTGGCCAAAGTCGACATCATCCAGGAGCCGGGCGAAGGCCTCGGCGAAGCCGCCGCCCGCATGGTCAAGTCCGAATACCGTTTCTCGCCCGCCACCGTGAACGGCACGCCGGTCGCGACGACGGTGCCATTCACAGTGCACTTCACGATCAACTGAAAAGCGCACCGCGAAGGCGCGAAGACGCGAAGTGGTTGGGTTTGGCAACCAACGCCGCTCCACAATGACCCGGTGACCTTAGCGCCTTCTGCCTTCGCGCTGAGATTTTGCTTTCAAGCAGCCTGCGCGAGCGAGGCGCGAGCGAGCAGGGCGGCGCCGACGACGCCGGCCTGTTCACCCAGCTCCGGCGCCGAGATCTTCAGGGCCTTGCGCGCGGCCTTCGAGGTGTGAGCGTCGATCTGCTCCATCGCCGCCCGCATCATCCGCGGCGACCCGGTGAGCACGCCGCCCCCGAGCAGCAGCCGCGCCGGGTTGAGCACGGTGACGAGGTTCGAGAGTGCCACCCCGAGCAGGTTGCCGGCCTCCTCGAGCAACCGGCGCGACAGCTCGTCGCCCTCGTGCGCCGCCCGCTCCATCGCGGCGGCGGTGACCTTGTCGGGCTCGCCCGCGATCTCGAGCAGCTTCCGTCCGACCGCCGGGTGCCGCTCCCCCGCCGCCCGCGCCGCCGCCATCGCGATGCGCAAGTCGTCGCGCGCCCACGCCGCGAGATTGTGTCCCCCCGCGTAGGCCTCGAGGCATCCGCGCTGTCCGCAGCCGCAGAGCCGTCCGCCGGGATGGACGAGGATGTGGCCGAACTCGCCCGCGACCCCGGAGACCCCTTCGTGCAGCTTGCCGCCGAGGATGATGCCGGCTCCGACGCCGCTGCCGACGAGCACCACGATCAGGTCGTCGACTCCCCGCCCTGCTCCCGCCGCCCGCTCGCCCCACGCCGCGACCGACAGGTCGTTCCCGATCCACATCGGCAGCCGCGGCGCCCGCGCCTGCACGAGCTTCAGGAACGGCACTTCCCGCCAGCCGAGGTTGGGCGCGTTCATCACCATGCCGGTGCCGCGCTCGATCCAGCCGGCGACGCCGACACCCATGCCCTTCATCTCGCCGAACGGCATTCCCGCCGCGCCGCACGCCGTCTTTGCCGCCCGCACCACCGCTTCGGCCACCTGCGGCGGCTCGCGCGACAGCAGCCGGTGCTTCTCCTGCCCGAGTACGTGACCGCCGAGGTCGACGACGGCCGCGCGCACGTTGGTGCCGCCGAGGTCGACTCCGACGTAGAGCTCGTCACGCTTCATGCCCGTTCGGATCCTAGCAGGCTCCGGGCACCATAAGCGAACTACCCGAGTTCCTTACGGATTTGCTGCACGGTTCCCTCGATCAACTGCTTGATCTCGCGCAGCTTCGCCTCGCTTCGGGCCTCCCAGCGCAGCACCAGGAGCGGCTGCGTGTTCGAGGCGCGAACGAGGCCCCACGCGCCGTCGATCGCCACCCGCACGCCGTCGATCTCGACCGTCTTGCCGTGCTTGCGCAGGCGCTCCGTGGCCAGCTCGACGGCGCGGAACTTCTTCTCCTCGGGGAAGTCGAACCGGATCTCGGGCGAGGCCCATGTCTTCGCCACGCCGTCGAGCATCGCCGAGAGCTTCCGTCCGTCGCGGGCCTGCAGCTCCAAAAGCCGCGCCGCCGAATAGATGCCGTCGTCGAAGCCGTAATAGCGGTGCTTGAAGAAGATGTGCCCGCTCATCTCGCCGGCGAGGAGCGCGTGCTCCTGCGCCATCTTGGCCTTGATCAGCGAGTGGCCGGCCTTCCACATGATCGCGCGCCCGCCGTGCTTTTCGATGTCGTCGTAGAGGGTCTGCGAGCACTTGACCTCGCTCACGATCGCCGCGCCCGGCCGCTCTTTGAGCACGTCGCGCGAGAAGAGGATCATCAGCTGGTCGCCCCAGAGGATCTGGCCTTTCTCGTCCACCGCCCCGACCCGGTCGGCGTCGCCGTCCCAGGCGATGCCGACGTCGGCGCCGTTTTCGGCGACCTTGCGCTGCAGGTCCTTGAGGTTCTCCTCGACCGTCGGATCGGGGTGGTGATTGGGGAAGGTCCCGTCGAGGTCGCAGAACAGCTCGGTCACGTGATGGCCGAGCGCGCGCAGGAGCCGCGGCCCGACGATGCCGCCGGTGCCATTGCCCGCGTCGCAGACCACCCGCAGCGGCCGCTCGGCGAGACCGAGCGACTGCACGATGAAATGGATGTACGGGACGATCATGTCGTGATCGACCTCGCGCGCGTCGCGCCCGCCGTCGCGCGCTTCGACGACTTTCGACTTGAGCTCCTGCACCTCCGAACCGGCGAGGGTCGACTTGCCGATTCCGACCTTGAAGCCGTTGTACTCCGGCGGGTTGTGCGAGCCGGTGATCATGCACAACCCGTCGACCGGCAGCGTGTGCGCCGCGAAATAGGTGACCGGCGTCGGCACCACGCCGATGGCGATGACCTCGATGCCTTGACTGCGCACGCCTTTCGAGAACGCCGCGGCGAGGCCTTCGCTCGAGGTGCGGTGGTCGCGGCCGAGGACGATGCTCTGCGCCCCCGGGTTCTTCTCGAGGAGGTACTGCCCGAATCCGCGTCCGAGCTGCTCGGCAAACTGCGGCGTCAACTCGTTGGCGACCAGACCGCGGATGTCGTACTCGCGAAAGACGTGCATCGGAATCGCCATGGGGCGCGGAATCTACGCGCGGAGGTCCAGCGCGACAAGCGGACGAGCGTCAGAATGCGAACGAGAGCACTGCGCCGCCGACGAGCAGTACCGCGCCGCCGACAGCGCGGCGGTCGCGAGCTTGCCCTTCGACTGCGCGTCGTCCCTCAGGTGCGCGTCGCCCGCCGTGAGCTGGCCGGCCTGGTGCTTCAAGTTGAACTGAAGTGGCCAGAATTCTGGCCCGCAGTCAGATGTGCGCTACTGACAAGTGAAGGCCGTATTGCTCGAGTTGCAGTTGTCGTATCCGACCCGCGGCCACGTGCTACCCGCAGTGGGTGCGAGCGGCCCGCCGGAGTCC
>JAIVGS010000264.1 GCA_020201435.1 Myxococcales bacterium
GGTGAACGCCGCGCTCACCGAGTTGTCCCGGTTGAGCCCGATCGCGATCGGCCGCGAGCCGCTCGCGGCCGCGCTCGAGGCGGCCGGCGGCGGCCTGCGGCCGGTCGCGGACGTGTTCATCCGTCCCTCGCAGGACCTCGGCGCGCTCGCCGCCCACGTCCTCGAGCGCCCCGCGGTGCGCTCGCGGCTGTCGGGGCCCGCCGGGTATCTCCTGCGCAGGCTCGGCGAGGCTGCCGGAGGCGGCGATCCGTCCGACATCCTCAGCTACCTGCTCTTCGACGCGGAGTACGCCGGTGAATTGATGTCGCTCGGCGAGCGCGACGCGGCCGCGCGCAAGGACGAGCTCGAGCAGTTCCTCGCCGCGCCGGCGAAGTCAGCGGAGCTGCACGAGAGCGGCCCGTAGGTCGTCCGGCAGCGGCGCGACGCACTCGACGACGCGGCCGTCGTGGGGGAAGACGAGCCTTTCCGCGTGCAGCATCAGGCGGGACGCCTGCGGTCCGCCGTAGCTCTCGTCGCCGAAGACCGGGAATCCCGACTCGGCGAGCTGCACGCGGATCTGGTGCGTCCGTCCGGTGTCGAGATCGACCCGGAGCAGCGCGGCCTCGCGCAGACGCTCGACGACCTGGTAGCGGAGTCGCGCGCGGCGCGCCGTTATAACGTGCGTTGTAAATTCATAACGATTGTTCTTTTTCTGCCCGTAAGGCGTGTCGAGCTCCGCGCGATCGGGCGGCGAGCCCTGCACCAGCGCCAGATAGGCTTTTTCGACTCGTTTTTCTTCGAACGCGCTCTTCAATGCCGTTTCGGCCCCCTTCCGCAGAGCGAGCAGCAAGCAGCCGCTCGTCCCCCTGTCCAGCCGGTGCACGACGCGCGGCCAGGAGCGGCCGCCCGGCGGCGCCAACTCGCGCGCGGCGAGCGGCAAGACGTCCTCGTCGACCGCCAGCCCCGCCGGCTTGTCCACGACGGCGAGCTGCAAATCGCGAAAAAGGACAGCGAGCGGCACGGGGCGTTCCTACCATGCAATCGCTACCCTATTTTGAGGCCCACGCATGTCCTCCGTCCTGACACAGCGGGCAAGCGGCGTCCTCCTGCACCCGACTTCTCTGCCCGGCGCTCACGGCTGCGGCGATCTCGGACCGGAAGCGCACCAGTTTGCCCACTGGTTGTCCGCCGCCGGACAGCGTTTCTGGCAGATGCTCCCGGCGGGCCCCGTCGGGTACGGCAACTCGCCCTACAGCGCGCTGTCGGCGTTCGCGGGAAATCCGCTGCTCATCAGCCTCGATCGCCTGGTCGACGAAGGCCTGTTGCCGCGCACCGCCCTCGCCGATCCGCCGCGCTTTTCCCTGCCCCGCACCGATTACGCCGCCGCCCGCGCCTGGCGCGAAGAGAAGCTGCGGACCGCGTTCGACGCATTCGGCAAACGCACCAGCGACCATGTTTCCTACGAGGTGTTCTGTTCCCAGAACGCGCCGTGGCTGGAGGACTTCGCGCTCTATTCCGCGATCAAGCGCGCGCGGCGCGATCGGCCGTGGACCGAATGGGAACCGGAGCTGCGCGCGCGCGATCCGGACGCGGTCGACCGGGCGCGCCACGCGCTGCGCCGCGAGATCGACCAGCAGCGGTTCGAGCAGTTCCTCTTCGCGCGCCACTGGCAGTCGCTGAAAGGGCATTGCGCAACCCTCGGGATCGCCCTGATCGGCGACCTTCCGATCTTCGTCGCCCACGACAGCGCCGACGTCTGGGCGCACCGGGAGATGTTCTTCCTCGACGAGCAGGGCCAGCCGACGGTGATCGCCGGCGTTCCGCCCGACTACTTCAGCGCCACCGGACAGCGCTGGGGGAATCCGCTCTACCGGTGGGACGACGCCACGTTGCGCTGGTTCATAACGCGGGTTACGAATTTATTACAGATGTTCGACGTATTGCGGCTCGACCATTTCATCGGCTTCACGCGCTACTGGGAAATCCCGGTGAGCGAGCCGACGGCCATGAACGGCCGCTGGGTGCCGGGCCCGGGCGCGAAATTGTTCGAACGGCTCGGCGACGCGCCGCTGATCGCCGAAGATCTCGGCGCGGTGACGGCGGAGGTGACGGCGCTGCGCGACCGGTTCGGCTTCCCGGGGATCAAGCTGCTGCAATTCGCGTTCGGAACCGATCCGCAGGGGCCGACGTTTCTGCCGCACAACTACGATCGCAATTCGGTGGCGTTCACCGGAACCCACGACAACGACACCACCCGCGGCTGGTTCGAAAAGCTCGACGACAAGGAACGCCGCACCGC
Source organism: Myxococcales bacterium (assembly GCA_020201435.1). Taxonomy (GTDB): domain Bacteria; phylum Myxococcota; class Myxococcia; order Myxococcales; family 40CM-4-68-19; genus 40CM-4-68-19. Next base: position 2,279 of record JAIVGS010000264.1, read on the forward strand.
GCTCGATTATCTCGGCACCTCCGGCCGCGAGATCCACTGGGAGATGATCCGCTGCGTCTGGGCGTCGGTCGCCAACATCGCGATCGCGCCGATGCAGGACCTGCTCGGCCTCGGCACCGAGGCGCGCATGAACCTTCCCGGGACGTCCCAAGGCAACTGGGAGTGGCGTCTGGCCGAATCGCCCGGCGCCGAAGTGCAGGATCGGTTGCGGGCGACGACGCAGATCTACGGCAGGAGCGCGAGGTGAAGCGCAAACCGTGGGAGACGCGCCGCGGGCAGCTTCGCGACGACCCGCAGTGGTTCAAGGACGCGATCATCTACGAGCTGCGCGTGCGCTCGTATATGGATTCCAACGGCGACGGCATCGGCGATTTCCCCGGCCTCACCTCCAAGCTCGATTACCTGCAGGACCTCGGCGTCAACGCGCTCTGGCTGCTCCCGATCTGCCCGTCTCCGGGCCGCGACGACGGCTACGACATCTCCGATTACACCGACGTCCACCCCGACGTCGGGACGCTCGACGACTTCCGCACCTTCGTCGCGGAGGCCCACCGCCGCGGCCTTCGCGTCATCACCGAGCTGGTCCTCAACCACACCTCCGATCAGCATCCCTGGTTCCAGCGCGCGCGGCGCGCTCCCGCCGGATCGCCGGAGCGCAACTTCTACGTCTGGAGCGACACGCCCGACCGCTATCGCGACGCGCGGATCATCTTCAAGGACTTCGAGCCCTCGAACTGGTCGTGGGACCCGCTCGCCAAGCAGTATTACTGGCACCGTTTCTTCGCTCATCAGCCGGATTTGAATTTCGACAATCCCGCGGTCCACGAGGCCATGCTCGGGGTGGTCGACTTCTGGTTCGGCCTCGGCGTCGACGGGCTCCGGCTCGACGCGGTCCCCTATCTCTTCGAGCGCGACGGGACCAACTGCGAAAACCTTCCCGAGACCCACGTCTTCCTTCGCAAGCTGCGCGCCCACGTCGACCAGCGCTTCAAGAATCGATTGCTTCTCGCCGAAGCCAACCAATGGCCCGAAGACGCCGCCGCCTATTTCGGCAACGGCGACGAATGCCACATGAATTTCCACTTCCCGATCATGCCGCGGATCTTCATGTCGATTCACATGGAGGACCGGCTGCCGGTCATGGACATCCTCGCGCAGACGCCGCAGATCCCGGCGAACTGCCAGTGGGCGCTGTTCCTGCGCAACCACGACGAGCTGACGCTGGAGATGGTCACCGACGAAGAGCGCGACTACATGTACAAGGCGTTCGCGCACGAGCCGACGATGCGGATCAACCTCGGCATCCGCCGGCGCCTCGCTCCGCTGGTCGGCAACGATCGGCGGCAGGTCGAGCTGATGAACGCGCTGTTGCTCTCTTTACCCGGCACGCCGGTCCTCTATTACGGCGACGAGATCGGGATGGGCGACAACGTCTTCCTCGGCGATCGCAACGGCGTCCGCACGCCGATGCAATGGAGCCCGGATCGCAACGCCGGTTATTCGAAATCGAATCCTCAGCGTCTGATCCTGCCGGTGATCATCGATCCCGAGTATCACTACGAGTCGCTCAACGTCGAATCGCAGCAGGCCAACTCCAACTCGCTGCTGTGGTGGATGAAGCGCCTGATCGCGCTGCGCAAGCGGTTCCAGGCGTTCGGCCGCGGCACCATCGAGTTCCTCTCGCCCGAGAATCCGAAGGTGCTCGCCTTCATCCGCCATTTCGAGGACGAGACGGTGCTGGTCGTCGCCAACCTCTCGCGCTTCACGCAGTACGTCGAGCTCGATCTGCGCAGTTACAAGGGCCGCGTGCCGACCGAGCTGATCGGCAAGACGCGCTTTCCTCCGGTCGGCGATCTTCCGTATCTGCTCACGCTCGGCGAGCACGCGTTCAACTGGTTCTCGCTGCAGGAGCCGAAGCGCGCCGAGCTCGGCGAAGCGTCCTACCAGCCGCCGCTGCTCGAGGTCGCGAGCGCCTGGGAAGGCGCGTTCACGCCGGCGGAGCGGAGCGCGATCGAGATGGTGCTGCCGGCGTGGATCGAAGGGCGCCGGTGGTTCCACGCGCGAGGCCGCGACATCTCGCTGGCGCGCATCACCGACGTGATCCCGCTCGACGGACTGCGCGTCGCGCTGGTGCAGATCGAGTTCAGCCAGGGCGATCCGGAGAATTTCGTCCTTCCGCTGGCGATCGAGGTCGGCGAGAAGCCCGCCTCGCCGCAGGCGGTGATCGCGCAGCTGCGGCGCAGCGACGGCTCGCCGGCGTTCCTCGTCGACGCGCTCTTCGATCCGCCCGCCTCCGCGAACCTGCTCGAAGCGATGCGGACCGGGACCCGCAGCCGCGGCGAGTCGGGCCTGCTCGGCGCCAGCTCGCGTCCGGGCCTGCCGACCGGCGAGCCGCGGCTCTACCGGCAAGAACACCACTCCGCGTCGGTCCAGTACGGCGACGCGCTGCTGCTGAAATTCTATCGTCGCCTCGGCGAAGGGATGAGCCCCGAGCTGGAGATCGGGCGGGCGCTCAGCGAGCGCGCGCCGGGCGCTCCCACCGCCCCGCTCTGGGGCGCGCTCGAGCTGCGGCCGCGCCGCGGCGAGCCGATCACCGTCGCCACGCTTCACGGATACGTCGCGAATCAGGGAACCGCCTGGCAGTTCTTCCGCGAGGAGCTCCGCCGTTATTTCGATCGCGCACTGGCGAGCAGCGGAAACCTCAAAGCGCCGCCACGTCCGGCGGGGACGATCCTCGATCTCGCTCAGGGCGAGGTCCCGCCGGCGGCGCGCGAGATGCTCGGCAGCTCGCTGGCGGCGGCGCGGCTGCTCGGCCGCCGCGGCGCGGAGCTCCATCTCGCGCTGATCTCCGAGGAGCCTCCCTTCGCGCCCGAAGCCTACAGCGCCCTCGACCAGCGCTCGGTCTACCAGGCCAAGCGCAATCTCACTGGAAAGGTCCTGCGGCAGCTCCGCACCGCGCGCCTCGAGGGCCGGCCCGCGGAGCTCGCGCAGCAGCTGCTCTCGCGCGAGAAGGATCTCTACGCCCGCTTCGAGCCGCTCAAGCACGCGAAGCTGACCGCGCAGCGCAGCCGGATCCACGGCGAGTTCCACCTCGCCAACGTGCTCTGGACCGGAAAGGATTTCGCGGTCGTCGACTTCGGCCAGAATCCGGACAAGCCGCTGCCGGAGCGGAGGCGCAAGCGTTCGCCGCTGCGCGACATCGCGACGATGCTGCGCTCCTTCGATCTCGCCGCGACGCTCGCGCTGCGCGATCCGGCGACGGTGCGCGAGAACGAGCGCGGCGCCGCCGAGCCGTGGGCGAAGTCGTGGGCCACCTGGATCCCGGCGGCGTTCCTCGCCGCCTGGCTCGAGGGAGCGCACGGCGCGCCGTTCGTGCCCAAGGACCGCGGGGAGCTGCAGATGCTGCTCGAGACGCAGCTCCTCGAAAAAGCGCTCGACGAGCTCGGCATCGAGCTGGAGCGCCGCGAAGACTGGGCGCTCGCCGCCCTGCGCGCCCTGCTCGACATGCTCGGCTAGCGGCTCGCGAGCGGCAGTGCGCAGGAGAGGGTGCCGAGATCCGAAGCGTCTTCGGGCACTTCGAGCGTGAACTTGCAGGTGCCGCCGCCGAACTCGATCCGAGCGTCGTGGCGGCCGACGCCGACGTGATCGAGCCAGAATTCGCCGCGCCCGCCGATCGGCGAGGCGCGGCCGTCGACGGTCAATTCGCCATACGCCGGCACCCGGTCGCCGACCCGCACCAGGCCGGTGACGCTGCGGACGCGCTGCACGTCGAAGCGGACGAGCGCGCCTCCGCGCAGCGGCGTGCCGATCACCTGCTCGACCTTTCCGACCTCGTAGTCGATCGGCACGTCGGAATCGCCGATCTTCAGCCGGTTGCCGTAATAAGGCTGTAACGACGGGATCAGGAGATTCCCGCCGCGGTTGGTGCGACCGATCTCCTGGTTGTTGAGGTATCCGCGCACGCCCTCGACGCCGGGCACCTGGACGAGCGCATAACCTTCCTGCACCGGCCGCGAGAGCATCAGGTTCCCGTCGATCAACACCAGCCCGCCCGCCGCCGTGGCGATGCCGCCGTCGGTGACTCCGGTCCTCGAATACGAGGCGAGATAGGTTCCGTACGGCCCCTGGTACTGGACCTGCCCGAGTCCGGTCGTGGGCTGGCCCGGATCCTGCGCGCTCCGCAGCTGGTATCCGAAGCCCTCGCCGAGCGGCAGCGATCTCTGCACGCTGGCGCTGGCGCCCGGTCCCTGCCGCGACGCGGTCGCGCCCATGTCGGCCGAAGTGCCGGCGCCGAAATTGTAGAGCAGCGTCGCGAAGGCGCCGAACTCGGGCGCCTCGCCGGGAGCGCGGAACCGCGAGGCGCTGACGATGAACGAGAGATTGTTGGTCAGGCGCACGTCGGCGCGAAGCGAGAGGCTCGAGGTCAGACCCGTGTCGCGCATCGAGTTGACCTGACCTTCGAGCGTGAGGCCGAGCACGCTGAAGATCGGCGCGCCGGCGCTGCCGAGCAGCTGCAGCAGCGGACGATCCGCCGAGGCCGGCTGGCCGAGCGAGGCGTACGAGGGCGTCATCGCGCGCACGACCGCCCCGGCGGTGAACTTTCGCGTCAGCAGCGACCAACCGATCGAGCCCGCCGCCCCCGCTGCGCTTCCGTCGACACTCGCGGCGCCGTCGAGATCCAGCTCGCCGACCGGCAGCGCAAATGCGGCCGAAGGTCCGCCGCTCGCGAGAGCGCTTCCGTGCTGCAGGCCGGATTCGAATCGATACCCGGCGGTGACGACGTTCCCGAATCCGATCCGGTGGTGTGCGACGAATTCCGGCGGTCCGTAATGAAAAGATTCCGTCCCGAATCCCGCGCGGCGGAATCCGAGGTGATACCCGTATTCGCTCACGCCGTCGGCGAGCACGCCCGACGACGCGTAATAGGGCGAGGCGAATTCCTGCGTGCGCCCGAACGCGTCGCGCACGACGTAGCTGATCGAGCCGGCGCCGCTCGCGACCGGAAGGTTCCGCACTTCGAACGGCCCGGGAGCGACCTGTTCCTGCCGCACCAGCTGGCCGTTGACGTAGACGTCGAGCGTCGAGGGCGACGTGATCGCGCCCGCCATCCGCGGCAGCGGCTGCCGGACGAAGTATGGATCGAGCGTGAATTCGCGCGTGACGCTGACGCCGGCGAGCAGGCCGATGCCGCCGAGCGGCGACGCGGACGTCACCGCGTCGCCGAGCGTCACGCGCCGCAGGGTCGCCGGATCGTCCAGGACCAGGTTGCTCAGCCCGCGCACGACGCTGCCGTCGGTCGCGACGGTGAGGCCTGTATAGGCGAGATTCCCGCGCACGCTCGCGCCGAGCTCCGCAGCGCCGGAGACGCCCGCTCCGCTCGCGCCGGTCACCGAGTAGTTGAAGAACGCGCTGGTGTCGCGGCGCAGGACCATGTCGCGCGGCCGCTGGATCGGCGAGAGGTCGATCGCGGTCTTTTCCAGCAGCGATACGTCGGCGGTGACCCGGATGGTGAGCGCCTGCTGGTCGACGGCGTACGTCACGAGCGGCGCGAGGGATTTCAAGGAGACGTACTCGCGCCCGTCCTGCATCTCGCGGTCGCCGTGCAGCCCGTGCAGGCCGGCCTTCTCGAGATCGTCGATGCCGACCAGCGCGTCGTCGAGCCGCTGGGCGCCGCGCAACCGGACCAGCACGGTGTCCTTCGCCGCGTCGTTCAGGTACAGGTCGAGATATGCGCGCTGATCGCCGGCCGGCTGGGCGACAGCAGTTCCATAGAACGAGAGTAATAAAATTATAACGTACGTTCTAAACACCGGAGCACGCGCCGCCCGGCGTGTCGAGCGCCTGCTGGTAGATCTCCTCGCGCTCCGTCTTCACCGAGATGATCAAGCGCCGGACGCGCGAGCACTCCTCGCGCGGGACCTCGAGCTCGTACTTCTTGTGCCCCCCGGCGAGCACGTACCAGCCCGGCGCCTGCTTCTCGAACATCTTCGCGCCGCCCTGGGCCATCGCCTCGAGCCTCACTGCGTCGACGCGGAAGTGCTCGTTGCCGGCGTTGCGGACGTCCACCGCAACCTTGCCCGGCGAGACCGCGATGGCCGAGAGCTTGACGTCGTTCAGCGTCTTCAGCGGAGCGACGAACACCGGAATCCCCACCCTCGTCAGCACCCGCACCGACGACGTCGCGGACGGCTTCTCCCGCGGCGGCAGCTCCTCGATGAAGACGCGGTAGGTCCGCTCCACTTGCCCGAACGGCACCGTCACGCCGACGCGGACGTTGCGCGTCTCCCCGGCTTTCAACGCAAACAGCGCCGGAAAGAACACCACGTCCTGCGTCGGCGTGAGCACCATGCCCTTCACCGCATCCTCGTCCCATGCCGTCGCCGTCACCTGGAACCGCGTCTCCGCGGAACCGTCGTTGCGAATGGTGACGAGCGCTTTCGACTCCTCGGGCGTCAGCCGCACCTGCACCGGTGAGACGTTGAGACCCGCAGCAAGCAGCGCGACGCCGAGGAGGATCATCTAGAAGTCGACCGTGGCGGTGACAGTATCCGTATACGTGCCGGGGATCACGTCCTGCCCGCCCGCGATGGTGCCGAAGATCTCGACCACCGTCGCGACCGTCGGCGCCACCGTGGTCACGCCCACGTCGTACTTGGTGGCGACGGTGCTGCCCCACGAGGTCGCGGTCGCGGTCGCGCTCGCGCCGTTGCCGCTCGGCATCACGATGTCGTAGGTCAGCTGCTGGTTCGCGCCGCCGGTGCCGGTGAAGAGCTGGCGGCCGCCGTTGGCGCCGTTGTCCATCGCCACGTGCGGATGGCTGCCGCGGGTGCAGAGCAGCGACAGCGACGCGCCGGAGCCCGCCTGGGCCGCGCTGGCGTTCACCGTCAGCGGGTCGTAGTTGCCGAAGTCGAGGATGCCGCTCTCGCTCACGGTGCAGTTGCCGGCCACGACCGCCTTGGCCTGGAACTGCTGGGTGGGAAAGGCAGCCGACGCGTCGCGCATGGCGAACGCGGCGGCGAGGGCGAGCGGGACGGCGAGTTTACGGGACATGGTTTCTCCTCAGTTAGAAGTTGACTGTTGCGGTGACGGTGTCGGTGTACGTGCCCACCGTGACGTCCTGGCCGGCCAGCGCTACGCCGTCCATGTTGAAGGCCCGGGGTGCCTTGCTCGTCGGGGCCGACGGCACGAACGGCGCCGCCGCGGTCCACGAGGTCTTCGTCCCGGGCCAGTAGATGTCGTATCCGAGGTAGTTCGCGGTCGCGCCGAGGCGCATCGCGCGCGGGCCTTTCGACGCCGCACCCGCGTTCAACCCGTTGTCGAGGCCGATGCTCGGCGCCGAACCCTTGGTGCAGGCGATGGTGACGGTGCCGCTGTTGAGCGCGTCTGCCGCTGCGTTCGCCGAGACCGGATCGTAAGTGAAGCTGATGCCGGTCGTGGAGATGGTGCAGTTCGCCACCACCGTCCCGGTGACCGTGAACGGGCTCGACGCAGTGCCGGCGAGGACGTCGCCGGAGAGCGCGAAAAGCGCGCACACCGATGCTGTACGAATCCAGTTCAAGGAGCCCCTCTCCACTCGCCATCATGACGGCCGGCGGCCCGATCGTCAACAATTTGTCGCTCAAAAAACGCAGTAAAAACGTATAGATAAGTCGTTATTTGTGGTTCGGGGTAGGCCCCTGAAAGGCGAGGTGAATGCCCCGCGCCTGACCTGAGGAACGCACTGCCACGCGCTACCTCCGCGAATTCATTCGAGTCGTCAGAAATGCGCGATCCGGCCTTCCGGATCGCGCACTTTTTAGTGGAGCGACGGCGCCATCTCGCGCAGGATCCTCGACATGTCGCTGCGCCTTTGGGTCCTGACCGCGCTGGCGGTCGCCGCGGGCGCGGCGCGCGCCGCCCCGAGCTGCCGCGGCATCTCGGTGACGACGCTGGCCTTCGGCAACTACGATGTCTATAGCGCGACTCCGCTCGACTCCGCCGGCACCATCTCCTACAGCTGCCCGCCGCCCGCGGTACCGTCCGTCAGCATCAGCGCCGGCAATGCCAACTCCTTCAGCCCGCGCCGGATGCAGCAGAACGCCGGCGCCGACACGCTCGCGTACAACGTCTATGTCGACGCGGCGCGTACC
>JAIVGS010000085.1 GCA_020201435.1 Myxococcales bacterium
GCAGAAGGCGAGCCGCGAAGAGGTGGGGCGGTTCGTCGCCGAGCTGTTCGAGCGCGAGCGAACCTGGCTGCGCGGGCGGATCAGGGAGAGCGTCGCGGCCGCCGAAGCGGAGCAGACGCCCGTCTTGCTGCCGACGCTGCAGCCCGAGGCGCACACACCGTCGCCGCCGCCGCCCCGAAAATCGCGGCGCTGGCTGGCCGCGCTCGCCATCGTCCCGCTGCTCGCGCTGGCCGTTTTCTGGCGGCTTCGCACGCCCTCCGCCGCCGCCGCGGAGCTGCGCCTGTGCGGCTCGAACACGATCGGCACAGAGCTCGCGCCCGCCCTGGTCGAGGCGTTCGTGAAGCACAGCAAGACGAGCTTTTCGATCGACACCACCGGCACCGTGACTGCGTTTCCGATGATGGCGGCGGGCCGCTGCGACGTCGGTATGCTCTCGCGGCCGATGAGCGACGAGGACCGCAAGACCTTCGCGGTCGACCTGCGCGCGCCGGCGACCGAGCACGTGATCGGCCTCGACGGCATCGCGGTCGTCGTCCACCCCAACAACCGCATCCGCTCGCTGGAGATCGAGCAGATCCGCGCCATCTTCACCGGTGAGATCCGCGATTGGGAGGCGGTCGGCGGCGCTTCCGGTCCGATCGACGTCTACGCGCGCGACACCGGCTCGAGCACCTGGGACACCTTCCGCCATCTCGTGCTCGACTCGAGAAAACTGAGCCCCGCGGTGCACCAGATCGCCGACAGCAACCAGCTCTCCGACAAGGTCGCGACCGAGCCCAACGCGATCGGGTTCGTCGGGCTCGTTTTCATCCGCTCGGCCAACGCGGTGGCCGTCGGCGCGACGGTGCCGTCGCCGTTCACCGTCGCGGACGAGAGCTACCCGCTGACGCGGCGCCTCTACTTCTACACGCTGCCCAAGCCGGCCTCGACGGTCGTCACCGATTTCGTCACTTTCGTCCTCTCGCCGGAAGGCCAGGAGGTCGTCCGCCAGAAAGGATTCGTCGACCTCTCGATCGCCGCGCGCGCGCCCGACCCGACGGGCGCGCGCAAGCTGACCGTCGACTTCCGTTTCCGTCCCGGCACCGCCGACCTCGACAGCCGGGCGACGCGCGACGTCGACCGCCTGGTCTCCTTCCTGCGCGCCAACCCGATCTCGCGCGTTTCGCTGCGCTCCTACGGCGGCGACGCGCGACGCGTGGTGGCGGAGCTCGAACGCCGCGGCGTCAAGCCGGAAAACGTCAAGACGCTTCCCGGCCGATCCCGCCACGTCGAGGTGTGGGTCCGCTAGCACCGACGGTCACACCGCCGGCTCGGCGACCGGGGCGACCTCGAGCTCGCGTTCCGCGGCGCGGTGGTCCTTGGCGATCAACAGGTAGATCGCCGGCACGAAGAAGAGCGTGAAGGCGGTTCCGATCGCCATCCCCGCGACCAGCACCAGCCCGATGCTGTTGCGCGCCGCCGCTCCCGGCCCGGTCACGAGCGTCAGCGGAAAGTGGCCGCAGACGGTCGCGACGCTCGTCATCAGGACCGGCCGCAACCGCGTGACGGCCGCGTTGCGGATCGCGTCCATCTTCGTCTGCCCCGATTCCTGCAGCTTGTTGGCGAACTCGACGATCAGGATCCCGTTCTTCGACACCAGCCCGACGAGCGTGACGAGGCCGACCTGCGAATAGACGTTCAGCGTCGTCGTCCAGCCCTTGGTGAAGAACGAAAGGTTCGGGTTCGGCATCTTCAAAAAAGTCATCACCAGCGCGCCGAACATCCCGAGCGGAACCGACCCGGCGAGGATCACGAACGGATCGCGGAAGCTGTTGAACTGCGCCGCGAGCACCAGGAAGATGAGCACGATGGCCAGCAAGAACGCCGGCAGGAACTTGTCGCCCTCGGTCCGGAGCTGTCGAGATTCTCCAGTGTAATCAACCGCATAGCCTTTGGGGAGGATCTCGCGCGCCTGGTCCTCGAGATACCGCAGAGCCTCGTCGAGCGGCCGCATCGCGACCCCCGACAGCTTGACCGCGTTGAGCTGCTGGAACCGCTCGAGCGCGCGCGGCGTCACCGAGTCGCGCAGCCTGGCGATCGTCGACAGCGACACCAGCTGCCCGTTCGGCCCGGTGACGTAGATCTCCTGGAGCTGCTCGGGCGTCAGCCGCCCCGCCTGCGCGATCTGCGGGATCACCTTGTAGCTGCGCCCCGCGATGCTGAAGCGGTTGACGTAGTTCCCGCCCACCATCGAGGCGATGTCCTGGCCTACCTGCTGCAGATTCAGGCCCAGCTCGGCCACCTTGTCGCGGTCGATGACGATCTCCGACTCGGGCTGATCGATCTTGGTGTCGATCTGCGGCGGGAACGCGAAGATGCCGCTGGTCGCCGCCTTCTGCTGGATCCGCTGGGCGAAGTTGAGGATCTCCTGCGGCTCGGCGGTCGACATGATCAGGAACTCGACCGGGAAGTTCCCGCCTCCCGGCAGCGCCGGCGGCAGCACCGCGAACGTCTGCACGCCCGGGATCGCCGACACCTTCGCGAAGATCTCCGGCAGGATCTGCGAGGACTTGCGCTTTCGGTCGCTCCACGGCTTGAGCCCGTCGCCCCAGAAGCCGCCGGTCGGCAGCGTGACCTGGAAGGTGAAGTTCGTCTCCGGCGTCGACATCACCGCCTTGTTGATCTCGCGGGTCGAGAACGCCACTTGCTGCAGCGTCGAGTTCGCCGGCGTGTTGACGATGCCGAAGATCACCCCCTGGTCCTCGGTCGGCGCCAGCTCCTTCGGCGACTGCATGAACATCAGGAGCGCGAGCACCGAGACCACCACCCAGGCGAGATAGATCGGCCCGCGGTTGTCGAGCACGGTGGCGAGCCACTCGCTGTACTTCCCCTTGAACCAGTCGAAGGCGTGGTTGATCCGCGCGACGAGGCCGTGCTCCTCGTCGCTGCGGTGCAGGAGGTACGCCGACATCACCGGCGAGAGCGTCAGCGCGACGATGCCCGAGATCGTCACCGCGCCGGCGAGCGTGAGCGCGAACTCGCGGAAGAGCGATCCGGTCAGGCCGCCCTGGAACGCGATCGGCGCGTAGACCGCGGCGAGCGTGATCGTCATCGAGATGATCGGCCCCACCAGCTCGCGGGCGCCTTTCAGCGCGGCGTCGATCGGCCGAAGGCCCTCGCGCAAGTGCCGCTCGACGTTTTCGACCACCACGATCGCGTCGTCGACCACCAGCCCCACCGACAGCACGATCGCCAGCAGCGTGAGCAGATTGATCGTGAATCCAAAGGTCTGGATGAGGAAGATGCCGCCGATCAGCGAGGTCGGAATCGCCACCACCGGCACCAGCGACGAGCGCAGGGATCCGAGGAAGAGAAAGATGACGACGACGACGATCAGCACGGTCTCGAGCAGCGTCTCGACGACTTCGCTGATCGCGCTCGAGATGTACTTGGTCGCGTCGTACGCGATGATGCCCTTGATCTGCTCGGGCAGGTCGCGCTGCAGGTTGTCCATCTCGATCCGCACGCGCTTGATCACGTCGAGCGAGTTCGCGTTCGGCAGCGACCAGATGCCGATGAAGACGGCGGTCTGGCCGCTGAAGTTGACCTGCACGTCGTAGTCCTCGGCCCCGAGCTGGACGTCGGCCACGTCCTTGAGGCGCACCGTCGCGCCCCCGCTCTGGCGGATGACCATCTGCTCGAACTCGCCCACCGAGCGCAGGTCGGTGTTGGCGGTCAGGTTCACCTGGACGAGCCGCCCCTTGGTCTGTCCGACCGCGGCCAGATAGTTGTTGGAGGCGAGCGCCTGCCGCACCTGCGCCGGGCTGACGTTGAGCGCCGCCATCTTGTCGGGCTTGAGCCAGATCCGCATCGCGAACGTGCGCGCGCCGAGGATGTCCGCGCGCTGCACGCCCTCGATCGCCGAGAGCCGCGGCTGCACGACCCGCACCAGGTAGTCGGTGATCTCGTTCTGCTTGAGGAACTCGGAGGAGAAGCTCAAGTACGCCGACGCGAACTGGCTGTCGGCCGATTCGATATTCAAAACCGGCACTTCCGCTTCCGGCGGGAGATCGCGCCGGACCTGGTCGACCTTCGAGGCGATCTCCGAGAGCGCCTTGTTCGCGTCGTGGTTCAGGCGCAGCCGCGCGCGGATGATCGAGACGTTCTGCTTGCTGTCGGACTCGATGTAGTCGATGCCGTCGGCCGCCGCGATCACCCGCTCGAGCGGGGTGGTGACGAAGCCGCGGACGAGCTGCGCGTTGGCGCCGACGTACGCGGTGGTGACGGTGATCGCCGCGTTCTCGCTGCGCGGATACTGCCGCACGTTGAGGCGCCTGATGGCCTGCACGCCGGCGATGACGATCAGGAGGTTCACGACCAGCGCCAGCACCGGGCGCCGGATGAAGAGGTCGGTGAATTTCATTTGTCTGCCGTCGGCTTGGGCGCCTCCTCGAACGTCGGCGCGAGGTCGTTGCGGATCACCAGCGTGCTTCCGTTGTGGAGCTTGAACGCTCCCGTCGAGACGATGTCCTCGCCGGCGTTGAGACCGGAGACGACCTGGACCAGGTCGCCCCGGCGCTCGCCGAGCCGGACGAACTTCTGGTGCGCGACGAGCTGCTTCTCCTTCTGCTCGATGGCATAGACCGAGTCGCCGTAGGGCGCGTAGATGACCGCGGTCGCCGGGATGACCAGGACGTTGCGCTCGTCGGCCGAGAGGACCTCGACGTTGGCGAACATGCCGGGCTTTAACTTGCCGTCATTATTTGGGAAAGTCGCGCGGACCCGGACGTTGCGGGTGGCCAGGTCGACCTCGGGGTTGACCACCGTCACGATGCCGTTCCAGGTCTGATCGGGAAAGACGTCGGTCTTCATCCGCGCCTGCAGCCCGACGTGGAGGTCGGCGAGGACCTGCTGCGGCAGGTAGAAGTCGGCGTGGATCGGGTTGATCGATTGCAGCGACGCAATCGCCGTCCCCGGCGAGAGGACCTGGCCGAGCTCGACCTGCCGGATCGCGACCCGGCCGTCGAACGGCGCGCGGATGGTCTTCTTGGCGATCGTCGCCCTGAGCACGCCGACGTTGGCGGCCGCCTGGTCGTAGCGGGCCTGGGCCGCGTCGAGGTCGGCGGGCGTCGCCGCGTTCTGGCCGCGCAGCGTCTTGGTCCGGCCCAGATTGCTCTTCGCCACCGCGGCCTCGGCCTCGGCGGCAGCGAGCTGGGCCTCTTCGGTCGAGGTGTCGAGCTTGACCATCATGTCGCCCTTGTGGACGAACGCGCCGGACTCGAACCCGAGCTCGCGAACCGTGCCCGGCAGCTCGGAAGCCACCGTCACCGATCGGACCGCGACCAGCGTTCCGACCGCCGCGCGCGAGGCTTGCCACTTGGTCGCCTCCACCTTGGCGGAAGTGACGGACTCCGGCGGAATCGCGAAGTTTTTTCCGGCGCCGATCATCGCCTTGATCTGCAGCGCCTTGATGCCCGCCAGGACGAGCAGGACGAGGACGACGCCGCCCACCGCGAGCAGCCAGATCTTCTTTCTGCTGCCGCTCCGGACAGTGCTACCCGCTGGCATTTCCACGCTGTCCTCCGCCCTTGGGATGGTTTTCAGTGCCGCCCGGTTCATTGCATACCTTCCTTGACGAGGCTTTGTCCCGCTGCGATGCGTAGCTGCGCGCGTGCATTGACCAGATCGGCGTCGGCCTGGATGCGGGAGACGTCGGCGGTGAACGCGTCGCGCTGCGCCTGCAGCAGATCGAGCTGGGTGATGGTGCCGGCCTGATACCGATCGTGCGCCTGCTGTACGGCGTGGGCGGCGGCGGTCTGGCCGGCCCGCGCCGAGCGGCTGCGGGCGATGTTCGCGGAGACCGTCTCCCACTGCCGGTGGATCGCGTCGCGCGCTGCGAGTCGGGCGCGCAATTCGCGGGCGCGCGCGGCGTCGAGGAGCGAGTCCTGCAGTTCGATGTTGGCACGGGTCGTGAAATCGAGCGCCCAGGTGGCCGCGATCACCGCCTGCCAGGTGTATTGCCGCCCGAATCCCGGCGCGTTGGTGCCGCGCGCCGTGAACGTGCCGGCGATCGTCGGCAAGAGCGTGAACCGCTGCGCGCTCGCCTGCTGATCGGCGGCGCGGGTGGTCTCGATTGCCGCGGAAACCGCCGGCAGCTTCTCCAGATCGCTTTCGAACGACGGCAGCGGCGGCTCGGCGCGGAGATCGTCGCCCAACTTCACCGTCTCGGATACCTCCGGCTTCACGTCCGACGCCGACTCGAGTGCCTGGGCGCCGAGTGAGACCTGGAGCTCGGCCACCGCCACCTGCTGCGTTTGCAGCTCGACTTCGGCCTTGGCCCGATCGACGTCGAGCGCCTGTCCGACGCCGGCCTCATACCGGGTCTGCGCGAGCCTCAGGTTCTCCCGCGAGACGTCGAGGGCCTGCTTCGACGCGGCCACCAGCGCGAGGTTCGCGACCAGCTGGTAATAGTCCTGCACGACCTGCGACTCGACGAACAGGCGGGTGGAGACGAGCTGCTCGTTGGCCGCGTTCGCACCCGTGCTCGCCGCTCTCGCGCGCGACCAGCCGGCGACGTCGATCAGCGGCACGGTGAGCGTGGCCGACCCGTCCCACTGTTCGATCGGAACGATGGTGAAGGTCTGCGTTTGCGGCTTTCCCGCGCTGTCGGTCGCGGTCAGCGTGACGACCGACGCGTACTGGTTGCGGGTGTACGAAGCGCGCGCCGAAATGCCGGGCAGCACGCGGCCGAGCGCGAGGTCCGACTGCGCCCGCTGCTGGTCGAGGTTCGCCTTCGCCTCGAGCGCGTCGGGATTGCGCTGCAGCGCGGAGCTGACGAACGCCTCCAGCGGCTGCAGCGCGAACGAAGGCGACGAGCAGAGCAGGATGCCCGCGAGCAGGAGCCTCATGCCTGTACGTCGAACGAGAATGCCGCGGATCGACATCGACGCCCCTTTTTTCAGTGTTCCTGCACGGCGCGAGCCGCCTCCTGCCACGGCCCACGCGATACGCCCGCCCGCCAGCGAAATTTCGCGGGGTTGTTGCGTCCTTCCACGACGTCCGCAATCAATTCGCCCAAAATCGGGGCGAACTTGAAGCCGTGGCCGCTGTCGCCGGCGGCGACGACGAGGTCTTTCCGGTCCGGATCGCGCGCGATCCAGAAGTGGCCATCGGGAGAGTCGCAATACAGGCAGACGCGCGTGGAGGCCAGCTCGGCGCCGGCGAGCGAAGGGAAGGTCTCGGCGACGAAAGCGCGCATCTCGGCGATTTCTTTTGTAGTTACGGCACGTTGAGGTGATTCGGGGTGCATCTCGCGGCCCGGGCCGTGGCGGGCGATCTTGACCAGGCCGGTCGATGGATGGACGGGGAACCCGTACCACCCGGTCGACGAGATGTCGGCGCAGAAGACGGGGAGCTCGCCGGCGGCGAACGGGCGCGGATCGCGCGGTTTCAGGTGAAAGACCGGGTGGCCGGTGGAACGGAGCTCGTTGGCGAGATGCGGCAAAACGTGCGGGGTCCACGCGCCGAGCGCGCAGACGATCTGGTCGGCCTTCGCGTCGAGGGTCAGGTTGCCCTCGATCACGTCCACGCCCTGTTGACGCGCCAGATCGAGCAGGCGTGACACGACCTGGCCACTCTCGACGAAGCCGCCGGTCGGGTTGAACGTGCCGGACGTCCAGCCGGGTCCCCAGGCGGGAAATCGCTTCCGGATCTCGCGCTCGTCGAGCAGCTCGATCGGGTGGCCGCGGCGCGAAACGACGTCGTAGCTGTCCTGCTCGAACGTGCCGGGCAGCATCGGAGGGCGGCGCAGGAAGATCACCCCGATCTCGTGAAACAGCGGCAAAAGGTCGCGGTTCCACCGCCGCCAGCCGTCGATCGCCCGCTCGGCGAGCGCGGTGTACTCCTCGTCGGCGCCGTACTCGAGGCGCACGACCTTGCTCACGTCGGTCGAGGCCGCCAGCGGATGCGGCAGCGGCCCGGGATCGAGCAGGCGCACGCGGTGCCCGCGCCGCCGCAGCTCGAGGGCCGCGGTGACGCCGAAGATCCCGGCGCCGGCAACGAGGATGTCCTGCACGGAGCTTCATTACTACGAAGAACTACAACTGCGCACCGCGAACGCGCGAAGGCGCAAAGGTTGGGTTTGATGCAGAGCGGCGACGGTTGCAAGGCCCAACCCCTACGCGTCTTCGCGCCTTCGCGGTGTGCTTTGTCGTAACCTCCGTGCATGGCTGAGGCGGTCGTCGTCGGGAGTGGGCCGAACGGGCTGGCGGCGGCGATCGCGCTTGCGCAAGCGGGTGTGAAAGTCAGGGTCTGCGAAGCGCAGCCGACGATCGGGGGCGGGACCCGGAGCGCGGAGCTGACCCTGCCCGGCTTCGTCCACGACGTCTGCTCGGCGATCCATCCGATGGGCGCGGCGTCGCCGTTCTTCAGCCGGCTGCCGCTGGCCGAGAACGGCCTGACCTGGATCCATCCCGAGATCGACCTCGCCCACCCGCTCGACGACGGCACCGCGGTGACGATGGTCCGCTCGATCGACGACACCGCCGCGGGCCTCGGCGTCGACGGGCCGGCCTGGCGCCGCATGGTCGGCCCGCTCGCCGGCCGGTTTCACGAGCTTCTCGCCGATACGCTCGGTCCGCTGACGCGGAGGCCCGGCAATCCGCTCTTGCTCGCGCGCTTCGGACTGCGCGCGGCGCTGCCATCGTCGCGGCTCGGATTCGAGGGCGAACGGACGCGGGCCCTGATCGCCGGCCTCGCCGCCCACTCTTTCCTCCCGCTCCATGCGCCGTTCACGTCGTCGTTCGTCCTCATGTTCGCCGCAGCCGCACACGCCTCGGGCTGGCCGCTCGCGCGCGGCGGCTCGCAGAAGATCGCCGATGCGCTCGCGGCCACTCTGAAAAATCTCGGCGGCGAGGTTGCGGCCGGGGAGCGGGTCGATTCGCTCGATCGATTCGGCGACGCCAAGGCGTTCCTCTTCGACACCTCGGCGTGGACGCTGGAAAAGATCGCCGGCGACCGCCTTCCGGCGCGCTACCGGAAGTCGCTGCGCGAATTCCGGCGCGGCCCGGGCGTCTTCAAGCTCGACTACGCGCTCTCCGCGCCGATCCCATGGCGGGCTCCGGAATGCCGCCGCGCGGGAACCGTCCACGTCGGCGGCCGCTTCGACGAGATCGCCGCCGGCGAAGCCGCGGTGGCACGCGGCGATCATCCGGAAAACCCGTTCGTTCTGGTCGCCCAGCAGAGCGTCTTCGACCCTTCGCGCGCGCCGCCGGGAAAGCACACCCTGTGGGCGTATTGCCACGTCCCCAACGGGTCGGCGTTCGACATGACCGAGCGGATCGAACGGCAGATCGAGCGCTTCGCGCCCGGCTTCCGCGAGACCGTGCTCGAGCGCTCGGTCATGACCTGCGCCGACGTCGAGGCGCGCAACGCCAACTGCGCCGGCGGCGACATCGCGGGGGGCGCCTACGACGGCATGCAATTCTTCGCCCGTCCGGTGATGGCGGTCGATCCCTACGCCACGCCCGCCCGCGAGCTGTACCTCTGCTCCGCCTCGACGCCGCCCGGCGCCGGCGTCCACGGGATGTGCGGCTTCCACGCCGCCCGGAGCGCGCTCCGCCGCAGCTTCGCGAAGCTCTAGTCCATGCCGAAGTATTCGCCGAGACGCGTGCGGACCCAGAACGCGCCGGTCTCGCGGCGCTCCTTGAAGGTGGTGAAACGATAGCGGTAGAGGGTGGCGCGGATGGCTTTCGGCGGCGCGTCCGGAAACGGCGCTTTGCGCAACAGGCGCAGCGTCGCCGGGTCGTTTTCCATCAGCTTGCGCACGAACGGCAGGAACCACGAGTACGCGTACGCAGGCGAGATGCCCGCGAACCACATCAGCCAGTCGAGGCGCAGGTGATACGGCGCCCATTGCCGCGGGCGTTCCCTGGGATCGGTCGGCTTGCCGCGAAAGGCGTACTCGTGCCACTCGACGCCGTCGCGGGTGCCTTCGACGACGACCTCGTTTCGCTCGCGCGAGATGCTGCCGAACGCGCCGTAGGTGTTCACCAGCCGCAACGGGTCGAAGCTCGCGTTCATCAACTGCCGGCGCGAGAAGAGGTTGCGCGCGGGCCGCCACGAGAGCGCGATCACGACCGCGGTCACCGCCAGCACGACAGCGTCCTGCCAGGGGACGGCGATCCCCGGCTTCGGGTCGGCGCAGAATGCCGACGCGGTCAGCACGATCGTGGTGACGTTCAGCCACGAGAAGTTGCCGCTCAGGACCAACCACAACTGCGTCACGGCCATCGCCGTACCCGCGATGGCCGCGAACGGCTGCGGCGCGAAGAGCAGCACCGGCGCGACGAGCTGCGCGAAGTGGCTCCCGAGCACCTCGATCGGGCCAGCGATCGGGAAGACCGAGGATGACGAGGAGCGAGAGGGCGATCCCGGCCACCGAAACGGCGCGAAGGAGCCGATCCGAGTAACGAAGGTGAAACAGGCTCGGCGCGTCGACGAACCGGACCCGGGCGATGAACTCGCGCGCCGGCAGCAGGCCCCGCTCGCCGAGCAACGCCGGGAACTGATCGAGCGCGACGCCGAACGCGATCAGGTAGACGACCCCGAGCCCGCGCTGGAGCAGGACGCGCGCGAGCCAGTAGTCGGGGGCGTGCAGCCAGTCCGGCATCGCTCGAGAGGTACGATAGCGGAATCGGTGAAGGAGAAGGAGAAGGAGAAGGAGAAGGAGAACGAGAAGGAGAGAAGGAGAACGAGAAGGAGAGAAGGAAAACGATGAGGATCAGGATGAGGACTTTATCGTTTCGTTTTCGTTTTCCTTTTCGTTTTCCTTCTCGTTTTCCTTTCTCGTTTTCGAATCAACGCAGCGGAATCTCGTCGAGAAGGTTCTTCGCCTTCGAATTCTCGCCGGCCTTCAGGAGCGTCTGCGCGGAAGTCACTTTCTGGTAGATGTCCGCCAGCTCGCCGAGACCGGTCTTCTGCGCCGCATCGCCCTTCGCATCCGCGACCGCGCTCGAGGCGCCGTTGGTGTCGCCCTGCGCCGCCTTCTGCTTCGCGATCCCGAGCTTGCCCGCCAGCGACGGATCGACCTTCGCCACTTCCGATTCCGCTTGCGACACCGCGCCGGGCTGACCGCTTCCGGCCTTGTCCCCCTTCTTGAGCAGGTCGCCGCCCGGCACCTGGCCGAGCACCGAGCTCAGCAGGCCCTCCGCCTTCGCCAGCCACGACTGGCTCGACGTCGAGTTCCCCGCCGAGAGCGCGCTCTTCGCCTTCGCCACGTCGGCGATCGCCGTCCTGGCCTTGCTCTCCAGCTGCGCCGGAAGACCGCTGAACGAAATCGAGACCATCAATGCGAGGATCATTGCTCTTTCTCCTTCGCCACCGAGCTCTTGCGGAAGAGCGCGTCGGCGTCGAGGCCGAGGCGCCGCACCGTCTCGTGGTCGGGGTTGCCGGTGCGGGCGATGCCCTGATCGCTCTGGAACTTGCGGATCGCATCGGAGGTGGCCGAGTCGATCTCGCCCTGCTTCGCCTTGCTCATGTCCAGGTAGCCGCGGGACGCGAGCGCCTTCTGGACCTGATCGACTCCGCCGGGAACGAACAGGCCGCCGGGCGCCGCGGCGAGCGGCGGACGACCTGGTTTCTGCGGACGCCGCGCGACCCGGGCCTGCGCCGCAGGGCCGCCCTCGTGCTTCTTCGGCTGCGCCGCCTGCTGGTCGCCTCCGCCCTGGTCGGGCTTCTCGACGCGGGTGGTGTGGAAACAGCCCGCCAGCGCGAGCACCATCGCCAGTCGTTTCATCCGCGTTTCCTCGGCTGGTTGCGCGCCTGCGGCAGGACGCCCTTCTCGGCCGGCTTGCCCGCCGGCAGCCTGGCGAAGCCCGACTCGAGGCCCGCCACGAACGCGTTGCGCAGGACGCCCCAGATGGTCGGCCAAAGCTGCGGCTTGGGACCGTTGATCGTCCCTTCCATCGGAATCACCGCCGCGGTTGCGTTCCGTCCCGGCACGCGGTCGGAGAAGACGTGCAACGCCGCATCGGCGATCCACGCCTTGAGCGCCGGCATGAATCCGCCCTTCGCGGGCTTCACCTCGACGTCCTTGAGGATCGGCTTGACGCCGCCCGCGATCACGCCGTCGTGCGCGTCGAACTCGGCGAAGAGATCGATGCTGCCCTTCTGCGGCGCCAGCGCGGCCTTCTTGACGAGGAAGTTCCCCACGTCCTTCAGCGCGAGGTGCTCGACCGCCGCGCGGCCGGAGAAGCCGAGCTTCTTGGCCAGCGGATCGGCGGTGAGGAAGACCGAGACCTGGCCGGTCTTCTGCAGCGTCCCGCTCGCGGCGAGCGTCGTCGGCTCGCCGTGCGAGAGGCCGACGCGGGTCGCCACGTTCTCCAGCGTGGCGTCCAGGTCGTGGACCCAGATCGACGGCGAGCCATGGCTGGTGTCGTCGGTGAAGGCGACTTCGGCGCGCTTGAGCTCGATCCGCTCGACCGCGAGCGGCGACAGATGCTTGATCTTCTCGCCCAGCTCGGGGTCGGCGATCTTCGTCTGGCTCTTCGACTTCGACGGTCCGGCGATGAGATTCAGCTTCGGGCCGTCGAGCTCCGCGCTGCCGACCAGCTCGTGCTTGTGGATCAGGTCCCGCCAGTGCAGGCCGATCTCGATCCGCTTCGCGTAGAAGAACGGACGCTTCTCCGACGCGCCCGGCGGCGTCGGAACCTGGACGAGCTTGAGACCGTCGATCGTGTACGAGAGCTTGTAGAGCGAGACCGCGACGTCCTCGAAGCTGCCGCGATAGCCTTTCAGGCTGTCGAGCACCTGCTGGGTGTGATGCGCGACGAACGGGTTCAGCGCGATCCGCCCCGCGATCAGCACACCCGCGATGATCGCCAGCGTTATCAACAGTTTGCGATGTCTCACGCCCGCCCAGCGCATGCCTGAAGATGGCGACACGCACACCGAGGCTGCAACGGGCGCACGCCCCGCCGCCCGCCCTCCCGAGGCGCTGTTGCTCAAGCGACTCGAGTCACTCCGGGCGCAGGATCACAGCCCGCTGCCCCCAGGTCGCGAAGTCGTAGGCCTGGGCGGCGATGTTGCCGGCTTCGTCGATGCCGACGGCGATGGTGATGGTATACGGCGTCGGCTCGACCAGGGCGTTGAGATCGAGCAGCCGGCCAGCCCCGTAGAGGATGCCGCGGAAGGTGCCGCCGGTGCTGACGTCGGCGACGCCGACCGCAAGGCCCTGGTTGTTGACCGAGAAGAGCGCGGTCTGATCGGTTCCCTGCAGCACGCCGACGTCGGTCATGGTGCCGTCGCGCCAGACGAAGCCGTGGCTCGGATCGTTGGAATGGGCGGCCGACTCGCCGACGATGATGCCGCTGCCGCTGATCGCGCGGGCGCGGCCGTAGAAGCCGCCCAGGGTGCCGAGATCGTCGATCACGCCGGGCTTGCGGAAGCGGACGGCGTGCGTGCCGGCGCCGTCGACGCACGACTCGCCGACCACGATGCCGTCGTCGTTGATTCCGTATGCGTACGAGCAGTCCGAGCCGCCGCCGCCGAGGGAGCCGAGATCGACGGCCGGGCCGGTGCTCCAGTAGACGGCGCGGACGTGGCCGTCGGCGCGGGAGGAAAAGCCGGTGACGACGTTGGCGTTGTTGATCGCCTGCGCGAACGTCAGCGTGCCGCCGAGCGAGGGAAGCTCGGTTAGGGTGCCGTTCGACCAGCGGTAACCCTTGAAGTTGCTGGGCAGGCCGAAGACTCCGACCACGACGCCGTGGTCGTTCACTCCCAGCCCGTCGCCCTGCACGCTGGTCGCGTGCATGATGCCGTCGTAGAGGAACACCTGCCCGCCCGAGCCGCCGGCCACGAGGCCGCCGTGCCTGCTCATCGCGTTCGGCGAGCTCCAATAGCTGTCGGCGAGAGTGCCGAGATCCTGGACGACGTAGCGGCGCCGATCGATCCGGGCCTCGACGTGCGCGTCTTCGGCGATGATGAAGGCGCAGGCGGGGCCGCCGCAGGCGCCGCCCCATTGCGCCAGGCGCGAGATCGCGTCGGGCGCCGCGGAGAGCGCGATCGGGGTGCCGTTGGGGAAGACCGCCGAGCAGTGGCCCGGGCAGTCGATGCCGGCCGGGGTCGAGGTGACCTTGCCGGTTCCGTCGCCGGTGACGACGACGGTGAGCGTGCGGGGGATCGGCGCGAACGTGACGTCGACGGCGGCATCGGCCGTCATGCGAGCGGCGCAGGGCGAGCCGGTGCAAGCGCCGCTGATGCTCGAGACCATGAAGCCCGCAGCGGGGGTCGCGGTCAGACGCGCGAGCGATTGATCGTCGAAGCGGGCAGCGCAGCTGGATGGGCAGTCGATGCCGGCCGGGTCGCTGGTGACCGCTCCGCTTCCGTGGACGG
>JAIVGS010000086.1 GCA_020201435.1 Myxococcales bacterium
CACCCAAAGACCACTACCGGCGCCACCGATTGACCGCCCATTCAGCGTCGAATCAGCGCTGACGAGAGCAACCACCCGCCCCCCCGAGCTTGCTCACGCGCTCCGCATGCTCGACGGCGCACAGGCCAGTCAGCGAAGCGACATGCACCGACGCAGCCGCTTCGGAAGCTTCACCACGCGCAATCGCAAACACGCGTCGGCGATCTGCCGGTGAAAAGCGTCCATTTGCCTCGGCAATATTGAGACACGCACTCCGCGCAGCCCGAAGCGCCTGATCCCGCAGATCGGCATTCCGGATATTGGCATTGAAAATCGCGACGAGCAGATCGCACGCGACCTGGTACGCGATGAGATTCTCGTGCGGCAACCGGGAATGTAGAGTCGTCTTGTTCGCCATCGTTTGGCCTCTTCAAAAAACGCCGAAGGCGGGAGGCCCAACGACGGCGAACAACGACGACGGCCCGAATCCAAACGCGCGAGCCGCAGGCGAGCTACGAATCGTTTTTCATGCAGGCGCCAGTGCCAAGCCTGTGGCTTGGCACGCGCTTGCTCCTTTTCGTTTTCCTTTTCCTTCTCGTTTTCGAAAAAGCGAAAACGAAAACGATCTGGAAAACGAAACCGCCGCCGCCCCGGTGTGCCCTCCCCCCCATCTCTGCTACCTTGCGCCGCCGTGAAGAAGATCCTCATCGCCAACCGCGGCGAGATCGCAGTCCGCGTCGCGCGCACCTGCCGCGAGATGGGCATCCGCACCGTCGCGATCTACAGCGACGCCGACCGCGCCGCGCTCCACGTCCGCTCCTGCGACGAAGCCGTCGGCGTCGGCCCGCCGGCCTCGCGCGAGTCCTACCTGGTGATCGACAACGTGATCGCGGCAGCCCGCCAGACCCAGGCCGACGCCATCCATCCGGGTTACGGATTCCTCTCTGAAAACGCGAAGTTCGCTCGTGCCTGCAAGGGCGCCGGCATCACCTTCATCGGCCCTCCGCCGGAAGCGATGGAGGAGATGGGCGAGAAGACGCGCGCCCGCCGCAAGGCGACCGAAGCAGGCGTACCGATCGTGCCAGGCTTGAAGGAGCCGATCCCGGAAGGCGGCGAAGCGGCCGCGAAGGCGTACGCGAAGGAGATCGGCTACCCGATCATGCTCAAGGCCGCCGCCGGTGGCGGCGGAAAGGGCATGCGGCTGGTCGAAAACCCGAAAGACTTCGACAGCTCGCTGGCGACCGCGAAGCGGGAAGCGTCGAGCGCGTTCGGCGACGACCGCGTCTACATCGAGAAGGCGGTCTCGCGGCCGCACCACATCGAGATCCAGGTCTTCGCCGACACCTTTGGCGACGCGATCTGGCTCGGCGAGCGCGAGTGCAGCGTGCAGAGACGGCACCAGAAGGTGATCGAGGAGACGCCGTCCGCGATCGTCACTCCCGAGCTGCGGGCCGAGATGGGCCGGGTGGCGGTCAACGCCGCCAAAGCGGTCGGCTACGTCGGCGCCGGCACCTGCGAGTTCCTCGTCGACGGAAACACGCGCAATTTCTATTTCCTCGAGATGAACACCCGGTTGCAGGTCGAGCACCCGGTGACCGAGTGGTGCACGGGGCTCGACCTGGTGCGCTGGCAGATCGAGATCGCGCAAGGAGCGCGTTTGCCCTGGAAGCAGGAGGATGTCGTCAAGAGCCTGCGCGGCCACGCGATCGAGGCCCGGCTCTACGCCGAAGACCCGTCGAAGAACTTCTTGCCCAGCCCCGGGACGATCCTCGAACTGAGGCTCGCCGAGGGCCCCGGCGTGCGCAACGACTGCGGATTCGAGAGCGGCAGCGAGGTGCCGCGCTATTACGATCCGATGATCGGCAAGCTCGCCTGCTGGGGAGCGACCCGCGCGCAGGCGATCTCGCGGTTGCGTCGAGCTCTGGGCGAAACGGTCGTGAAGGGAATCACCACGAATGTCGCGTACTTGAAGCGGGTGCTCGACCTCGACGAGTTCCGCGCCGGCGACTACGACACGGGCCTGCTCGCCCAGGCGGCCGATCGACTCAAGACCTCGCCGCCGGAGGAAGATCGCGATCTCGCGCTGGCCGCCGCCGCGATCTGGCAGCTCGAGCAGGACGAGCGGACCGCGCTCTCGGCGGCGCCGGCAGCGGCTTCGACCGAGTCGCTCTGGGCGCGCGCCGGCCGGCTGGCGGCGCTGCGGAGGTCGCGATGAGGTACCACGCGGTCCTCGGCGGCGTGGAGCACCTGATCGACGTCACCTCGCGCGGCGGCGGCGTCTTCACCGTCGTCATCGACGACCGCAAGCTGGAGGTCAACGCCGTAAACCTGACAGCCGACGCGGTGAGCCTTCTGGCCGGAACCCGAAGCGCGCGCTGCGACATCGAACCCGGCAAGGACGGGAAGCTCGCGGTGCTGGTGGGCGAGAACGTCTTCCCGATGGAGTTGCTCGACGAGCGTCGCCTGCGCCTGCGTCAGGCGGGCGGAAAGTTCAGCCTCGAAGGACCGCAGCGGATCGACGCGCCGATGCCGGGCAAGGTCGTCCGGGTGATGGTCAAGGTCGGCGACGAGGTCGCCGAGGGGCAGGGGCTGATCGTGGTGGAAGCGATGAAGATGGAGAACGAGCTCAGGAGTCCCAAGGCCGGGAAGGTGACCGAGCTTCACGCCGTCGAAGGGGCGGCGGTTGAGTCGGGAGCCAGGCTCGCTGTGGTGACGTAGCCGCGTCGCGCTCGATCATCCGCATCAGCGAGATGAAGAAGCTGACGATCAGCGGCCCGAGGATCACGCCGAGCAGCCCGAAGACTTCGAGTCCGCCGAGCAGGGCGAGGAACATCAGGCCGGTGTGCATCTCGCCGCCGGACGTGGCGCGGAGGATGAACGGTTTCGCGAGATGTTCCGCGCCGACCACGCCGACCACGCACCAGATGGCGAGTCCGATCGCCGCGCCGGTGTGCCCGACCACCGCAAGGACGACGACAGCCGGGATCCAGACGATCGCGGTGCCGACCACCGGCACGAACGACGCGAGCGCGACGAGCATGCCGAAGAAGATCGCGTGGCCCACGCCGAAGACCGCGAAACCGATGCCCGCGACCACGCCTTGCAGCACCGCGGTGACCACGTTGCCGACGATCGACCCCGTGGCTACCTGGTGGAATTCACGCAGCAATTCCTCGGTCTGGCTGGCCTGCAACGGCGAGACGTTCCACAGCCAGCGGATCAGCCGCGGCCCGTCGATGAGCAAAAAATAGAACGCGAGCAGCATCAGGATGGTGTGGAACACCACCCGGCCCGACTCCTTGAGGACCTCCGGCCCGACTTCCTGCGCCCGGTCGGCCGCCCGCGCGGCAAAGTCGTGGACCTGCGCGCGCGTCAGGTGCAGTGTCTGCAGCGCTTTCTGGGCGGGCGCCGGCAGCGGCACCGTGCGCAGGTCGGAGACGCTCTGCACGCCGAGCGTGTCGCGCAGGTAGGCAAAGCCGGAGATCGCTTCGTGCGCGGCGAACGACGCGACGCTCGCGAGCGGCAGCACGATCACGACCAGCACGCCCACCGCGATCAGCGCGCCCGCCCATCGCCGCCTCCCGCGGAACAGCGGCGTCAGCCGCGCGAGGGGCGACTGGAAGACCGCCGCCAGCACCGCCGCGAGCAGCAGCGGCGCCCAGAACGGCGAGACGACCCAGAGGAAGAGACCGGCCCCCACCACGGCGAGCACGGCGAGCGTGACGCGGGCGGCGCGGAGATTGCGCCGGGGGCCAGGGATGCGCTCCAGCGCGCGAATCTGCATATCTGTAAAGTAGTCACGGAGCGGAGCAGCCGGAATTGCGTTAGAAGCGCTGCATGGCCGCCCCCAGCCGGTACCTGCACGGCACGTCGCCCACCGAGCAGGAGCGGCTTTCGCTTCTGAACCGGTTGATGAACGAAGCCGCGCTGCGCGAGCTGTCGCTCGGGGGCGGCGAGCGGATCGTCGACTTCGGATCGGGCCTCGGCCAGCTCTCGCTGGGGATGGCGCGGGTCGCCGGACAGAGGCTGGTCGGCATCGAGCGCAGCGAGGAGCAGCTGGCGCGGGCCGAGCGCGATCCGCTGCTCGATCTGCGGCAGGGCGACGTGACCGATCCGCCGCTGCGCGAGGACGAGTGGGGAAGGTTCGACGTGGCCCACGCGCGGTTCATACTCGAGCACGTGCCGGACCCGCCCGCCGTCGTGCGCCAGATGGTGCGCGCGGTCCGGCCCGGCGGCCGGATCGTGCTGCAGGACGACGACCACGACGTGCTCCGATTCCATCCCGAGCCGCCCGGCTTCATGACAATGTGGCGCGCGTACGAGCGGACGTACGACCGGATCGGCTGCGACCCGTACATCGGCAGGCGGCTGGTCTCGCTGCTGCACGAGGCCGGCGCGAAGCCTTCGCGGTCGACGCTGCTCAACTTCGGCTCCTGCGCCGGCGACCCGAACTTCCCCAGCTTCATCGAGAACATCTCGGTCATCCTCGAGGGCGCCCGCGGGGCGATCGTCGGCGGCGGGCTCCTCGGTCGCGGCGAGTTCGAGGCCGGCCTCGACGGCCTCGCCGCCTGGTCGCAGCGCCCCGACGCGGCGTTCTGGTACGCGATCTTCTGGGCAGAAGGAGTGCGGCCATGACCGCTCTGGAGAAGTGGGCGGCGCTGTACGCGAAGTCGCCGCCGCGCAAGAGCGTCTTCCAGACCTCGAGCGGCATCGAGGTGAAGCCGATCTACTCGCCGGCCGAGCCGGACCCGCGCATCGGCCTTCCGGGGATGCATCCGTTCACCCGCGGCGTGCAACCGACGATGTACCGCGGCCGGTTCTGGACCATGCGCCAGTACGCGGGTTTCGGGACCGCCGAGCAGACCAACGAGCGGTTTCACTATCTCTTGCGCTCGGGTCAGACCGGCCTCTCGACGGCGTTCGACCTGCCGACGCAGATGGGCCACGACTCGGACAGCCCGCGGGCGCGCGGCGAGGTCGGGCGCGTCGGGGTGGCGATCGACTCGGTCGACGACATGGAGCGGCTCTTCCGCGGGATCGACCTCGACAAGGTCTCGACGTCGATGACGATCAATTCGACCGCGGCGACGCTGCTCGCCTTGTATCAGTCGGTCGGCGAGGCGCACGGGACGGCCGCGGCGGACCTGTCGGGGACGATCCAGAACGACATCCTGAAAGAGTACATGGCGCGCGGGACCTACATTTATCCACCCGCGCCCTCGATGCGGCTGATCACCGACACGTTCGAGTACTGCTCGCGCGTGGTGCCGAAGTGGAACCCGATCAGCATCAGCGGGTACCACATCCGCGAGGCGGGGAGCACCGCCGCGCAGGAGATCGCCTTCACGCTCGGCGACGGGATCGCGTACGTCGACGCGGCGGTGAAGCGCGGGCTCGACGTCGACTCGTTCGCCGGTCGCTTGAGCTTTTTCTTCAACGTCCACAACAACTTCGTGGAAGAGATCGCGAAGTTTCGCGCGGCGCGGCGGATGTGGGCGAAGACGATGAAGGAGCGGTTCAAGGCGAGGGACGCCCGCTCGTGCATGCTGCGGTTCCATGCGCAGACCGCGGGATCGACGCTGACCGCGCAGCAGCCGGACAACAACGTCGTGCGCGTGTCGCTGCAGGCCCTCGCGGCGGTGCTCGGCGGCTGCCAGTCGCTGCACACCAACAGCCGCGACGAGGCGCTGTCGCTGCCGACCGAGGCCAGCGCGCGGATCGCGCTGCGAACCCAGCAGATCGTCGCGTACGAGAGCGGGGTGTGCGACTTCATCGACCCGCTCGGCGGGTCGTGGGCGCTCGAGGCGCTGACCGACGAGCTCGAAGGACGCGCCGAGGCGTACATCAAGAAGATCGACGAGATGGGGGGGATGGTCGAGGCGCTCTCGAACGGCTATCCGCAGCGCGAGATCGACGATGCGGCGTATGCGGCGCAGAAGGAGATCGAGGAGAAGAAAGCGATCGTCGTCGGCGTCAACGAGTTCGTCACCGAGGAGTCGCCGATCGAGACGCTGCGCGTCGATCCCGCGCTCGAAGAGCAGCAGGTCGACCGGCTGAAGAGGTTCCGCGCCGACCGCGACAACGCGGCCGCAACGCGCTCCCTCGCCGACTTGAAGCGCGCCGCCCAAGGCAGCGAAAACCTCGTCCCGAAGATCGTCGCGGCCGTGAAATCAAAAGCGACCCTCGGCGAAATCGCCAACTCCATGCGCGAAATCTTCGGTGAATACGGGCATTCAGCCCCGTGACACACAGACCGTGACACACAGCGCCTCGTCTCTGTGTGTCCCAGTCTGTGTGTCCCAGTCTGTGTGTCCCAGTCTGTGTGTCCCAGTCTGTGTGTCCCAGTCTGTGTGTCCCAGTCTGTGTGTCACAGTCTATGTGTCACGGTCTGCACGCCGATTCCGATGATGTCGCGATTTTTCCAGCGTTGAAGCTGCGTCTTGACGATCGAGGCGAGTTGGGCGCGGGCGGCTTTCTCCTGAGGCATCGCGCGGACGTCCATGTCGTGGAGTTGGCCGAGGGATTCCTGGAGCGGAGGGAGCTCGGCAAGGAGCAGCTTCGCGGCCGGGCCTTTTTCGATCTCGAACAGGTAGCGGATCTGTTTCACCGAGATGCGGACGCGGTGCATCGCGCGCGGCGTCGGGCGCGCCAGGGCCGCCTCGAGCCGCTCCTCGAAACGTCGCAGCCGCTTGCGCAGGATCTGGCGACGTCGCGACGCGCCCGGAGCTTTCGCTTTTCGCGCCGCGTCGAGGAGCGCCGGCAACGTCCGGTCGCGCCACTTCGCCAGCGCGGGCTCGAGCGCGCGTTCGGCCTTGCGCAGGGCCGCTGTTCGCCGGCGCGACGGTGGGCGGCCGGCGAGCCACTCGATCTGGAGCTGCAGATCGCGCACCTGGCCGAGCGCGTCCTGCAGCTCTTTCACCGGCGGATCGAGCTCGCGCAGCCGCAGCAACCGCAGCGCCGCGCGCAGCCGCCGCAGAGCGACGCGCATGTCGTGCACCGCCTCCGCGCTCGGCAGGCCGCCCTCGTGCTTCTGCACCGCCTCGATGCGGCCGGCGAGCAGTCGAGGCGCGTTCATGGCCGCGCAGTCTATAACCCGGCGGTGCTGATCAGCGTCCTGATGCCGGCGCGGAATGCCGCGGCGACGCTGCCGGAAGCGCTGCACGGCCTGCGGAACCAGCGCGGCGCGCCGCCGACCGAGATCGTCTGCGTCGACGACGCCTCGACCGATGCGACCGGAACGATCCTCGAGGAAGCGAACGTCGAAGTCGTCAAAGGCCACGGCGCGGGCCTCGTCGCCGCGCTCAACCTCGGCCTCGCCCACTGCAAGGGCGATCTCGTCGCCCGGATGGACGCCGACGATCTCGTCCATCCCGATCGCCTGAAGCTGCAGGCGGGGATGCTCGCAGGAGACCCGTCGCTCGGCGCCGTCGGCAGCCTCGTCGAGTGCGATGCGCCCGGCCTGAAGCGCCTCGAGAAGTGGCTCAACCAGACGGTCAGCAAAGAGCAGTGCCGCAACGCGCGGTTCATCGAGGCGCCGCTGGTCCACCCGAGCACGACGTTCCGCAGGGAAGCCCTGGCAGGCGGCTGGCAGGACAACGGCTGGGCCGAGGACTGGGACCTCCTGCTGCGGCTCGTCGAAGACGGCTGGGAGCTGGCGAAGGTGCCGCGGCAACTGCTCGTCTGGCGCGATTCCCCACATCGCCTCACGCGCACCCACGATGTGTACGCCGAGGACCGGATGTTCCGGCTGCGCGCCCACTACCTCGCGCGCGGGCCGCTGAAGGGCCGCGAGTTCGACATCTGGGGCGCGGGGCCGACGGGAAAGCGCCTCGCCCGCGAGTTGGAAGCGCACGGCTTGCGGCCGCGCACCTTCTTCGACGTCGACCGGAAAAAGCAGCGCGCGCGCGGCCGGCCGGTCCTGACCGAACGCGAGCTGCCGCCGCCGGGGAGCGCGCTGATGCTCTGCGCGGTCGGCGCCGCCGGAGCGCGCGAGGAGATCCGATCGCTCCTCGAACCGCGCGGTTATGCCGAGGGCCGCGACTTCCTCTTCACCGCGTGACCGATCTCACAGTTGGAGTTTTACGCTGTGGTACCTTCCAATCGGGGGACCTCGCGCACCGTGCCCACCGTGCAGTCGCTGGAGGCCATCGCACGATTGCTCGCCGAGCGCCGGGCATTGCCCGAGCCGCTCCTGCGCCGGGCCCAGAACGAGTCGAAGTCGCGGGCTGCCTTCCTCGGCACCGTCCTCTCGATGGGCGTGCCGGAGCCCGACCTGGTCGCGATGGTGGCGGAGCAGCTCGGCATCCCCGGCGTCGATCTCTCGCGCACCAGCATCGATCTCGACGTGCTCGACGCGATCCCGCGCATCGTCGCCGAGTCGGACCTGGTGCTGCCGCTCAGCAGCGAGGGCGGACGCCTGCACATCGCGATCAGCGCCGGCGTCGAGGACGACGAGGTCCTCGAGGAGCTCCGCTTCATCACCGCCCAGGAGGTCTCGCCCTACGCGGCGCTGCCCGGCGCGCTCGAGCAGGCCATCGCCGCCTGCTACGACGCGAAGGAACGCGGCGAACGGTTCTGGCGCGCTCCGGGCCTGCAGGTCGACGCCGAAGCGTCGGTCGCGGTGATCCTCCCGGGCAACAAGCCGGGCCGCCTGACGCGGCTGCGGACCGAGGAGATCTTCGACTCGACCCAGGATCTGGAGGAGCTGCGCGACGAGCTCGCTGTCGAGATCGGCCACCACGAAGACGACAAGGACGCCGAGGTCCTCGGCACCGTCCAGGTCCGGGTCGGGCCGGCGCACATCCTGGTGGTCGACGACGACGGCGACATCCTGCGGCTGCTCGACAAGACGCTGCGGGCGGCGGGGCATGTCGTCGACCTCGCCCACGACGGCCGCGAGGCCGAAGCCAGGCTCAAGACCGGCCGCTACGACCTGGTCCTGCTCGACGCGATGCTGCCCCACGTGCACGGCTTCGAGATCTGCGCGCGGATGAAGGCGAGCGCGAAGACGCGGCGGGTCCCGGTGATCCTGCTCTCCGCGGTCTATCGCGGCTGGCGCTACGCGCACGACGCGCGGGAGTCGTTCGGCGCCGACGACTACATCGAGAAGCCCTTTCACCTGCCGGAGCTGTTGCGGCGCGTGCAGCACCGGCTCTCGGGCGGGTCGCAGCCGCCGCCGGCGAGCGACAAGGCCGAGAAGCTGTACCACGAGGGGATGGGCCTGCTCGACGCGAAGAAGACCGCGGAGGCCCGCGCAGTGCTGGAGAAGGCGGTCAAGGAAGACCCGTTCTCGGCCCGCGCGCAGTTCGCGCTGGCCCGGACGATGCACGAGCAGGGCGACCTGTTTTACGCCATCACCGCGTACGAGCGCGCCATCGAGCTGCGGCCGAACCTCTTCCAGGCGCTGCGCGCGGTGGCGACGCTGTACGAGCAGAAGGGCTTTCGCCGCAAGGCCGCGGAGGCGCTGGAGCGAGCGGTGCATTCGGCACCGGACGTGCAGACGAGAGATGCGTTGCGGGCGCGGTTGATTAAACTGTTGTGAAGCAGGCCTCGGGCCTCGGGCCTCGGGCTTCAGGCCATGGAACTCGAACGCCGCCGCCAGCAGAATCTCGCGTCGCCTCGCCAGGACCCTCGCGGTGTGACGCCGTCGATTCGAAACTTCGCGCTCGCGATCGACAGCCAGCGGCAGCGGGTCGAGCGGATTCCCGTCCTGCGGGCGTCGCGGCCGGATCTGATCGAGCTGTGCAGGGCGCTCGATGATGCCGAGGTCGCGGCGATCGCGTTCGAGGTCGACGATCCGCAGGCCGAGCTGGCGCGGATGCAGGAGGCGGCGCGCGCTGTTTCCGTGCCGATCCTGCGGACCGATCTGTTGCTCGAGGAATTCCAGATCTACGAATCGCGTGCGGCGGGCGCCGACGCGGTCCTGCTGCGCGCCTCGTCGGTTCCATCCGAGATCCTGGCGCGGATGGCGCAAGCGGCGAAGAGCACCCACATGGCCGCGTGCATCGGTTGCGAAAATGCCGATGAAATCTCGCTGGTTGCGCCGTTGCAGCCGGCGGTGATCGCGGTGCCGCCGTCGCTGGCCGCCGCGAAGATGCCCCCCCGCACGCTGGTCCTCGCTCTCGAATATGCCGACGGCCTTCGAGCCGATGCGGCCCTCGACGAAACGCTCGATTCCGCCGATGCTTTCCGCCGCACGCTGGAGCCCTGATGCCGCCGCCGTTCAAGAAGCACGTCTTCGTCTGCCTCAACGAGCGCGAGCCCGACAATCCGAAGGGCGACTGCACGCGCAAGGGCAGCCCGGAAGTGCTCAAGAAGATGAAGGATGCGCTCCGCGCGCGCGGCCTCGACA
>JAIVGS010000265.1 GCA_020201435.1 Myxococcales bacterium
GTGCGTGACCGGTGCCCGTCGGCGCCGAGCGAGCTGATCGCCATCGCCGAGCACGCTCTGCAGCGCGATCCGCAACGGCGCTATCCGTCCGGCAAGGATTTCGCCGCAGATCTGTCGGCCTGGCTCGCCGGCGGCCGCGTCCGCGCCTACGAATATCGCTCGCTGGAGCTCATCCGGCGCTTCGTGGCGAGGAATCGAGCGTTGAGCGCCGCCGCGACGGTCTTCGTCGTGACGCTCGCGATCTCCTCCGTCCTGATCGCACGCCAGCTGGAGACCACGCGCGCCACTCTCGCGTCGTCCTTCGTCGATCGCGCACGGGCGGCGGCGGATCGCGGCGACTGGGGCAGATCGGCGGCATATTTCGCAGCGTCGCGGGTCCAGCACGATTCGGAAGCCGCGCGTTGGGGAGCCGCGCTCGCGGAGGCGCGGATGCCGAGGCAACGGGTTCTCTTCGACCTCGGCCCCGCCGAACGAGGAGCGGTCGGCACGCTCCCGGGCGGTCGGCCGGTCGCGGTGGCGGCGGCGGGTACGACGCTCATCGCCCGCGAGATCCCATCCGGCCGCGAGCTTTGGCGTGCACTGCTGCCAGAGCGCATCCAATGGGTCCTGTTCAGCGCGGGGACCGCTTACGTCGCGTTCGGCCCCGGGAAATCGTGGCGGTGGAGAACGCTCGACGGCGCCGACGGTCGCGTCCTCGGCGAAGTCGATCTCGGCACGGGCTGGCCGTGCCTCGGCGCCGCCGGGGTTCCCAAAGCGTTCTGGATGTCCACGAAGTCGGGGACTTTCCTCGCCGCCGGTGACCCGCGACGCCCCCATCGAATCACCGGCGGTGACGACGGCGCCCTCTGCACGGTGAGCCCCGACGGAACTCGAGTCGCCTCTCGGGACGCCGAGGGCCGGGTTGGCATCTGGGACCTCACGACCTTCGAGCGGATCCTGCGCTCCCCGGTCCCTTACCAGCACGACGCAGTCTGGACGGCGCATGGCCTTCCGATGCCCACGCAGGACGCGCTTCAGGTGATCGGCGGTCCGGATGGCGATTTCCCGGTGCCATTGAACTTCCGCGGAGCCGTCAGCGAGTTCGTTTCGTCCGACGGGCATCTGCTCGGCGTGATGCAGCGCCAACGGATGCATCTGATCGATCTTCGTGACCGTCAGGTCACGCTGCAATTGCCCGGCGCACATGAGCGTTCGGCGACGTTTTCCGCCGACGGCCGCACCGTCTACTTCATCGATGCGCACCCTCTGCGGCCGCCGCTGCTGATTTCCGCGTGGGAGCTCCGATCTCCTCCGGCCAGGCGCATCGCGCGCGACCGGCCCGCAGCGGTCGGCTGGTCGAGCGATGGCCGCCATTTCGTCGCGTTTTCCGGCGGGCCCGCCGGCCCCTACACGCTCTCCGTGGGGAATGCCGCGGGCGATCTCCTCGCTTCCCAGCCCAACGTCGTCGTGGGCCTCGGCCCCGGTTTCGCGATCTCGGGCGATGCAACGCGCATCGTGCACTCTTCCGTGGCATGGGAAGAAGTCGTCGTCCGGGACACACGATCGGCGAATGTGATTCGCACCATCGCGTGCGCGGCCTGCGTTGAAGCGCTCTCCCGCGATGGCTCGTTGCTGGCCACCATCGGATCGGGGCAGGTCTCGCTTCGGGACGTGGCTACCGGAACGACGCGCTGGGCGAAATCGGCCGACGGCTCCCAGTGGCAAGGGATCGCATTTTCCGACGACGATGCGCGCGTCGCATGGGCAGAGCCAAACGCCATCATGGTGGCAGAAACCGCCACCGGCGCGGTCGTTGCCCAGCTCAGGACCGACAACGCGACCAGCATGAGTCTCGCTTTCAGCCACGATGGCGGCCGCATCGCATCCGCGGGCGACCGGGAGATTCTCGCCTGGGATTGGGCAACCCGATCGCTGCTCTGGAAACGGACGCTCGACGCGGTCTCCGCAGTGATCTGGTCGCTCGACGATACGCGGCTGATCCTCTCGCACTGGGGCGGCGAGGACGTCCACGACGCGCGAAGCGGAGAGCTGATCGCCCTCACCGACGGGGGGCCGCAGACGACGCGCAGCCAACTTTCGCCCGACTTGCGGCACAAGATCGTGAAGCTCCGCGACGAGCTGCGGCTCGAAACCCTTCCGCCACCGGACGACGGTCCCCCAGCGGAGCGGCTCGCGGCGATCCTGCGGGACAGTGGACTCGAGTTGCGCGGCGCGGATCTTGTGGAGGCGAGCCGCTAAGCCGTCTCGGCCTGCTTCTCGTACACGATCAACGGCGATTCCTTCTTCAGGATGCAGTCCTCGTTGATCACGATCTCGCGGATGTTTTTGTGCGAGGGCACTTCGTACATCACGTTCAGCATCGCGTTTTCGAGGATCGCGCGCAGGCCGCGGGCGCCGCTCTTGTGCCGGATGGCTTCCTTGGAAACGGCTTTGAGCGCGCCGTCGGTGAACTTGAGCTGGACGCCGTCCATCTCGAGCAGCTTCCGGTACTGCTTGGCGAGGGCATTGCGCGGCTTCGTCAAAATATCCACGAGCGCGACCTCGTCGAGCTCTTCCAGCGTGGCCACCACCGGCAGGCGCCCGATGAACTCGGGGATCATGCCGAACTTGAGCAGGTCTTCCGGCTGGACGTCGCGCAGGAGCTGCGTCACGTTCCGCTGCGACTTCGACTGGACCTCCGCGCCGAAGCCCATGTTCTTGCCTTCTTTTCGCTGCTCGACGATGTTCTCCAGCCCGCCGAAGGCGCCGCCGCAGATGAAAAGGATGTTCGAGGTGTCGACCTGGAGGAACTCCTGCTGCGGGTGCTTGCGGCCACCCTTGGGCGGCACGTTCGCGATCGTGCCCTCGATGATCTTCAGAAGCGCCTGTTGAACGCCTTCGCCGGAAACGTCCCGTGTAATCGACGGGTTCTCGCTCTTGCGCGCGATCTTGTCGATCTCGTCGATGTAGACGATGCCCTTCTGCGCCCGCTCGATGTCGTGATCGGCGGCCTGCAGCAGGTTCACGATGATGTTCTCGACGTCCTCGCCGACGTAACCGGCCTCGGTCAGGCAGGTCGCGTCCGAGATCGTGAACGGCACGTTGAGAATCCGCGCCAGTGTCTGCGCGAGAAGCGTCTTGCCCGATCCGGTCGGCCCGAGCAGCAGGATGTTGCTCTTCTGCAGCTCGACGTCGTCCATCGAGACCTTGCTCTCGATGCGCTTGTAGTGATTGTGGACGGCGACGCTCAGGATCTTCTTGGCGCGCTCCTGCCCGATCACGTACTCGTCGAGGATCTGCTTGATCTCGCTGGGCCGCGGAATCCGCAGCTTCTGATCCCGCGCCTCTTCCTTGTCGATCTCCTCCGCGATGATGTCGTTGCAGAGGCCGATGCACTCGTCGCAGATGTAGACCGTCGGCCCCGCGATGAGCTTCTTCACTTCCTTCTGCGACTTCCCGCAGAAGGAGCAGCAGAGCGTGTGGTTCTCCCGCTTTTCGACCAAGCCGCGACCTCCAGCCTACAAAGATAACCCTACTTCGGGACGCCGGCCGGTTTCTTGATCACGACCTCGTCGATCAGGCCATACTCCTTTGCCTCACCCGCACCCATGAAGTAGTCGCGATCGGTGTCCTTTTCGATCCGATCGAGCGGCTGGCCGGTGTGCTTCTGCATGATTTCATTGAGTTTTGCCTTGAGGCGCAAAATCTCTTTCGCATGCAGCTCGATGTCCGACGCTTGTCCGCCGAAGCCCCCCGACGGCTGGTGGATCATGATCCGCGAGTGGGGCAGCGAGTACCGCTTGCCCTTGGCGCCTGCGGTGAGAAGCAGCGCGCCCATCGACGCCGCCTGGCCCATGCAAATGGTCGAGACCTGACACTTCACGTACTGCATCGTGTCGTAGATCGCGAGACCCGCGGTCACGGAGCCGCCCGGGCTGTTGATGTAGAGGTTGATGTCCTTGTCCGGATCTTCGCTCTCCAGGAACAGCATCTGCGCGACGATGATGTTCGCCACGTCGTCGTCCACCGGCGTGCCGAGGAAGACGATCCGGTCCTTGAGCAGTCGCGAGTAGAGATCGTAGGCGCGCTCGCCGCGGTGCGTCTGCTCGATGACGGTCGGGTACGGGATCATTGCCATGTGGGGGGTCCCCTTACGTGAAGTTGGCCTTGGCGAGCAAAAAGGCAAGCGCCTTGTCCTGCCTCAGGCGGGCTTTCAGGCTTTCGAGCGAATCCTGCCGGCGGAAGGCGGCTTTCAACTTCTCGGCCGGCTGCTTCAACTCCGCTGCCATCTTGGCGAAATGCTTGTCCAGATCTTCCTCGCTGGCCTCGAGCTTCTCTTTCTCCGCGATCGCTTCGAGCAGCAGATAACCTTTCACTTCGAGCAGCGCACGCTGACGTAGCTCGTCGCGCATCCGATCGAAGTTCAGCCCGAGTTGGCGCGGGTCGAGGCCGCGGCGCATGAACCCCTCGAGCATGCCCTGGAGCATCGCGTCGACGTTGCGCTCGACCAGCGCCGGCGGCGCCTCGATCGGGTTCTTCGCCACCAGCGCCTCGAGCAGCTTCTCCCGCTGCTCGTGCTCGGCCCGCTCCTTGCGCTGCTGTTCCATCTCGCTGCGCAGCTTCGCACGCAGGTCCGACAAGGTCTTCGATTCGCCGCCCAGATCCTGGACGAAAGCGTCGTCCAGCGCCGGAACCTCGCGCTTTTTCAGGCCTTTGACGGCGACCTGGAAGCGCGCTTCCTTGCCGCGCAGGTCCTCGACCGCGTAGTCGGCGGGGAAGGTCACGCCGATCTCGCGAGCCTCGCCGATCCGAGCGCCGAGGAGCGCCTCGGCCTTGTTTTCGAGCAGCGATCCGGGAACGACCTCGAGCAGCACGCCCTCGCGCTTGGCGCCCCGCAGCGGCGCCCCGTCGATGAAGCCCTCGTAGTCGCAGGAAGCGTAGTCGCCGAGCTCGGCGACGTCGCGGCCCTCGACCGGCACGAACATCGCGTGCTCTTTGCGCATCTCTTCGATGCGCTCGTCGATCTCGGCGTCCTTGACCTCGACCTCGGCCTTCGGCGCCGACAGGCCCTCGTAATCCTTCGGCTCGACCTTCGGCCGCACCTCGACGGTCGCGGTGTACTTGAACGGCTGCCCGGCCTCGACCGAGCCGTTCTCCACCCGCGGCGGCGCGACCGGGTCGAGCTTGTGATTCGCGAGCGCCTCGTGGATCGACCCGGTGACGAGCTTCTGCGCCACGTCCTTCTTCACGTCGTCGCCGAAGTACCGCTCCACCAGCCGCCGCGGCACGTGCCCCTGCCGGTAGCCCTTCAGCTTCACGGTCCGCGAGACCGAGGTGTAGGCGGTGTCCAGCGCGTCCTTGACGCGGTCCGGCGCGAGCTCGACCGAGACCTTCTTGACCACAGGACTCAAGTCTTCGATGCGCGACTGAACCACTTACCGATCCATCCTTTCAAGCCACTTGGGGACGACACGGTGGTGCGAGAGGCGGGAGTCGAACCCGCACGGGTTTCCCCACAGGATTCTAAGCCCTGCGCGTCTGCCAGTTCCGCCACTCTCGCAAATTTTGTACTGGCAGGCTGCCGGTCATAGCGTCGCGGTCTGCGCGCGTCAACGCCGCGAGGCCTATCTTTCCCCACACGCAACCCGTATCAGCTTCGGCAAAAAGTATCGACCCGCAAGCCGTGTGCGCTCGGGTGATCACCCCGTGATTCCAAATATTTGGACGGGGGCGTCCTTCTTGCTAGCAGTAGCGGAATGCGCTCCCCTGCGCCCCGCGGCTTCACGATGGTCGAAGTGATGACCGTGCTGGGCATCATCGGCGTCCTCGCCGGCCTCTCGGCGGTCGCCCTCACCCGGCTCAAGTCGCGCGGCAACTTCGCCTCGGCGACCGGCGATTTCGTCGCCACCCTGCGCACCGCGCGGGCGGAGGCGTTCGCGCGAGGCAACAACACCGTCGTGGTCGTCGACACCGCGGCCAGCAGGTGGTGGGCCATCGAAGACGTCAACGGGAGCATGTCGAGCATCTCGCCCTCCGGATTCGACGGCGGGGTCCCGGCCGGTGACCGCCTCATCTATTCCGGCACCCTCCCCAGCGAAACGAGCTTCGGCCCGGCCAACGGCCCCGGCACAGCCCTGGCGATGCCGTACTGCGGCATCCCGACCGGCACCGCCGTTCTGGCCGGCAGCGGCACCACCTGCACCGTCGTGGCCGACGGCGGCACGACCAACCCGAATCTCAACTACTGCAGCTTCTGCGACACCTCCGGCGGCAAGGGGATGATCACCTTCCTGCCCTCGGGCGGCGCGCGCTTCAGCGGCGGTCCCGATACCGTCGGCCAGCAGATTTCGATGCAGAACACCGCAGGCTCTTCGCCGGACGGCGGACCTTCCGGCACCGCGCTCGGCATCATCGATTTCGCGATCGTACGCGAGACCGGCGCGATCGAGGCGGTGACGATCAAATGACCCCAGGCCTCAGACCTCGGGCCTCCGGCCTCGGCCGTCATGACCGCGGTTTCTCGCTGATCGAGGCGATGGTGGCCTCGATCATCATGCTCATCGGTCTGCTCGGCCTCGCCGGCCTGCAGGTCGTCGGGATGCGGGCCAACAACCTCGGCAAGCGCATGTCGCAGGCGTCGCTCCTTGCCCAGGACCTCGCCCAGAACATGCAGATCTGGGCGTACAACGACACCCGGATCCTGCCGGGCGGCCCGCCCGCGCCCAACGGCGCGCGGAGCACGCTCTACCATCTCGACTCCAGCGACGGCACCGCGATCTCGAAGTACTGGGACCTCACCAGCGCGCAGCGGCCGACCGCTCAGGACAACACCCCGCTCACCTTCGACTACTCCGACGCCAACACCGGCTGGGAGACGGTCCCCAACGCGATCACCGCCACCAACTACGAGGGCGTGATGTCGCCGGTGGACACCTCGCTGCCCACCGCCGAGCAGACGATCTTCACCCGCTACTGGAACGTGTTCAACGTCGACCTCACCAGCTTCGGCTCGGCGCAGGGCAGGCTCGTCCAGATCGTGGTCCGCTGGAAGGAGCCGAACTTCGGCTACCGGACCGTCACCACCAGCTTCTTCAAGTACGACCCATCCCAGTTCAACGGCCCATGAAAAACCGCGGATTCACATTGATCGAGGTGAT
This sequence comes from Myxococcales bacterium, assembly GCA_020201435.1. Taxonomy (GTDB): domain Bacteria; phylum Myxococcota; class Myxococcia; order Myxococcales; family 40CM-4-68-19; genus 40CM-4-68-19. The sequence goes on from JAIVGS010000265.1 coordinate 7,137, forward strand.
GGTCGGCGCGGCGGTGGCGATCCTCGTCATCGGCGTGGTGATGGCCACCTTCCTGTCGCAGCAGCGGTCGATGCAGACCCTCGACCTCTCGCGCGAGGCGTCGAACGCCGGCCGCGACGCGCTGCTCTCGCTGCAGGGGACCATCGGGCGCGCCGGCTACGGCATCGACCCGCGCTACGCGTTCGACCTTCGCAGCTACAACTGCAGCAGCTATACGGGCGCGACCACCGCCACCAACGCCTGCCGCGACAAGATCGACGGTCCCGATCAGCTGGTCTTCGTCGAACGCGACCCGAACTACTACTGGTCGGGCACGCCGACCAGCACCGTGCAGGGGTGCGACGACGCCACCGCGCCGTGCTTCGGGCACGCCTGGCAGGTGTTGAACACGTTCACCACCACGTCGCCGTACCAGGTGCAGATCAACGCGCGCACCAACGACAAGTTCCCCATCGGCCAGGTGGTCCAGATCGTCTGCGCCAAGGGCGCCAACCCGACCATGGGCACGGTCAGCGCGGTCACCGGCAGCCCGCCCGGCGTGGTCACACTCACGCTCAAGGACCCGATCGCCAACAACCACTACACCGACAACATCCAGGGAGCGAGCGGTACCGCGCTGCACGACGCCTGCTTCGACCAGCCCGGCAAGACGCTGTTCCTCGTCAACCGCTACCGGTACTTCGTGATGTCGCTCGTTCCGCAGCAGGCAGCGGGGACCGGTACGCCGGCGGCCGAGCCGTGGCTGATGCTGGACCGCGGCCTCGACTACAACGGCAACGGCACTACGCCCGAAGGCACTACCGGCGACACCGCGGACCTGATCCCGATCGCCCGTGGCGTCGAGGGTTTCCAGGTCTCCTATCTTCTCAAGCCGGCCAACACGAGCCCGCCCAACGCGCCGGACAGCAACGGCAACTGGATCATCGGCGACGCGCCGGGCGTGCTCGAGGAGCCGGACCCCGGTGCGACCGCGCCGCTGCAGAACACCCCCGACACCGACACCTCGCGGTTCACCATGCACCCCGCCAACATCCGCGGCGTCCGGCTGCGGCTGACGATCCGATCGGTGCTCAAGGACCTCTCGGCGGGAACCACGTTCGCCGGCGATCCGGCGGTGCCGGCGGGACTGACCGCGATCGAAAACCGCAACAACTTCGGCGGCGTCACGCTCGGCGGGTACCGCCGGTACTTCTCTTCGGTCGCGGTCGCGACCCCCAATCTCAACTCGAAAGACCCGTTCATTTTCTAGAGGCCACCATGTCCAACGCGCGCAGACATGATCGCGGGTCCGCCTTGATCATCGCCATGATCCTGATGGTCGTCCTGGCGGTGGTCGGCCTGGCCGTCGTCAAGCGGACCAGCCGCGAAGTCGACGCCGTCGCCTCCAAGCGGCACTGGGACCGGGCGATGAGCTGCGCGGAGGGCGCGCGCCAGATGCTGCTCAGCCAATTCCGGACCTACGGCGTGGCGCTCGGCAGCCTGCAACTCTCGCGGGACGTCGGCGACCAGACGTACGCCTCCGGCCATTACGACAGGCTGGCCGTCTCCTCGGTGGTCGAGGCCGGCGGCACGCCGGGAGGCATCGTCGGCAGCGACGCCGCCAACCGGATCACCCGGCGCTCGGGCGGCCTCGGAGGCAAGGGCTACCGTTTCACCGTCGTCTGCAGCGACAGCGCGGGCCGCACCCACCAGCAGGAAGTCGAGTTCCTGGTGAACTTCGGATTCTAGGAGAATCGAATGAACAGGACAGCCGTACTGCTCATCGTCTCCACCCTCGCGCTGCCGGCGTTCGCGACCGACAACGTCTGCTGGGATCGCGATCTGGAGCGCCTCGACACCTTCGGCAACCCGCCCTCCCGCGGCGACAACAACTTCTTCACCTTCACCGTCTCGGGCACCGCCAACGTGACGATGCTGTACCCCGGCACGAAGTCGATGCGACAGCAGCCGATTTCTCTCTACGAGATCTTCACCAACGACAACCTGGCCGGGGTCGCCACGGTGGCGGGCAACGGCAAGGGCTGCCAGAGCGCGACGTTGAACGGGCTGCCGTACTTCATGCCCAGCAACATCAGCCCGCCGGCGGCGTCGGCGACGCTGATCGGCAACTACAATCCGAGGCTGCGCTATCCCGAGCCGGAGACCACCTACTCCGGCGGCGGCGGTCTCGCCGACGGGTTCGAAGCGTCCTCTTACACTTGCGCCGACGCGAGCACCGATCCGACCGTCAACACCTGTCCGACCGGCAGCACGGGCGGAAAGGCGTGGGAGTTCACGCTCTGGCCGGCCAACGACTCCGGCACCACGCACACGGCCGCCAGTTCGACCGGCACCATCGACTCGGAGTGCGCGACCGCCACCGGGTCGACCAGCAGCGTCGACTACCAGGACTGCCAGAAGTGCGTGAAGTCGAGGGGCTACTGGCTCAACTACAACAAGCTCACCACGCTCGCGCCGACGTACAACGGCAACGACGCGATGGTGGTCAAGGGCAACTGGCTCAACTTCACCCCGCCCAAGTGGGCGATGCTGCGGCTCGCCTACAAGCGCCTCGTCAACGGCTCGCTGCTCAACCCGCTGCGTGAAGGCATCGTCACCAACTGCACGTCGGCGATCGGCTGCAGCGGCGCGGCCGGCGAGTACCGCCTGCAGAAGATGCTGCCGCAGTCGTGCAACGGCGCTGGCCGGCCGAACCAGCGCATCGCCAGCACCGACACGGTCAGCTACAACGCTACCTCGAACCCGCTGGCGGAGATGCTCTTCAACACTGCCTGGACGGTCAGCGCGGACTCCAACAGCAGCCCCCCCGCGACGTGGAGCTTCTTCAGCACCCAGGTCGGCGGCAGCACCAGCGCCAGCACCCATCCGTCATCGGAGCCGGGCGCGTCGGGGCAGACCAACTCCAAGGACGGCTTCTGTCCGGGCTGCAACTCGGGCTTCTCGGTGATGTTCACCGACGGCCGAGGCATCGACGGCTGGGCGAACTGTTCATCGTCGCTGGGCAACCTGGCCGCGGCCGGCGCGACGCTGCCGAACTACTGCCGCAACTCGGACGGCACGACCCACAAC
>JAIVGS010000266.1 GCA_020201435.1 Myxococcales bacterium
GCGACGTCGACTTCAAGGCGCAGCTGACGAACATCAAGAACACCAATCCGGACGCGCTCTACGTCCCCGGCTACTACACCGACGTCGGCCTGATCGCGCGGCAGGCGCGCGAGGTCGGCTTCAGCGGCCCGCTCCTGGGTGGGGATGGGTGGGACAGCGAAAAGCTCTATGAAATCGGAGGCGCGGCGCTCGACGGGTGCTACTTCTCCAACCACTACTCGGTCGACGATCCGAGCCCGCGCATCCAGGCGTTCGTCGCCAAGTTCAAGAAGGCGTACGGCGGCCAGATTCCGGACTCGCTCGCGGCCCAGGCCTACGACGCGGCCGGCATGCTGTTCGACGCGATGAAGCGCGCCAACGACCTGTCCGGCCCGGCCATCCGCGATGCGCTCGCCGCGACCAAGAACTACCAGGGCGTGACCGGCGACATCACGATGGACGCGAATCGCAACGCGACCAAGGCCGCCGTCGTCCTCAAGATCGCGCACGGCGGCAAGTACGAGTTCGCCGGCCGCGTCCAGCCCGAGGGCGTCACCGCCTCGAACCCGTCGCCGGCGCCGGCGGAGCCGGGTCCGAAGAAGACCGAAGGCAATACCGCGCCGAATCCCGCTCCGGGCTCGGTGCCGACGCCGACGACGATGCCGGCGATGGGCGCGCCAAGCCCGGCCCAGAGCGCCGCCAACACCGGCCAGCCGCAAGGCGTACCCGCAGGCGAGCACCCCAAAAAGTAAGTGATCGAGCTCTTCCAGCACATCGTCGACGGCGTATCGCTGGGAGCGATCTACGCCCTGATCGCGCTCGGCTACACGATGGTCTACGGCGTGCTCAAGCTGATCAACTTCGCCCACGGCGACGTCTTCATGCTCGGCGCGATGATCGGCTGGTACGCGAGCGCCCGCTGGACGAGCGAGAGCGCGAGCCCGAGCATCTTCGGGTCGATCTGGGTCACGGTGCTGGCGATGGTCTTCTGCGGCGTGATCGGGTTCGTGATCGAGCGGCTGGCCTATCGGCCGCTGCGCGCGGCCCCCAAGATCAACTCGCTGATCACCGCCATCGGCGTCAGCTTTTTCCTCGAGTACGGGGGCCAGTACCTGTTCGGGCCCAACCCGCGCGCGTTCGGCGTCCTGCCGCACCGGCCGCCGCTGTCCCTGGCCGGGATCTCGATCGGCTACGTCGACCTGGTCACGATCCTGACCTCGATCGTCCTGATGATCGTGCTGCAGCGGATCGTCTTTCACACCCGGATGGGCATCGCGATGCGTGCGGTCTCGTGGAACCCGTCGGTCGCGGCGCTGATGGGCGTGAACATCGATCTGGTGATTTCGTTCACGTTCGTACTCGGATCGGTGCTCGCCGCGGTCGCCGGCGTTCTCTATGCGTCGAAATACCCGTCGGTGCATCCGCTGATGGGGCTGATGCCGGGCCTCAAGGCGTTCGTCGCGGCGGTGCTGGGCGGAATCGGCAACGTCCCGGGCGCGATGCTCGGCGGCCTCCTCCTCGGTCTCGCCGAACAGCTCGTCTCCGGCTACACCAGCTCGTCCTGGCGCGACGCGGTCGCGTTCGGAATCCTCATCTTGATCCTCTTGATCAAACCCAGCGGGCTGCTCGGCCGCGGCGAGGCGGAGAAAGTCTGATGGCCGGTTTCTTCGGCGGATCGGCTCTCAAGAAAGCGCGGCGCGCGCTGTGGAGCTGGCTGCCGTGGGTGATCGCGATCCCGTTCTTGATGCTGATCGAGCAGAAGCTCGAGCTGAACCCGGATCTCGGGCTCGAATACGTCTTCCAGAACATCAACCACATCGGGATCGCGATCATCCTGGCGGTCTCGCTCAATCTGGTGAACGGTCTCACCGGGCAGTTCTCGATCGGCCATGCGGGCTTCATGGCCGTCGGCGGCTACGTCAGCGCGGTGATGCTGATGCGCGGGCCGCAGGAAGATCCCTGGCGACTGTTTTTTATACTTAGTATACTTACCGGCGCAACCGCCGCCGCCATCGCCGGATGGATCGTCGGCAAGCCTTCCTTGCGTCTGCGCGGCGACTACCTCGCCATCGTCACCCTCGGCTTCGGCGAGATCATCCGCGTCATCATCGAGAACACGCCCTTCTTCGGCGGCGCAATCGGGCTCTCCCCGATCCCTCACCGCGCCGACTTCGCCTGGATCTGGGCGGTGGTGATCATCACCATCATCATCGCCAAGCGGCTGCGCGACTCGACCCACGGCAGGGCCTTCCTGAGCGTCCGCGAGGACGAGGTCGCCGCCGAAGCGATGGGCATCGACACCACCGGCTACAAGGTGCGCGCGTTCGTGATCAGCGCGTTCTTCGCCGGGGTCGCCGGCGCGCTCTCCGGCGCCTTCGAGGGAAACCTCGCGCCGCAGAGCTTCACCTTCGTGCGCAGCTTCGAGATCGTGGCGATGGTCGTCCTCGGCGGCATGGGCTCGATCACCGGCTCGACCATCGCCGCGTCGGTCCTCACCATCCTGCCCGAGTACCTGCGCGCGCTCGCGAACTTGAGAATGGTGATCTACTCGGTCGCGCTGATCGTCCTGATGCTCGTCCGCCCGCGCGGCCTGCTCGGCACCACCGAGTTGTGGGACTACCTGAAGCGCTGGCGGCCGTTCCAGAGACAACGGGGCAAGCGTGAGGCGAGTGAAGCGCTGATCGACGTGCGCCACGCGACCATCCGTTTCGGCGGCCTCACCGCGGTGAGCGATTTTTCACTGGAAGTGAAACCACGCGAGCTGGTCGCGCTGATCGGCCCCAACGGCGCGGGCAAGACGACGGTCTTCAACCTCCTCACCGGCGTCTACCCGCCCTCCGACGGCAGCATCATCATCATGGGCCGCGACACGCGCGGGCTGCAGCCGCATGCCATCGCCCACCTCGGCGTCGCCCGGACGTTCCAGAACATCCGGCTCTTCCGCGAGCTGTCGGCATTCGACAACGTGCGGATCGCGTGCCACCACCTGACTCGCGAGTCGATGGCGGCGGCGGTCCGCCACGGCGAGCTGTCGGGCGTCGAAGAGCGCTGGATCGGCGAGCGCGCCGACGAATTGCTGGAGGTGATGGGCCTCTCCCACCGCCGCGACGAGCTGGCGAAGAACCTGCCGTACGGCGACCAGCGCCGGCTGGAGATCGCGCGCGCCCTCGCGACCGGGCCGCAGGTCCTCCTCCTCGACGAGCCGGCCGCCGGAACCAACCAGCGCGAGAAGGTCGAGTTGATGGAGCTGATCCGCTCGATCCGCGATCGGTTCGGCGTCGCGGTCGTCCTGATCGAGCACGACATGAAGCTGGTGATGGGCGTCTCCGAGCGGATTCTCGTGTTGGATCACGGGGTTACGATCGCGCACGGCCTGCCACGGGAGATCCAGCGCAATCCGAAGGTGATCGAGGCATACCTCGGCGAGAAGTACGCGCGGGAGCACTTTGGAGGGGCGCCGGCGTGATGCTCGAGCTCTCCGAAGTCGACGTCCACTACGGCGCGATCCACGCCCTCAAAGGCGTCTCGTTCAAGGTCGACGACGGCGAGATCGTGACGCTCATCGGCGCGAACGGCGCCGGCAAGACGACGACGCTGCGCGCGGTGAGCGGCATGCTAAAGCCGAGCGCCGGCCAGATTCGGTACGCCGGCGCCGAAGTGGGCGGCTGGAAGCCGCACAAGCTCGTCGCCAAGGGACTCTGCCATGCGCCCGAGGGCCGCGGCATCTTCCCGAATCTCACCATCACCGAGAACCTTCGGCTCGGCGCGTTCCTGCGCCGCGACGAGGACGCCATCCGCGCCGATCTCGACAAGGGCCTGACCCTCTTCCCCCGCCTGCGCGAGCGGGCCACCCAGATGGCCGGGACGCTCTCGGGCGGAGAGCAGCAGATGCTCGCCATCGCCCGCGCCCTGATGGCCCGCCCGAAATTGCTGCTGCTCGACGAGCCGTCCCTCGGCCTGGCGCCGACGATCGTCGAGACGATCTTCAACATCATCCAGGAGATCAACAAGCAGGGCGTGACCATCCTGCTGGTCGAGCAGAACGCGCACCTTGCCCTCGGCATCGCCAACCACGGCTACGTCCTCGAGACCGGGACCGTCGTCCAGACCGGAACGGGCGCCGAGCTCCTCCGCAGCCCCGAGGTCCGCAAGGCTTACCTCGGCGAATGACGTATGCGTTTCTGCGGGCGACCGCGGGCACGGCGCCAACCTCTGGTCGACGGTGCGTTCCTCGACCTCCGCGTCGATGGCGTGTGGACTGCTTTGGGGCCGCCGCGACTTTCCTCGAGCGCGGTCAGGCGGTGACCCGCCGCGCAGCCGAGGAGCATTTTGAACCTGGCAGCAGAACTCACCCGCGTCCCACCGCAGCGCGCTGATCGGTCGCGGCGCGGCGAGCGTTCCATGCCGCCCTCGTCGGCTCCGCATTTTGGTGGCAAAACACCGTGGATGACCGGTTTTCTCGCCCTGATCGCGAGCGCGCTCGTCGGCTGGCTCACGCACGCCGCGATCGGCGATCACGTCGGCATCTTCGGCGATTTCGCCGCCACCACGTTCACCGGCGGAATCGCATATGTTGCCGCCTACTACTACTTGAAAAAACTCCGGGGCTGACATGCTCGCGCTTCTCATCCTCGCCCTCGCCTACCCGCCCGCCGCGCGCGGCGACGACGCCCGGACCCCCTACCGCTGGATGGAGGATCTCGACTCGCCCCAGGTCAAGCAGTGGGTCGAAGCCGAAAACAAGCCGAGCCATTCCTTCAAGTACACCGCCGCGCTGCAGGCCGCCCAGCAGTGCGACAAGCCGGTGCTGATCCGGATCGAGGTCGCGGGCAGCCACGGCTATCGGCCGACCGATCGGAACATCGCCGAGATCGCCGACCAGTACGCGTTCGCGCTCGCGAACCTGTAAGCTGCCGCCATGTGGCCGATCACCATCGCCGACGTCCTCCAGGCGCGGAAGCGGATCCGCGATCGCCTGCCGGTGACGCCGCTGCGGCGCTATCCGCCGCTCGAGGACGCGGTCGGTTACGGCATCAAGGTCAGCGTGAAGCACGAGAACCACCAGCCCACCCAGGCGTTCAAGGCGCGCAACGCGCTGTCGGCGCTCACGGCGCTGTCCGACGAGGAGAAGAAGCGCGGCGTCGTCGCCGCCACCCGCGGGAACCACGGCGCCGCGCTCGCCTGGGCGGGACAGATCCTGCGGGTCCCGGTCGCGGTCTGCGTCCCGCGCGGCAACAATCCGGAAAAGAACGAAGCGATGCGCGGCTTCGGCGCCGAGCTGATCGAGGAGGGCGACGATTACGACTCCGCGGTCCTCGTGGCCGAAAAGCTGGTGAAGGAACGCGGCATGACGGTGGTCCACTCGACCAACAATCGCCACGTCATCGCCGGCGCCGCGACGATGACGCTGGAGATGATCGAGCAGCAGCCGACGCTCGACGCGCTGGTGATCGCCGTCGGCGGCGGCTCGCAGGCAGTGGGCGCGCTCACCGTCGCGCGCGCGGTGCGGCCGGGGATGCAGATCTTCGGCGTCCAGGCCGAGAAGGCATCGGCGATCCACGACTCCTGGCACGCGGGAAAGCCGCTGCAGGGCTCGACTGCTTCGACGTTCGCCGACGGCCTCGCGACGAGAAATACCTACGACCTGACCTTCCCGGCGCTCCGCGAAGGGCTCTCCGGATTCGTCAAGGTCGGCGAAGCCGCCATCGCCGACGCGATTCGCCTGCTCCTCAAGACGACCCACAACGTCGCCGAGGGCGCCGGGGCCGCAGGCTTCGCCGGCCTGCTGGCGCTGCGCGAGTCGCTGGCCGGCAAATCGGTCGGAATCGTCATTTCCGGGTCCAACATCGACCTCGAAACGCTGCGCCGCGTACTCAACCGGGAGCTCTGAAATACGCGGCGCGGAAACGCGTAAACTGCCCGTGGAAATGAGCCTTTTGCCTGCCCGCACGGTGTCCCTCGTCCCCCGCGCGAAGGGGTTCTTTCGCTGGGCGCTTTCGCGGATCGGCGTCTACTCGCGCGTACAGGCGCCGCCGACCGCGCCGGCCGAGCAGGCGATCTGGGGCTTCTCGCAGCCGATCCTCGGCATCCGCGCCCTCCTCTCCGACCTGCAGCTGCTCTGGGAGGCCTCCTATCCGGCGGCGGTGCTCGGGCTCGCCTGCGCGCTCTACGCGAGCACCCAGGGCGGCGGCGGGTGGACCTGGTTCGGCCACTTCTACAAGGCCTTCGCCACCCTCGCGCCGCTGCCGTCGTTGATCTTCGCCAACCACTACGCGCGGCTCGGCGCGCTGATCCGCTGGCGGCTCGGCCTCGGCGCCTGCGGTCCGCGGGAGATGCCGGTGGGGATGCTCTTCGGCCGGATGATCCGGCAGGCGCTGATCGTCGCCATCGGCGTGGTCCCCTTCGCGGCGATCTGGAACGTCTTCCCCGGCATCGGCCCGATCCTCTCGAACATCGTGGTCGTGTTGTGGGGCATCCACTGGGTGGTGGCCGACGCGTTCGACGACGCGCAGGTGCTCAAGCCCGGGGAGACGCTGCGCGATTCGATCAACCACGACCGCAGCGCGCCGCCGCCCTGGTTCGTGCGCTGGATGCTGAAGGGGGCCGAGAAAGTGCCGGTCCTCGGCCGGCCGCTGCGGTGGTTCGCGCGGTTCTGCGACTACCTCGCGCTCGATTCGCGCGGCGAGATCCATACCATGGAGCAGAACCGCTTGATTTCATTCGGTTTTGCCTTGAGCACCGCGGCCCTGCTCGCGACTCCGGTCCTGAACCTGCTCTTCCGGCCGATCATTCTCGCCGGCTCCTCGCACCTGCTTGGCCAGCTCGAGGAAAAGCCAAAAACATGATCGCCAAGCCGCCTTTTCGGCGGCCGCGATCAGTGAAGCTGAAACTCCGACTTCAGCTCTCGTGAAGTGAGCGACTGCAGCGCGGCCTTCGGGGGCAGGTCCTCGTAGAGGATCCGGTAGATCGCCTCGTGCAGGGGCATCTCGACCTGCAGCTTGGCGGCGAGATCGTGCACCGACTTTGCGGTCCGCACGCCCTCCGCGACCTGCGTCATCCCGGCCAGCACTTCCGGCAGCTTCTGGCCGCGACCGAGGCCGAGCCCGACCGTGCGATTGCGCGACAGCTCGCCGGTGCAGGTGAGGACCAGATCGCCCATGCCCGCGAGGCCCGAGAGCGTGATCGGATTCGCGCCCTTCCTGACCGCCAGCCGGACCAATTCGGCGAGCCCGCGGGTCATGATCGCCGCGCGTGTGTTCGAGCCGAAACCCATCCCGTCGCTGATCCCGGCCGCGATCGCGCAGACGTTCTTGAGCGAACCGCCCAGCTCGACGCCGGCGACGTCGATGCTGGTGTAGACGCGGAAGTAATCGTTCGAGAACACTTTTTGCACTTTCTGCGCCAGCTTCTCCCACGGCGAGGCGACCACCACCGCCGTCGGCATCCGCTGCACCGTCTCCTTCGCGAACGACGGCCCCGAGAGGCAACAGACGTACGGATGCAGCTCGGCGGGCAGAACGTCCTCGAGGACCTCGTACATCGTGAGCAGCGACTCGTTCTCGATGCCCTTGGTCGCGCAGACGATCGGCTTCGCCCGCGGCAGGGACGGCAGCGCCTGCTGCATCACTTCGCGCGTGACGTGGGACGGATTCACCGCCACGACCAGGTCCGCGCCGCCGCACGCCTGGGCCATGTCGCGCGTTCCGGTGACTTTCTCCGGCAACGGCAATCCCGGGAGATATCGCGGGTTCTGGTGCTTCTCGGTCAACGCCGCGGCGACGTCGCCGTCGTGACACCAGACCGTCACGTCATGGCCGTTCTGGCCGAGCACCGAGGCGAGCGCCGTGCCCCAGCTTCCGCCGCCGATCACCGCTGCGCGCATCGCGACAGTGTACCAAAACGAGACGCCAATTTTGCGACCGTTCCCTCTGGTGAACAGCGGCCTGGAACGTGCTTGTCAGACCCCCCTGGCAGAGTGAGGACCATGGCGAAACCGGCGGTGCAGCACGTCTGTCGCGAGTGCGGATTCCAGACGGCGAAGTGGTTCGGCAAGTGCGGCGGGTGTGGGGCCTTCGGGTCGGTCGAGGAGGTCTCGACCGTCCGGCCCGTGCTCTCGGCGGTGTTGCCCATCGACCAGGTGCCCTTGACGACCGGGCGCAGGGACAAGACAGGCATCGGCGAGCTCGATCGGGCGCTCGGCGGCGGCCTCGTGCCGGGCATGGTCGTCCTGCTCGCGGGCGATCCGGGCATCGGCAAGAGCACTCTCTTGCTCGCGGCCCTCGACAGGCTCGCGCGGGCGGGACCGGTGCTGTACGTCAGCGGCGAAGAATCGCTGCAACAGATCCGGCTGCGCGGCGAGCGGCTGGGGACGCTCTGCGCCGGGTTGCACCTCGCGGCCGAGACCGACGCCGAAGTCGCGCTCGAGCATGCCCGCAAGCTGCGGCCGCGGGTGCTCGCGGTCGATTCGATCCAGACCATGCAGCTGCGCGGGCTGGAGAGCGCCTGCGGGTCGGTCACCCAGGTGCGCGAGGTCGGCCATCGGCTGGCGACGTACGCCAAGGAGAGCAACCTGCCGGTGATCATCGTCGGCCACGTGACCAAGGAGGGGTCGATCGCCGGTCCCCGCGTGCTCGAGCACCTCGTCGACACCGTGCTCTTCTTCGAGGGCGACCGCAGCCACGCGTATCGGGTGTTGCGGGCCCACAAGAACCGCTTCGGGAGCACCAACGAAATCGGGGTCTTCGAGATGAAATCGGAAGGCCTCGTCGAGGTCGCGAATCCTTCCGCGCTTTTTCTCGCCGAGCGGCCGCGCAACGCCGCGGGAAGCGCGGTGGTGGCGACGATGAACGGGTCGCGGCCGCTCCTGGTCGAGGTGCAGGCGCTCGTCGCCGATTCGTCGTTCGGCGGCTCGGCGCGGCGAACCGCGGTCGGGGTCGACTCGGCCCGCGTCGCGCTTCTCACCGCGGTGCTGGAGAGGAAAGAGGGGGTCGTTCTCGCCGACAAGGACATTTACGTCAGCGTCGCGGGAGGGGCGACGCTGCCGGAGCCGGCCGGCGATCTCGCCGTCGCGGCGGCGCTGATGTCGTCGTTGCGCGACAAGCCGATCGCGCCGGCCACGCTGGTCCTCGGCGAGGTCGGGCTGGCGGGAGAGGTGCGTGCGATCGGCCAGATCGAGCAGCGGCTCGCCGAAGCGGCGCAGCTCGGCTTCACCAGCTGTGTCCTGCCGGAGGGAAATCGCGCAAGGGTGCGCGGCCCGCCGCTCGCGTTGTGCGGCGTTTCGACCCTGGGGGAGGCGATGGACGCGATATTCACGTAGTACAATCGGCCCCGGTGGCCGAGGACGACAATCACGACGAGCGACGGCGGAGTCCGCGCGCATCGGTCGATCTGCAAGTCGGGCTTCGCTTCGACTCCGTGCAGCAGTTCCTCTCCGCCTACGCGGGCGACATCAGCGAGACCGGCATGTTCGTGCGCATCCCGAACCCCCGGCACGAGGTCGGCGAGATCGTCACGCTTCGCTTCGATGCCGGCAAGGAGCGGATCGTCCAGGGCACCGCGCGCGTCGCTCGCGTCATCGAGTCCGGCATCGGGCTCGAGTTCATCGACCTCGACGGACCCGGCCGCAAGCTGGTGGAGATGATCGTCCGCATCAAGCTCGCCGCCGGCTGAAGGCAACCGCGCGCCGCGAAGACGCGAAGGCGCAAGGGTTTCGGGTTGGTTGCGCGGCGGCGTCGGTTGCCAAGCCCACCTCTTTCGCGTCTTCGCGCCTTCGCGGTGCGCTTTTGCGTTTTTGTATCTAAGCTTTTGAAACCGCGGCGCGCCAGCGGGCGAGGTGCGCGTCGCGGATGTCGGCCGACATCTTTGGCTGGAACTGCTTGCCGGCTCGCCAGGCGCTCTTCAGCTCGGGCAGGCCGCCCCAGAAGCCGGTCCCGAGCCCTGCCAGAAACGCCGCCCCGAGCGCAGTCGTCTCGATCATCTTCGGCCGCTCGATCGGCGTCTGCAGCAGATCGGCCTGGAACTGCATCAACAGGTCGTTCGCGCTCATGCCGCCGTCGACCCGGAACATCGGCATCGGCTTGCCGATGTCCTGCGCCATCGCCTGGGCCAGTTCGTAGATCTCGAACGCGACGCCTTCGAGCGCGGCCCGGGCGAGGTGCGCCTTGGTC
>JAIVGS010000185.1 GCA_020201435.1 Myxococcales bacterium
GCCCCGAGCTCCTCCTGGTCGATTGTTGCTAGCGCGCGTCCTGATCGGCTGGTCGCGCTGGTCCCACGTCTACATCCTGAAATCGGCGCGAAAGCTCCTCGAAGGTGTTCATCGATCGCCCGCTCCAGCCCCGGGGCCCATCAGGGACAGGTGCACGTCGCCGTTCAGGTCGTCGAGCCGCGTGGAAGATCGCGCACTGCGCCGTCGCGTGCAAGTTGCCTGGGCCGGCCGGTTCCACTACAACCGCGCGGATGCAGCCGGCCCAGCGAATCGACGCCCTGCCCATGCCGCGCGAGACGCTCTTGCGCCTCTATCGCGAGATGGTGCGGCTGCGGACGCTCGACGAGCGGATGATGACGCTGCAGCGGCAGGGGCGCGTCGGGTTCTACGGCGCGTGCACGGGCCAGGAAGCGGCGACGCTCGCGTCGGCGATCGCGCTGGACCCGAAGGACTGGATCTTCCCCGCCCTGCGCGAGGGCGGCGCGATGCTGCTGCGCGGATTCCCGCTGGTCCCGTATCTATGCCAGATCTTTGGCAATTCCGGCGACGAGACGAAGGGCCGGCAGATGCCGTCGCACATGGCGTCGAAGTCCGTCAACCAGGTTTCCTGGTCCTCGTGCATCGGCACGCAGCTTCCGCAGGCGGTGGGAGCGGCGATGGCGGCGCGGATCAAGGGCGATCGGACGGTCGTCGCCGCCTACATGGGCGACGGCGCGACCAGCGAGGGCGACTTCCACGTGGCGATGAACTTCGCCGGCGTGTTCAAGGTCCCGGTGGTCTTCATCTGCCAGAACAACCACTGGGCGATCAGCGTGCCGACCGGGAAGCAGACGGCGAGCGAGTCGATCGCGATCAAGGCGCAGGCGTACGGCTTCTCCGGCGTGAAGGTCGACGGCAACGACGCGATCGCCGTCTACGTCGCCGTGAAAGAGGCCGTCGACAAGGCGCGCACCGGCGGCGGGCCGTCGCTGGTCGAGTGTGAGACCTATCGCATCGGAGCGCACAGCTCGTCCGACGACCCCACCCGCTACCGGGACGAGAAGGAAGTCGAGCAGTGGCGCAAGCGCGACCCGCTCGACCTCCTGCGCGGGCGGCTTCAGGCGTGGGGCATGTGGTCGGCGACCGACGAGGACTCGCTGAAAGCGAGAGCTCTCGAGGAAGTGAACGCGGCGATCGCCGAGGCCGAAAAGAAGCCGGACCCGCCCCGCGAGTCGCTGTTCGACGACGTCTACGCGGCGATGCCGTGGAGCCTGCGCGAGCAGCGCGAGGAGCTGCTCGCTACGCCCGCTGCGCCGCGCGCCGGAGCCGCACATTAGCCCCGGCCGCAGGCGGCTCAGGGGCTACGCTTCTTGAGTATGCCGAAGACGCTGCACATCCGCCGGCTCGGGCGGGTCGAGTACCAGGACGGGCTCGATGCGCAGAGGATGCTCGTCGAGGCCCGCGCTGCCGGCCTAGTGCCCGACACGCTCCTGCTGCTCGAGCATCCGCGGGTGATCACGCTCGGCCGTGGTGCGCGGCGGGAGCACGTCCTGCGGCCGCAAGGGTTCGAGATCTACGAGACCGACCGCGGCGGCGACGTGACGTACCACGGGCCGGGACAGATCGTCGGATATCCGATCCTCGACCTGAAGCCGGACCGCAAGGACGTGCGCAAGTACGTCGCCTCGGTGGAAGAGGTGATGATCCGCGTCGCCGCGAGCTATGGCATCCGCAGCGAGCGGGTGCAGGGGCGAGTCGGGGTATGGACGCCCGCGGGTAAACTCGGGGCGATCGGCGTGCACATCTCGCGCTGGATCACGTCGCACGGGTTCGCCTTCAACGTGCGGACCGATCTTTCCGATTTCGCGGCGATCGTGCCGTGCGGGATCTCGGGCGCGAGCGTGGCCTCGCTGGAGTCGCTGTGCGGGACGGCCCCGCCGATGGCGGAAGTGGAACAGCGTTTCGCCGCCGCCGCCGCCGCGGTCTGGGAGAGCGAGGCATTCGAGGTGCCGCACGAGATCCGTTCGGTCAGCGTGACGATGTTGCGCGAGGACGGGCGCGTCCTTTTGCTCAAGCGCACGCCCGACAAGGGTGGGTTCTGGCAGATCCTGACCGGGACCATGGAGCAGGGGGAGAGCCCGCTGCAGACGGCGGCGCGGGAGATCCATGAAGAGACGGCCTTTTCACCGCGGCTCGACGAGGTTCGCGATCTGGACTACGTCCATTCGTTCGCGATCGGCTCGAAGTTCGCGCTGGAGACGGCGTTCGCGGTGCGCGTGGAAGGCGAGCCGACCTTGAGCGACGAGCACGACGACCACCGGTGGTGCACGCTGGAGGAGGCGGAATCACTCTTGCCGTTTGCGGGGTTGCGAAAGGCCGTAGGTCTTGCCGCTCGTTTTCTGGGAGGCCGGCCCTGAAGGGCCGGCCTAGAAAAGAAAAAGCCCCCTTCGGGGCTGAACAGGGCGCACCGTTTTCAGCCCCGCAAGGGGCTTATTTTTCGCTAGGCCGGGCCTTCAGGCCCGGCCTCCTGATGATGGGACTGATTCGGAGGGTGTCGGACAACACCGAACTACGAACTACAGCTTGATTTCCAGCCCTTCCCGCGCCGCGAACGCGCCGGGATGCAATTTCTTCGCGAGCGCCGCGAGCTTCTCGATGCCGCGATCATCCCGCTCCGGCGCGTGGTGATACAGCGCGAGCTTTTTCACGCGCGCCCGCTGCGCGATCTTCGCACCGACTTCGTACGTCGAGTGCCCCCATCCCTTCTTCGACATCACGCCGTTC
>JAIVGS010000087.1 GCA_020201435.1 Myxococcales bacterium
TCCCCGGAGGTGACCCTCAGCGTGATCACCTTGCCGGCCACGTTCCGCACCACGTTGTGGACGACGTTCGCGCCGGTGAAGTGGCTGCCGAGCAGGAGGCTGAGGAAAAGGCTGGTCACGTGTCGACCCGCGCGTAGGAGGGCCGCAGCGTGCGCGAAAGCGCGGTCAGGACGATGGCGAAGAGCACGAACGCGCCGATGCCGAGCGGAAGCCGCAGCGCGGTGAAGACCGGCCCGAGGACGCCGATGACGGTGCGGGCGGTGGCGAAGTCGTCGACGATCTTGCCGATCTGCAGCGAGAACGCCCAGCCGACCACGGCGAAGACGGCGAGCGCGGCGGCCGGCAGCGCGGCGAGAACCGTATGCCGGCGCGACGCGAGGTGCGCCTCGCGCACTTCGACCGCGGCGAGGACGGTGGCGGTGAAGTCGAGCGGCGGCTGCGCATCTCGAAGACCCGAAAGCTGCGTGGAGAGCGAGGTATAGATCGCGAGCTCCGAGCCGCACTCGGCGCAGCCCTCGCAGTGCTCGCGCGCCGCCAGTCCTTCCGGCCCGCGCAGCGTGCCGTCGGCGAGACCCTGGAGCTGGCTGTCGGTGAGGTGGCTCATGAGAAGTGCTCCGAAAGCTGCGCCTTGAGCTCCTTGCGCGCACGGTGCAGCCAGGTCATCACGGTCCCCATCGGCACGCCCAGAGTCTCGGCGATCTCAGCGTAACTCCGGTGCTGCACGTGGAACAATGCGATGACTTCCCGATATCTCGGCGGCAACGCGGCGACGGCCTTGTCGAGGTCGCGCTGGGCTTCCTGTTCCTGCACGGCGCTCTCGCCCGTGGTGGCGAAATGGTCCTGCAGCTCTGGCGCGATGCCCGGCTCGGGCTCGTCGCTGCGCGCGTCGAGCGCGAGGGTGGGCCGGCGGCGGCGGAGCAGGTCGATGCAGTGATTGCGGGCGATCCGCAGCACCCACGCCGCGAACGGCTGGCGCGCGTCGAAATCACGGATCCCGGTGTAGGCGCGGACGAACGCTTCCTGGGCGGCGTCGCGCGACTCTTCACCGGTCCCCAAAAGTCGGCAGCAGAGGCCGAACACGGACTGCTTGTGCTTCTCGACCAGCCGCGCGAAGGCGGCCTTGTCGCCGCCCGCGGCCGAACGCGCCCATTCCGCCTCGTCGGCGGGGCACGCGAGCCGGACCAGGTCGGTGGAAGGCGCCAAGGGAAAGGGGAGCGACAGTGCCGTGGCCACGAGGGTTCTACGGGTTCAAGGGCGACGATATTTCAAAAGAAGTGCAGCCGCCGCTCGATCAGGAGGGCCGCCAGGGCGACGGCGAGCGGCAATATAGTGCATAAGGCACCCAGCCAGAGAAACCGCAGGAACGGAATTTTCCCTTTATCTCCGGCGAGTTCCAGCACGATCAGGTTGGCCACCGAGGCCACCGGAGTGAGGTTTCCGGCCAAAGTCGACACCAGGGCGAGACTCAGCCAGGAGAGGTGTGGATCGGCCAGTTTCGGGATCCAGTGGGCGGCGAGGAGCACGAAGGGCACGTTGCTGACCAGCTGGCAGGCGACCACCGTGAACGCGCCGAAGCGGTACGTCTGATGCACTGCGTCATCACCGAACGCCGGGGCGAGCGCGGCGTGGATCTTCTCGGTGATCCCCGCTTCGGCGACCCCGTGGGTGACGACGAACAGGCCGGCGAAGAAGAGCAGGAGCGTGCCGTCGACCTGCGCGAACATCTCTTTCGGGGACACGCGCGACGCCGCGAGCAAGAGCGCGCCGCCGGTCATCGCCGTCCAGGCGAGGCTGTAGCCGAGCAGAAATCCGGTCAGCACGAACGCGAGCGCGAAGGCGCAGAGGACCGCGAGCGTTCGATCGAGCGGCGGCGGACGAACGTCCGCCTCGACGAGCTGTTTGCCCAGGTCCCGCCGGAAGACGAGAAGGAGAACGACAAGGACGCAGGCGAGCGACAGGATCGCCGGCAGTAGGAGGGCCTTCGCGAACTGCGCGTACGGAATGCCGGAGAGCGTCCCGATCAGCATGTTCTGCGGATTGCCGGTCTCGGTCGCGACGCTGCCGGCGTTCGAGGCGAACGCGAGGGCGAGAAGGTACGGCAGCGGTGGAAGCCCGGCGGCCTCGACCAGCGCCAGGACGAGCGGCGTGCACATCACGCAGATCGTGTCGTTGACCAGCAGCGCCGACATCGAGCCCGCCACCAGCACCAGGACCGCGAGGAGCATCCGGGGGCTATGCGCCTTGCGCAGCGCGGCCCAGCTCACCCAGCGGAAGATGGCGGCGCGCGCCATCACGCTGGTGATCACCATCATCCCGAGGAGCAGGACGAGCGTGTCCCAGTTGATCGCGTCGCGGTAGACCTCGGTGGGCGTGACGACGCCGAAAGCGACCATCGCCACCGCGCCGGCGACCGCGCCGCCCGGACGGTCGAGCTTGAGGAACGGGAGCTCGGCGCCGATCAGGAACAGATACGTCGCGATGAAGATGACGAGCGCCGTCAGCACTTCTGGATGGTCAAGCATGTATGCGACATTTGGGCAATGTTTCCGACCTACCCGGACCTGAACGGCCACACCGCGCTGGTGACCGGCGCCTCGAGCGGCATCGGCCGCGGCATCGCGCTCGCGCTCGAGACGCAGGGGATGCGGGTCGCGGCGCAGTACAGGACGCAGCGGCCGCCGGACGGGCTGGTGCCGCTGCAGGGCGAACTCGGCACCGAAGAAGGCTGCGTCGAGCTGGTGCGCGCCGCTGGCGAGGCGCTCGGGTCGGTCGAGCTCCTGGTGCACTCGGCGGGCATCTTCAACGACGGCCCGATCGAGAGCATCTCTTCCGCGGCGCTCGAAGAGATGTTCCGGGTGAACACGTTCAGCGCCTTCTACCTGGTGCGCGAGCTGCTGAAGGTCGGCCTCCGGACCGTCGTTTTCATCGGGAGCACCGCGGGACAGCGCGGCGAAGCGCGCCATTCGCACTACGCGGCATCGAAGGGCGCGCTCCAGTCGCTGACGATGTCGCTCGCGGTCGAGCTCGCGCCGCGGGTGCGCGTCAATCTCGTCTCGCCCGGGTGGATCCGGACGCCGATGGCCGAGGCGGCGCTCGAGAAGATCGGCCCGGCGCTGGAGAGCACGATCCCGAACCGCCGCGTGGGCGAGGTCGAGGACGTCGTCAACGCGGTCCTCTATCTCGCGAGCAGCGCGTCGTCGCACTTGATCGGGGAGGACATCGGCGTCTCGGGTGGCGCGCTTCTGGTCGTGCCGCGAGGGCAGGTGAAGCCGACGTGAAGCTGTCGCCACGCGAGATTCACGCGAGGGCCGCGGAAGCACGCGCGCATTACGCGCGCTGCGACCTCTGCGCGCACCTGTGCCGGGTCGATCGCACGAACGGGCCAGCCGGCGCTTGCCAGGAGGGCGACGGCCTGTTCCTCGCCGGCGCGGGCGTTCATTTCGGCGAGGAGCCTCGGCTCGTCCCCTCGGGGCTGATTCTCGTCGGGGGCTGCAACCTCGCTTGCGAGAGTTGCGAGACGTACGAATTTTCCCTGGAACGGCGAGGACTTCGGAAGACATCCCCGGCGGAGCTCGCTTCCCTCCTGATCGACCTCGCGGCGAAAGGCGCGAAGAACGCGAACTTCGTCACGCCGACCCACGTCCTGCCCGCGATCCTCGAGGGACTTGCGATCGCCGCCGATCACGGCTTTTCGCTCCCCGTCGTCTGGAACTGCGGTGGGTACGAAAGCGTCGAAGCCTTGAGGTTGCTCGAAGGTATAGTAAGTATATATCTGCCCGACGCCAAGTACGGCGACGACGCCGCCGCGTTCGAGCTCTCCGGCTGCAAGTCCTACACCGCCGCTTTGCGCGAATCGCTCGCCGAGATGGTCCGCCAGGTCGGCGCGGAGAACATGATCGTCCGCCATCTCGTGCTGCCCGGCGGCGTCGCATCGCCCGAAAAAGTGATGCGGCTGATCGCCGAAGTCTCGCGCGAGGTCGTCGTCAACGTGATGTCGCAATACCGGCCGGTCTACCGCGCCGCGCGCTTCCCGGTGATCGCTCGCGGCGTCGATCGCGACGAGGTCGACGCCGCGGTTGCGGCAGCGAACGATGCCGGCCTGCGCAACGTTCTCGTCGACGGGATTTAGGGTAGATTCCGCCCGATGCGTGCTCCCATCGAGTTGGGCGAGGCGCCGCCGCAGCCCGTGCTCGATGGCGCGGTCGGGCTCGCGCTCGCGACCGGCGTGCCGCTGCGCCTGCGGGGGCCGCTCGCGGGCGCCGACCTCGCGCTCGTCCTCGCGGCCGGAAAGCTTGGCGGGGAGATCGACCCCAATCAGCTGACGCGGAACGGCCCGATCGAGCTGGCGCTGCCGCACCCGCGCGCGGGAATGCACGTCCTCGATCTCCACCCGCCGGGCGCGGTCGCGCGCGCCCTCTGCACGCTCTCCTGGCCGCTGGCGCTGCTCGGCAAGCCGAGCGAGCTGCGGTTGCGCGGGCCGAACTACTCGGAGGGCTCGCCTACATTTCACGACCTGCGTCTCGGCTGGGCGCCGCTCGCGGGACAGTTCGGGCTCAAGCTGTCGCTCGAGCTGGCGCAGGCGGGATTCGGCGGTGACGACGGTGAGATCGTCGCGACGCTCGATCCGGCGCCGGCGCTGACGCCGCTGCACCTCGTCCACCGCGGGATCCTCCAGCAGGTCTCGGTCGTCGCGGCGGTCGCCGGCGGACGGCACGATGCCGCGCTCGAGGCCGCCGAGCAGGTGGTGAAAGCGATGCGGCGGCAAGGCGTTCTCGCCGAGGCCGAGCGCGTCCCGTTGCCCGCGCCCGGACGCAGCCGCTGGGCGATCACCGCGCTGGCCGAGTTCGAACATTGCGTGGTCTCGGTTTCCGAGCTGGGACCCGCCGATGCGCTCGGCGGGGGCGACGTCGGACAGCGGGTCGCGCGGCGATTGGCGGCATTTCTCGAGCGGCGCGGCGCGGTCGACGCTTCGACCGCGGAACGGCTGCTGCTGCCGTCGCTGCTCTGCGCCGCCGGCCTCGGCGCGCGCGCCGGCACGCCGCCGAGCTGTCATTACACGGTCAGCGAGCTGACGCCCGGCCTGCTCGAGCTCGCGACCATCGCGCGGCAGGCGCTGCCGGTCCGCGCGGTCGTCGACGGCGCCCAGGGCGAGGAAGGCGTGATCGTGGCCGCCCCGAACGGCCCGTGATCGCGCTGTTCTGCGCGGCGATCTTCGATCTGATCCTCTCCGGGGGGCGGATCATCGACGGGACCGGTGCGCCCTGGTTTCGCGCCGACGTCGGCATCCGCGGCGACACCATCGCGGCCGTCGGCGATCTCTCGAAGGCCAAGGCGCGCCGCCGCATCGACCTGCACGATCTCGCCGTCTCACCCGGCTTCATCGACCTGCTCGGCCAGAGCGAGCGCACCGCGCTGGTCGACCCGCGCGAGGAGAGCAAGGTCCGCCAGGGCATCACCACCGAGCTGACCGGCGAAGGGATCTCGCCCGCGCCGATGAACGCCGCCTGGAAGCACGAGCTGCGCGACTGGGTGCGCCGGTACAAGCTCAAGATCGACTGGACCTCGCTCTCCGGCTACTTCCGGCGATTGCGGAAGGCGCGCCCGTCGATCAACGAAGCGGTGCTGGTCGGCGCCGGGCAGGTGCGCGGCGTCGTGCTCGGGATGAGCGACGTGCAGCCGACCGCGAAGCAGCTCGTCCGGATGCAGAAGCTGGTCGAAGCGGCGATGAAAGAGGGTGCGTTCGGCGTCTCGACCGGGCTGATCTACACGCCGGGGAGCTTCGCGAAAACGCCGGAGCTGATCGCGCTCGCCAAAGCCGCCGCCAGGCACCACGGCTTCTACGCGACCCACCTGCGCAGCGAAGGGAAGAAGATCGACGACGCGCTCGACGAAGCCTTCACCATCGCCCGCGAGGCGCGCATCCCGGTCGAGGTGTGGCACCTCAAGGTCGGCGGCCGCGCGAACTGGGGACGGATGACGGAAGTGGTCGGCCGCATCGACGCCGCCCGAGCCGCCGGCCTCGACGTGACCGCGAACATGTATCCGTACATCGCCAGCGCCAACAAGCTGGTCTCGAGCCTGCCGGACTGGGCGAACGAAGGCGGCATCGATGCGACGATGGATCGCATCCGCGACGAGGCACAGCGCGACCGGATCATCAAGGAGGTCGCCGAGGACCTGCACCCCGAGGACATCCTGCTGCTCTCGGCGCTCGACCCCGTGGTGCGTGAGAAGTACGTGGGAAAACGGCTCGACGAGGCGGCGCGCATTCTCGGCAAGCCGCCCGCGGAGGCCCTCGTCGAGCTGGTGGCGATGGATCACGGCAACATCGGCGTCGCCCGCTTCGGGATGAGCGAGGACGACGTTCGGGTCGGCCTCTCGACGCCGTGGGTGGCGATGGGAACCGACTGCGGCGGCATCGCCATCGACGGGCCGTTCGCAGGGCAGGGCGCGGCCCACCCGCGCTGCTTCGGCAGCGCGCCGAGGATCCTCGGCCATTACGCGCGGGACGGGAAGCTCTTTTCCGTCGAGGAAGCGGTGCGGAAGATGACCTCGCTGCCCGCGCGACGGCTCGGCCTGCAGGACCGGGGACAGGTGCACCGGGGGTTCAAGGCCGATCTGGTCGTGTTCGATCCCGCGACCCTCCGCGATACCGCGACGTTCGAGAAGCCGCAGCAATATCCCGAGGGAATTCCGTACGTGGTGATCAACGGCAAGCTCGTCCTCGACAACGGAAAGCGCACTCGTGAGCGCCCCGGCAGGCCGCTGCTCCACTCGCCTTGACTTGGCGCGTCGGGACACGCATTTTCCCCGGCCCATGACTTCCGAGCAGGTTCTCGCAACCTTAAAAGATTTGAAGGACCCCTCGTCCGGCCGCACGCTCAGCGACCTGGGCATGCTGAAGGGCGCGGAGATGCTCGACGGCAGCGGCGTCCGCGTCCGCGTCGAGCTGCCGACGCCCGCCTCGCCGCACAAGGCGCGTCTGGAGGAGGCCATCCGATCGACGCTCGCGCCCCTCGAGCTCGCCCGGGTCGAAGTCGCCTTCAGCTCGTCGGTGCGCGCCTCACCGGTGAAGGCGATGAACGCCAACGACCTCGTGCCGTCGGTCAAGAACGTGATCCTGATCGGCAGCGGCAAGGGCGGCGTCGGCAAGAGCACCATCTCGGCCAACGTCGCGGTCGCGCTCGCGCAGATGGGGGCCAAGGTCGGCCTGCTCGACGCCGACATCTACGGGCCGAGCTTGCCGTTGATGATGGGCCTCTTCGGCGCGCGGCCCACCAGCGAGGACGGCAAGAGCGTCAACCCGCTTCTCGCGTTCGGCGTGAAGGTGATCTCGATCGGCTTCTTCGTCGATCCCGATCAGGCCATGATCTGGCGCGGCCCGATGCTCCACGGCGCCCTGGTGCAGCTGCTGCGAGACGTGAAGTGGGGCGATCTCGACTACCTGGTGCTCGACCTGCCGCCCGGCACCGGCGACATCCAGCTGACGATCGCGCAGCAGATCAGCGTCAGCGGCGCGGTGGTAGTCACCACGCCGCAGGACGTGGCCCTCTCCGACGCGATCAAGGCCAAGACGATGTTCGACAAGGTCAACATCCCGGTGCTCGGCTTCGTCGAGAACATGAGCGGCTTCATTTGCCCACATTGTCACCAGGAGACCGACATCTTCTCCAAGGGCGGCGCCGAACAGGCCGCGTCGAAATTGAGCGTCCCGTTTCTCGGACGCGTGCCGATCAACCCCGCGATCCGGGTCGGCAGCGACGACGGCCGGCCGGTGGTGGCGGCCGATCCGGGGCTGCCGGAATCCCAGGCGCTGACGAAGATCGCGCAGAACATCGCCGATCGCGTCGCGCTCGCCAACCTGACGGCCGTCCCGCGCGGAGCGGGGCGCGGGCTCGTCCAGCTGGGGAAGAAGTCGTGAAGAAAACCTCGGTCATCCTCTGCGACGATAGCCGCGTCGATCACGGCGCGTTTTCGTTCGTCCGCAAGCGCCTCGGCGCTGCCGCCGGCGGCCAGAAGCTCGGCGCGAGCTGGTTCGAGCTGCAGCCGGGGAAGAAGGCCTTTCCCGCCCACTACCACCTCGCCAACGAGGAGGCGGTCTTCGTCCTCGAGGGCGAAGGAGTGCTGCGCTACGGCGACGAAGAGATGCCGCTGCGCCCCGGCGATTACGTCGCGTTTCCGCCCGGGCCGCCCGGCCGCCAGGTCGTCAACCGCGGGACGGCGCCTTTGCGCTACCTCGCACTCTCGACGATGATCGAGCCGGAGGTGGCCGTATACCCGGACTCGAAGAAGGTGGGCGTCCTCGCGCGCTCCCAGAACCTGGCCAGCGTCCACAAGCAGGACGACGCGGTCGACTATTACGAGGGAGAGGAGTGAGGTTTCTGCCGCTCGCGTTTCTGCTTGCGTGTGGAGGCGGGCCGCAGCTTTCGAATCTGCGCTGCCGCGACCCGAAGGCCTGCCAGGACGTCGAGGACCCGTTGAAAGTCCTGCTCGCGGTCGATTTCCTCGACGACACCGGCACGCTCGGGCAAGGAGTCCTCAACCTGCGGGTCGACGGCAACACGCAGCAGACCGTGTCGCTTTCGGACATGTTCGCCGCTCAAGGCATCGCCGCCGGGACGAAGAAGGGCACGCTGCAGGTCGACGACGACATGACGCTCGACAAGATGTCGCAAGGCCAGCAGGTCTCGGTCAGCCTGGTCGCGGTGAACGGGCAGGGCGACGGCTCGAACGAGCCGAACATCACCTTCACGCTGCACCTGGGAGGGCCTTGATGGACGAGCCGGAGAAAGAGCTTCCCGAGGACGAGGCGAAAAAGCTCTCCGGGCTCGTCCCCGACATCGTGCGGCGCGCGGTCCTGACCGGCGTGGGCGCGCTCTTCATGACCGAAGAGGGCCTGCGCAACATGGTCACCGAGATGAAGCTGCCCAAGGACGCGCTCGCGTTCCTGCTCTCGCAGGCCGACAAGACGCGGACCGAGGTGGCGCGGGTCGTCACCCAGGAGATGCGCCGGTTCCTCGAGAGCGAGACGCTGCGGCGCGAGATCTGGAAGCTCTTGACCGGCGTCACGCTGGAAGTGAACGCGACCATCCAGCTCAAGCCGTCCGGCGAGCCGGGCATCAAGACCAGGGTGCGCACGAAGAAGAAGGCCGAAGACGAGGAGAATGATTAAGCGGGCCGTCTTTCTCGCGCTGCTCGCCGGAGCGTTGATCTTCTGGGTCCAGCGGCGGCAACCGCGCGATCTCGCGCTGGAGATCGATCTCACCTCCGTCCTCCCGGGCGAGATCGCCGAAATCGACGTCGTCGTCCGCCGCGACGGCCACGCCCTCGCGCGCCACGACGTGCGTTACGGGGCCTCCGGCGCTCCGGGCCTGCTCGAGCTCAACGTCAAGGCCGCGCCCGGTCCGGTCGAGGTCGAGACGACGCTGGTGTACTCCGGCAAGCCGGCCCGCCGCGTGATCTCGCAGACCGAGCTTGCGGAAGACCGGCCCTCTCGAATCACGCCTCAGGCCGGCCGCTGATCGATCGGCGGCGGCGTCCGGTCCGCCAGCGGCAGCGTGAAGGAGAACGTCGCACCTTTCCCGACCTCGCTCTCGACCGAGATCTCGCCGCCGTGGGCCTCGACGATGCTCTTGACGATGTTGAGGCCGAGCCCCAGGCCCTGCTCGCGAGAGCGCGCGTCTCGGACGTCGCCGACCTGGTACAGGCGGTCGAAGATCTTCGCCATGTGCGCCGCGGGAATGCCGGTCCCGTTGTCGCTGACGGAAACCAGGACGAAGCCCGGCTTCGGCTGCGCGGAGATGACGATCTTCCCGCCGTCCCGGCAGTGCCGTTCCGCGTTGGTCAACAGATTCGTCAGGACCTGCAGGATCCGCTCGCGATCGCCCAGCACCGGCGGCGTGCCGCGCGCCACCCGCTGCCGCACGTTGAGCCGCCGCTCGAGGAACTTGGGCTGCAGATCGGCCAGCGCCTGCTCGACCGCGTCACCGAGGTCGAACGGCTGGAACGTCATCGACTCGCGGGTCAGCTCGAACCGCGAGAAGTCGAGCAGCTCCTCGATGAACGCGCGCAACCGTTTCCCGGAGCTGCGCGCGACCTGCAGGCACTGCCGCTGCCCGTTCGACTCGCGCAGCACCCGCGTCCGCTCCTCGACCGCGCCCTCGATCAGCGCCGCCTGCTCGCGCATGTGCTGGCGCATCGCCGAGCGCTCGAGCGCGAGCGAGGCCTGCAGCGCGAACGAGGTCAACAGGCCGAGGTCCGGTTCTTCGGCGCGCTGCGGCGACGCGACCAGGATCCCCAACGCCGCGTCCGCCGCTCCGCGCAGCGGGGTCGCGAGGAGCGAGGGCGTCATCCCGAGCAGCTCGATCAGCTTCTCGCGAACCGCGTGCGGCGCGCGCCGGCCCCAGATCGCGCGCAAAAGCGAGTGGGCCCGCACCTCGATCACCGGCTCCGGCGACGCCAGCACGTTGCCGAGCAGCGGCTGCCGCGCGGGCTCGATCGCGAGCGTCCTCAGCTCGGAGATCCGCTTGACGCCGACGAGCTTCATCGCTTCGTCGATGACGGCGCGCTTGTGCGACATGTGCGCCAGGACCAGCCCTTCGGGCTCGCTGAGGAGCAGCGCGCTCTCGAACCCGAGCTTGCGCAGCTCTTCGGCGATCGCCCGGAGCACGTCGCCGCGCTCGGATTCGCGCCGCAGCCGCGCCGCTGCCGAGGCGAGAGTGGCCAGGTTCTGCCGGGCCCGCGCCAGGTCGGAGAGCGCGCGAAGCCGGCCGCGTTCCTGCGAAAGCTGCAGCGAGGCCTCGTGGCCGACGCCGCGCAGCGCGCGCAGCAGCGATCGGCGCGGCTCGTGGTCGAGCAGCAGGCGCAGGATTCCGGCCGATTCGTTCTCGACCGTCAACGGGACGTCCGCGCACCACAGTTCCGGCGGCGGGAGCCGTCCAAGCTGCAGGACGTCGCCGACCTCGCTGCCGCAGCGCGCCAGGTGCACGCTGCGCTCGATGCCCGGCCCCTCGGGCAGAACGCCGCGACCGACGAGATCCTGAAGGCGCTTTTTCGTCTCCTCGCGAACCTTTCGGGCCGCCATCGACCCGCCGACGGCAGCCTGCACCAGCTCGCGCGAGCCGTTCTTCGGCTCGACCAGGTCCTTGCGCAGCCGCAGCTCGGCGACGAGCGCCCCGCAGATCGCCGCCGCGTCGTCGACGATCCCCTGGCAGACCCTGTCCTCCACAGTCCGAAGTTACCCCATTTGACTCCCGGTTCTCACTGGCTTATCTCCGCGCCCTCATGGCGGATACGACGCAAGACGTGAAAAAGCTGGCGGTGGTCGGCGCGGGGCAGATGGGCGCGGGCATCGCGCAGGTCGCCGCCCAGAGCGGCCTCGAGGTGGTGCTCATCGACGTCTCGCGCGACTTCGTCGACAAGGGCCTCGCCGGCATCCGCGCGCAGCTCGACAAGGCAGTCGCAAAGGGCAAGCTCAAGGCGCAAGACGCCGAGGGCACGGTCAAGAGGCTCCGCGGCGGCGCGTACGACGACGCGCGCGACGCGCAGTTCGCCGTCGAAGCGGTGACCGAGAACGAGACGGTCAAGAAGAAGGTCTTCGCGGATTTAGCCAAAGCGATGCCGCCCGGCGCGATCCTCGCTACCAACACTTCATCGATTCCGATCACCCGGATCGCTGCCAGCGTCGAGCGGCCCGAGCGGGTGATCGGGATGCACTTCATGAATCCGGTCCCGGTGATGCAGCTAATCGAGATCATCCGCGGCGCGCAGACCAGCGACGAGACGTACGCGACGACCCGGGGGCTGGCCGAAAAGCTCGGTAAAACCACGGTATTGTCGAAGGACATGCCGGGGTTCATCGTCAATCGGATCCTGATTCCGATGCTCAACGAGGCCTGTTTCGCGCTGCAGGAGGGCCTCGCCACCGCCGAAGACATCGACACCGCGATGAAGCTCGGCACCAACGTTCCGATGGGGCCGCTGACGCTCGCCGACTTCATCGGCCTCGACACCTGCCTCTACATCGCCGACGTCCTGCACAAGGGGCTGGGCGAGGACAAGTACCGCCCGGCGCCGCTGTTGCGCCAGTACGTCGACGCCGGGTGGCTCGGGCGCAAGTCGAAGCGCGGTTTCTACAGGTATTAGCCATGGCCAATTTCGAGAACATCACCGTCGAGCGCGAAGGGTCGATCGCCACCATCACGGTGAACCGCCCGAAGTCGCTGAACGCGCTCAACAGCCAGACGCTGCGCGAGCTGACGCAGGCCGTTCGCGAGTCTGCCGACCAGCGCGCGATCATCCTCACCGGCGCGGGCGACCGGGCGTTCGTGGCCGGCGCCGACATCTCCGAGATGGCCCCGATGTCGCCGTGGGCGGCGCGCGAATTCTCCGAGCTCGGCCACGTGCTGACGGCGTTGATCGAGGACCTGCCCTGCGCGGCGATCGCCGCCGTCAACGGCTACGCGCTCGGCGGCGGCCTCGAGCTCGCGGTCGCGTGCGACATGATTTTCGCGAGTGAAAACGCTAAGTTGGGCCTGCCGGAGGTTTCACTGGGAGTGACGCCGGGCTTCGGCGGCACGCAGCGCCTGGTGCGCCTCGTCGGCAAGCTGAAGGCGAAGGAGATGATCTTCACCGGCGACATGGTCGACGCGAAGACGGCGTACGACATCGGCCTCGTCAACGCCGTGCTGCCGCGCGAGCAGCTGCTCCCGAAGTGCAAGGAGATCGCGGCCAAGATCGCGACCCGCGGACCGCTCGCGGTGGCGCGCGCCAAGCGGCTTGTCGAACGCGGCTACGACATGCCGCTGCGGGCCGCGAACCGGCAGGAAGCGGAATCGTTCGCGCTCCTGTTCGACACCGAAGATCGCCGCGAAGGCATGCGCGCCTTCGTCGAAAAGCGCCCTCCCAAATTCACAGGAAAGTAGCCGACATGGACTTCAGCCTCACCGAAGAGCAGCAGCGACTGGTCGAGACCGCCCGCAAGTTCACGCGCGAGAAGATCATCCCCGTCGCGCAGAAGCTCGACGAGCACGGCACGTTCCCCAAGGAGATCTGCGAGCAGGCCTGGGAAGTCGGCCTGATGAACGCCGAGGTTCCTCAGGAATATGGCGGACTTGGCGCGTCGACCGTCGACCACGTGCTGATGGCGGAAGAGGTCAACTACGGCTGCGCCGGTATCGGCACGACGCTCTTCGGTAACAACCTCGCCGCAATGCCGCTGATGCTCGCCGGCACCGAGGAGCAGAAGAAGAAGTGGCTCACCATGCTGACCGAGGCGCCGATCTTCGCGGCGTACGCGTGCAGCGAGCCGGACGCGGGCAGCGACGTCGCCGGAATGCGGACGACGGTCCGCAAAGTCGGCGACGAGTACGTGATGAACGGCCAGAAGCGCTGGATCACCAACGCGCGCTACGCGAGCTGGTACACGGTGTTCGCGCGCATCGGCGACGTGAAAGACCGGCACAAGGGCATCACCTGTTTCGTCGTCCCGCGCGACGCGCCCGGCGTCTCCGTCGGAAAGAAGGAAGACAAGCTCGGCCAGCGCGCGTCCGACACGTCCGACGTGATCCTGGAGGACGTCAAGTTGACCAAAGCCAACCTCGTCGGCGAGGAGGGCGGCGGGTTCAAGGTCGCGATGAAGACGTTCGATCGATCACGGCCGTGGATCGCCGCCGGCGCGACCGGAATCATGCGCCGCGCCCTCGACGAGTGCCGCCGCTACGCCCTCGAGCGAAAGGCGTTCGGACAGCCGATCGCGCAGTTCCAGGCGATCCAGTTCATGCTCGCCGAGATGGCGATGAAGTACGAGGCGACGCGCTTGCTCATGCTCAAGGCCTCGTGGAACATCGGCCAGGGCAAGCTCGACGCGATCGAATCGTCGTACGCGAAGGCCTTCGGCGCGGACTCCGCGATGCAGGTCGCGACCGACGCGGTCCAGATCTTCGGGGGCTACGGGTATACGAAGGAGTACCCGGTCGAAAAGCTGATGCGCGACGCGAAGTTGCTGCAGATTTACGAGGGGACATCGCAGATCCAGCGGATGGTGATCGCGCGGAACCTGCTCGCGCAGGGCAGCTGAAACCGGGTCCTCCTG
>JAIVGS010000088.1 GCA_020201435.1 Myxococcales bacterium
CGCCCAAGGGGCGGTCCTGCGCGAGGAGCTCTCGGAGCGGCTCCGCGGCGTGCTCGACGTCGAACGGCTGTTAGGGCGGCTCGCGATGGGGCAGGGGATCCCGCGCGATCTCTCCGGACTGAGGGCGTCGCTGCGGGCATTGCCGGCTTGCGGCTTGCGACTGGCGGCTTGCGGATCGGCGCTCCTCGGATCGCTCGCTCCGCCGCTGCGCGCTTGCGAAGATCTGCGCCAGCTTCTCGAGCGCGCGCTGGCGGACGAGATGCCGCCGGGTCGGTTCGAGCCGGGCTTCGTCCGGCGCGGTTTCCGGCCCGAGCTCGACGAGCTGTCGGAGCTGGCGCACGGCGGCCGCGCGGCGATCGCGGCGATGGAAGCGGCCGAGCGCAAGCGGACCGGAATCGGCTCGCTCAAGGTCCGCTACAACCGCATCTTCGGTTTTTATATCGAGGTGACGAAGCCGAACCTGCACCTCGTGCCGGCCGACTACCAGCGCAAGTCGTCGACCGTCGGCGCCGAACGGTTCGTCACGCCCGCGCTCGCCGAGCACGAGTCGCGGGTGCTCTCCGCGGAGGAGCGGCGCCTCGCGCAGCGCCGATCTGCGGGCTTGCGCGGAGGCTGCCGCCCAGGCCGACGTGCTGGTGTCGCTGGCGCGGGTCGCGTCGGAGTCGGGGTGGGTGCGGCCGATCGTCGACGGCTCGGACGTGCTCGAGATCGCCGGTGGCCGCCATCCGGTGGTGGAAAAGGCGCTCGCCGCTTCCGGCGAGGGCCCGTTCGTGCCCAACGATCTCTCGCTCGACGGCCAGCGGCGGCTCTTGATCCTGACCGGCCCGAACATGGCGGGGAAGAGCACGGCGATGCGGCAGGCCGCGTTGATCACCGTCCTCGCGCAGGCGGGATCGTTCGTGCCCGCCGCCCGAGCGCGGATCGGCGTCGTCGATCGGCTCTTCACACGAGTGGGCGCCGCCGACGATCTCGCCCGCGGCCAGAGCACGTTCATGGTCGAGATGGCCGAGTGCGCGCGGATCCTGAACCAGGCGACGCCGCGCTCACTCCTGGTCCTGGACGAAGTCGGCCGGGGCACATCGACGTTCGACGGCCTCGCTTTGGCCTGGGCAATTGCCGAGCAAATTCACGATGTCGTAACGGCGCGTACGCTGTTCGCGACGCACTACCACGAGCTCTGCGATCTCGCTGCCGAGAAGCCGCGCGCGTTGAATCTCACGATGTCGGTGAGCGAGGTCGACGGCCGCGTGGTCTTCCTGCGGAAGATCGTCCCCGGCGCTGCCTCGCGCAGCTACGGCATCCAGGTTGCGCGGCTTGCTGGCTTGCCCGATGCGGTGTTGCGCCGCGCGCGAGAGATCCTCGCCAACCTCGAAGCCCAGGAGCCGGCCGACCACCGCCACAAGCAACTGCCGCTGTTCGAGGCCCACAAATCCGCCGTCGAAGAGGCGCTCGGGCAGCTCGACCTCTCCCGCATGACCCCGCTGGAGGCGCTCAACTGGCTCGCCGACCAGCAGAAAAAGCTCCGCTGAAGTTCTTCGCCCGCCGGGAAGATTTCCGGGGATGGCTGGCGGGCTCGCAGGATCGCTCAGATCAGGAGGCCGCCCTTTAGGGCCGGCCTCCAGAAGCGGTGATTGATCCGGGTCGATGCGTTCCGCCGAACGGCCTGAAGCACCGCCTTTTCTTGCTTTGATCCCCCTTCGAAGCGGATCATGGGCGCATGCAACGCCACGAGCTGCTCGAGCGCGTGCCGCTCTTTCGCGGCCTCTCGGAGGCGGCGCGCATCTCGCTGTCGCAGCGGCTGGTCGAGCGGCGCTTTCTCGCCGGCGAGCTCGTCTTCCAGAAGGGCGACACGGGCAGCACGATGTACCTGGTCCTCGCCGGGCGGGTCGAAATCTTCCTCCCGCCGGCGGGCGGCGCGGACCGGGTCGATCTGAAGGAAGTCAACGAGGGCGAGCACTTCGGCGAGCTCTCGCTCTTCGACGACAAGCCGCGCTCGGCGAGCGTCGAGGCCCGGACCGACTGCATCCTGCTCGAGCTGTCGAGAGAGCACTTCATCACCGACATCGTCCGGACCGAGTCGGCGGTTCTGGCGATCCTCTCCGAGATGGCGGTCCGGCTGCGCGACACCAACGCGCTGCTCAGCCAGCGCGCGGCGCGCGACGTGGTCAAGGAGTTCGAGGAGAGCCTCTCCTGGCGCGACAAGCTCGCCGACCGGGTCGCCGAGCTGAACGGGTCGTGGGCGTTCATCCTCGGGCTGCTCTCGCTGACGTTCGCCTGGGCGGCGCTCAACGCGTTCGTGCCGCGGCCGTTCGATGCCTACCCGTACCAGTTCTTCAACCTGTTCCTCGGGATCCTGGTCGGCGTGCAGGGTCCGCTGATCATGATGAGCCAGAACCGGCAGGCGGCGAAGGATCGAGCCCAGGCGTCGACCGATTTCCGCGTCAATCTCAAGAATGAAGTCGGGATCGAGACCCTCGGGCGCGAGCTGCAGGTCTTCCGGAAGGACCTCGAGGAGCGGCTGGTCGAGATGGAGCGCGCGCAGATCGAGATCAAGTCGTCGATCGCGCCAAGTACCCGTTCCGCAAGGGTTTCTTCCGGACACTGAACGGAATGTCAGGCCCCCTCGTTATGCTTCATCCGTGAGGCTTTGAAGGCCTCGAACGGAGGAAGCGATGACGGCCGAATCGGCGAAGATCTGGCGGTGCCCATCGTGCAACCGCCTGTTGGTGGAGAAGAGCGTCGACTATGCGCGCTCGCGCCACGAGGCGCTGACCGCGCGTTGCGGATCGGCGGACTTCGTGCGCGAGGCGACGTGGCCCGCGTACCTGGCGTCGTTGAAACGCTGCCGATGCGGGAGCAAGAAGAAGCTCAAGCCGGTGCCGCCAGGGGCCGTGCGCGGAAAGCAGCTCGATCTGCAGATCGACCCGGTGGTGCTGCAGTGAGCGCGCTCGTCCTGATCGGCGTGACGGCGGTGATGGCCTGGTCGGTCGCGCGGGAGCATGCGCGCCGGCGGCGATGGCGCGAGGCCGAACGGTTGTCGCGCGCGCTGTTCGCGGCGGCGGGGATGCGCAGGTATCGCTGAAAACTTCGCGTCTTCGCTCCTTCGCGGTGCGCTTTTGCAGTGGGAGGTGGGTGGAACGAGCACAAAAAGTTGACGGAACCTGTCGCCATGCGACGGTTGCGACGTGCGTGCGCTCGTCATCGCCGTTGCCGTCGCGCTGATCCCTGGTGCCGTCCATGCTCGTGCGCCGGCCGCGGCCGTGCAGGCGCGCAAGCTCGAGAGGGCCCAGGCCGATCTCGAGAAGCTGCGCAGCGACTCGCGACGCCGGAAGTATCGCGACGCGTGGGAGGCGGTGCTGCGCGAGCTCGACGGGGCGGTGAAAGCGGCCCCGAACGGGCCGCGCGCGGCGGAGGCGGCGCTGGCGGCGGCGCGGGCACGGGCCGACCTTTGGGACGTCACGCGATCGCCGGTCGACGAGAAGGCGGCGATCGCGGCGTTCGTGAAGGTGGATGACGAGCATCGGGGGCCGGCCGGCGCGCAGGCGCTGGCGGCGGCGCTCGGACTCGCGACGAGGGCCGGAGATACGAGCGAAGGCGCGTCCATCGCGCGGAGGTTGGCGGACCACTATCCGGCGGATGCGAAGGCGTTCGTCGGGCCGATCGCGGAGAAGGAAAAGGAGGACGAGAAGGAAAACGACGACGATGGGGATGACGCGGAGGAGACGGCGCCGGAGCCGGAGGCGCCCGCGAATCCGCCGTCGAAGAGCACGCCGATCGTGCGGGCGGTGAAAGATGCCGTCGCCGCGATCACCGAGCCCGAAGAGGAGCCCGCGACCGCGGCCAAGGCGCGGGAGATGCGGTCGGCTGCGCTCGCGTCGGGCAGCTCGCTCGCGACCCAGCTCGGGCTGAAGGTGCGGCGTGTGGTGGTCGACGCCGGCCACGGAGGAAAAGACACGGGCGCGATCGGACCGCACAAGGTGCGCGAGAAGGACATGGCGCTCTCGATCGCGCGCAAGGTCGCGTCGCGCCTCCGCTCGCTCGGGTTCAACGTGATCATGACGCGCAACGAGGACCGGTTCGTCTCGCTCGACGAACGGACGCGGATCGCCAATGACGCCAGGGCCGACCTCTTCATCTCGATCCACTGCAACGCCGCGAAGCGCCGAAAGCTCGAGGGCGTCGAGACCTGGACGCTCAACGTCGCGAGCGACCGCTACGCGGCGCGCCTCGCGGCGTTCGAAAACGCGGAGGCCGACCGCACCGTCAGCGATCTCCGTCTGATCCTCGCCGACCTCGCCACCAAGGCCAACGCGACCGACGCTCGCGACCTCGCCCAGTCGGTCCAGTCGTCACTGGTGCGCACGCTGCGCAGCCGGGTCGGGAAAGTCCGCGACCACGGCGTCAAACAGGCGCTTTTCTACGTGCTCCTCGGCACCCACATGCCTTCCATCCTGGTCGAGACCGGCTTCATCTCCAACCCGGCCGAGGAATCGCGTCTGAAGAGCACGCGCTTCCAGGAAGGCACCGCCGAAGCCATCGCCCGGGGCGTGAAAGATTTCGTCGACGGCCGCCGCCGCCTCGCTCTCGCGCCGTGACTCCGGTCGTACCGACGGACAGGATTTGCGACTAAGCTGGCGCCGTGACCGCCGGACCGTCTGCCGTTCCGAACGCGAAGGCGCGACTCGAACAGGGACGCGCCGAGATCCTCGCGCGGCATCGGGTTGGCGCGGGTGGGCAGGAAGTCGTCCGGGCCATCTCCGATCTCACCGACAAGGTCATCTCCGAGTTGTTTCGCGCGCTCTGCGAAGGGCAGGATCCGCCGCTCGCGGTGGTCGCGACCGGCGGGTACGGGCGGCGCGAGCTGGCGCCGCGGTCGGACGTGGATCTGCTGGCGCTGCTGCCGGAAAAGAAGAACGACGACGCCAACGCGATCGCGGAAAAACTCCACCGCGCCCTCTGGGACGCCGGCCTCGAAGCGGGGTACGCCGCGCGCACGCTCGAGCAGTGCGTCGAGCTCGCGCGCGAGGACCACACCATCCGCACCGCGCTCCTCGACGGCCGCCTCGTCGCCGGCGACGCGCAGCTCTTCAAAGGGCTGGAAAGAGCCATCGTCACCGAGCTGGAGCAAAGACGCGTCGAGGAGTTCATCGCCGACAAGCTCGAGGAGTACAACGAGCGCCGCAAGCGGTACGGGGGCTCGGTCTGGCTGCTCGAGCCGCACATCAAGCAGGGCAAGGGCGGCCTGCGCGACCTCCAGGCCGCGCTCTGGATCGCGCGCGTCCGGCACAAGGTGGCCGGACTCGGTGAGGCCGGCGAGCGCGGCCTGCTCCCGGCCCGCGAAGTCACCGCTGCTCGCAGCGCGCGCGACCTCTTGTGGCGCTTTCGCAACGAGCTGCACTACGCGACCCAGAGGCGCGACGACCGGCTGACCTTCGACAACCAGCGACGCCTCGCACAAGCCCTTGGATTCACTGACGATCCGAGCGGCGAGCTGGGCGTCGAAAAGCTCATGCGCGCGGCCTACATCGCGATGCTCGAGATCGCCCGCGCGTCCGACGCGCTGATCGACCGCTGCGCGGTGGAGGACGCGCCCAAGCCGCTCATCGGCCGGCGGGCGCCGAAGCCGCAGCCGATCGATGCGGCCTTCAAGATCTGGAACGGCCGCGTCACCGTGAACGAGAAGGACGTCTTCGCGAAGAGGCCGGCGGACATGATCCGCCTCTACGCGATCGCCGAGACCTACGGCCTGCCGGTCTACAGCTACGCCCGGGACCTGCTGGTGCAGGAGCTGCAACGGCTCGGACCGCAGCTCGCGACCGACAGGGAAGCGCACTTCGAGTTCTGGCAGCTGCTGGTGCGCGAAGGCAGCGACGGCAGCGCGCTGCAGCCGCTGCACGAGCTGGGCGTCGTCGGGGCGCTCTTTCCGGAGGTCGCACGGCTGCGGGCCCGCGCGCAGCACTCTTTATACCACGTATATACGGTCGACACGCACACCGTCTTCGCGCTGATGCGGATGATGCGGCTGCGTTCGGGCGCCCTGGACGAACAGGAGCCCGAGCTGACCCGGATCGCCCGCGCGCAGCAGCGGCCGCTGGTCCTGATGCTGGGCCTGCTCTTCCACGATCTCGGCAAGGGCCTCGGCCCCGATCATTCCGCGCGCGGCGCCGAGCTCGTCAAAGCGTACGCGCAACGGATCGCCCTCGATCCGTCCGACGCCCGCGACGTCGAGTGGCTCGTCGCCGCCCATTTGCGCATGAGCCATATTTCTCAGCGGCGCGATCTCGAGGACCAGGCGCTGATCGAGAGCTTCGCCCGCGAGGTCGAGACCGTCGACCGTCTCGAGATGCTCTACCTGCTCACCTACGTCGACATGGCCTCGGTCAGCGCCGAAAACTGGACCACCTGGAAGGCGCACTTGCTCCAGTCGCTCTACGAAAAGACCCACGCCACGATGCTCGCCGAAGGCCTGGGCGCGCCCGTCCACGAGCATTCGCTCGAGGAGCGCCGCGCGCGTCTCGCCCGCGAGCTGGCGAGCGAGCAGGCGAGCGAATTCGTCAACGGCCTCCCCGAGCGCTATCTGGAGACGGTCCGGCCGGATGTCGCAGCGCGGCATCTCAAGCTCTGGCTCCAGGCCAGGAAGAGCGGCTTCGCCAGCGAGCTGCACCGCTCGGCGTCGGGCCAGGCCGATCTCACCCTCGTCGCCGACGACCGCCCGGGCCTCCTCGCGCTCTTCACCGCCGCGCTCGCCGCCAACGGCATCGACATCCTCGGCGCGGACGTGAGCTCGCTCGACCAGGGCATCGCGCTCGACACCTTCGTCGTCCGCGAGACCGGCGGCGCCGCTCCATCACAGGCGCGGTGGGAAGCGGCGCGCACCGACCTCCTTCGACTGCTGTCCGGCCAGGAAGACCCGCACCGCCTCGTCCAGAAGCGGCTGCGCCGTGCCAGCTGGGCGAGCTCGGCCGCCCCGGCCGTCGAGACGAAAGTTCGAGTAGACGACGTTTCCTCGGCCGAGATGACCATCCTCGACGTCATCACCCAGGACCGGCCTGGGCTTTTGCACACTATCGCCGACGCTTTGCACAGGGCAGGCGTGAGCATCGAAGTCGCTCGAATCGCCACGGAAGGGAACCGCGCTACCGACGCCTTCTACCTGAGGGACGTATCGAGCGCTCGCCTGCCCGGCAGCTCGGGGAAGATCGGCGAGGCAAAAAGGCGCACGGAAGTCGTCCAGGCCGTGCAGAGTGCGATCGCCTCACTCGCGGGCCGGGGCTGACCCATTTCCCCAGCAGTCCCGGACGGTTGCCAGCTTGCAGGTCACGGCCCGCCAACCTAGCTTACGGTTGTCCATGTGCGGTGGACGACACCGCATGGAGTCAAAGGTAGGTGTACGTGGCAGTCCGATTGCACCGAAAGAAGAGCAGCAAGCGGCCGGCACCCAAATTGAAAAGGTCGGCCGGGGGGATGAGCGTCCGCGAGGCGGGGCGGCTCGGGGGACTCAAGGGTGGGCGGAAGGGCGGCCTGGCGGTGAAGGCAGAGCGGGGGATCGAGTTTTTTCAGGAAATCGGACGGATCGGCGGCAAGCGCGTCCGCGACTTGATCGCGGCCGGGCTGAAGGCGACTGACCGGTCGCGGAAGTCACACAAGATGGTCCTTGATAGGGACTGACGAGGGGGGCGGCATGGCGGAGGAGAACACTGGAAAGAAGAAGGGCTCGATGAGCGTGAGCGAGGCAGGCCGCAAGGGCGGTCAGACCGTTCGCGACAAGTACGGGCACTCCTTCTACGAGGAGATCGGCCGCAAGGGCGGCGAGACCGTGAAGGCCGAGCGCGGCCGCGCGTTCTACGAGCAGATCGGCAAGAAGGGCGGCGACACGGTCAAGGCGGAGCGCGGCGCCGGCTTCTACGAGGCGATCGGCAAGAAGGGCGGCGAGGCCGTCAAGGCGGAGCGCGGGACGCCGTTCTACGAGGAGATCGGCAAGAAGGGCGGGCACCGGGTCCGCACCTTGATCGAGGAAGGCAAGAAGGCGGCGACCGAGGCTGCTGCCGCGGCGGCGATGCCGAAGGCTGAAGCTGCCGAAGAGGAAGAGGACGAGACGCCGGCGCCCGGTGGCGAAGTGATCGCGAACGAGCCGGCGCAGGAGTAGCGCGGGTCTGAAAGGGGCACCTGAATGATCAAGACTCGCGGGAACGGAAAGGGCGGAATGACGGTCTCCGAAGCCGGCCGCAAGGGCGGCGAGCGCGTCCGCGACGAGCGCGGCGTCGAGTTCTACCAGGAGATCGGCCGCAAGGGCGGCGAGCTCGGGGGGAGAAAGGGCGGCGAGGCGGTCCGGGACAAATACGGCCCCTCGTTCTACGAGGAGATTGGACGCAAGGGCGGACAGAAAGT
Organism: Myxococcales bacterium; assembly: GCA_020201435.1. Lineage (GTDB taxonomy): Bacteria > Myxococcota > Myxococcia > Myxococcales > 40CM-4-68-19 > 40CM-4-68-19. Next base: position 8,389 of record JAIVGS010000088.1, read on the forward strand.
CCGCGAGCTCATCGAGCAAGGCAAGAAGCGCATCCTGTAAGGGGATGCGCTCCTTGAAAACATGAAGGGCCGAAGGCGGAGCGGAGGGGGGGTACCTTCCATCTACCGGAGGCAAGGATGGCAGACGAGAAGAAGGGCGGGATGACGGTCGCGGAAGCCGGACGCAAGGGCGGCGTGAAGGTTGCCCAGGAACGCGGCCGGGCCTTCTACGAGCAGATCGGCCGCAAGGGCGGCGAGACCGTCAAGGCGGAGCGCGGGCACGAGTTCTACGAGCAGATCGGCAAGAAGGGCGGAGAGAGCGTGCGCGCGTCGAGAGGTCCCGAGTTCTACTCGCAGATCGGCCACAAGGGTGGCCAGAAGGTCCGCGAGTTGATCGAGCAGGGAAAGCGGCTGGCCCGCGAGACGGCAGCGAAGCGTGAGCAAGGCGGGCTGGACGAGATGGGGAACTTGAAGGGCAAGGGCGAGTAGGTCTTTCGTCTTTCGGGGACACCCATTGGGGACACTCAATTGGGACACTCGATGACGGGTGTCCCAATCGGGTGTCCCCAGTCCCTTTTTTTGCCCTTCCCTGCGCGCTGCCTCAACATGGCCGGGTGAGGAAGGGTGCGCCCATCCAGCCGATCGATCCGGTGCATCCGCAGCCGCGGCACGTGCAGCGGGCGGCGGCGCTGCTCGAGGGTGGTGGCCTCGTCGCGTACCCGACCGACACGTACTACGCGATCGGGTGCGACGTTTTCCAGAAGAAGGCGATGGAGAGGCTTGCGTCGTTGAAGCGGCGTGACGATCGCAAGCCGTTCGCCTTTCTCTGCGCGGATCTCGGGGAGGTCGCGAAGTACGCGATTGTCTCGAACGAGCATTACCGGTTGATGCGGCGGCTGTTCCCGGGTCCGTACACGATCGTGCTCGAGGCGACCCGGCTCACGCCTCGGACCGCGTTGACCCGGCAGCGGCAGGTCGGTGTCCGCGTCCCCGATGCGCCGGTCGCGATCGCGCTGGTGCGCGCCCTCGGCCGGCCGCTGGCGACGACGTCGGCGGCGCTGCCCGGCGAGCAGCCGCTGACCGACGCCGCCGACATCCAGGAGCACATCGGCCGCGGCATCGACCTGATTCTCGATGGGGGCGTGACCTTGAACGAGCCGTCGACGGTGATCGACCTGACCGGGCCGGTGCCGGTCGTGCTGCGCAAAGGGAAAGGCGCGATCGAGGGGGTGCTGCAGTGAGCGTGCCTGCGTCGTCGATGCCGTCGGCCCTGGATCTCGCGTTGGACCGATATCTCGCGCACCTGCGAGTGGAGCGCGGCCTGTTGCCGGCGACGCTCGAGTCGTACGCGCGAGACTTGCGCGAGTATCTCGACTGGCTGGCGCCGCGAGCGCCATCGCTGGCGGAGGTGACCGAGCCGTTGATCCTGCAGCACCTCGCAGGCCTTCACCAACGCGGCCTCTCGCGCGCGTCGCAGGCGCGCCACCTGTCGGCCGTGCGCGGATTGCACAAGTTCGCGAATGCAGAGGGGATTTCGCCCACTGACCCGTCCGAGCAGATCGAGGCGGCGCGCGGGTCGCGGCCGCTGCCGAACTTTCTCACCATCGACGAGGTGGATCGGCTCTTGAGCGCGCCGCCGCCCGGATCGCGCGATCGGGCGATGCTGGAAGTGCTCTACGCGAGCGGTCTGAGGGTGAGCGAGCTCGTCGGACTGCCTGTGAGCGCGATCGATCCGCACACCGGCGTCGTCCGCGTGCGCGGAAAGGGCGGCAAGGAGCGCATCGTCCCGGTCGGCGAGCGCGCGCAAGCGGCTCTCGCGGACTACCTGTCGGGGGCGCGCCAGAAATTGCTCGGGACGAGGCGCTCGAACGATCTCTTCGTCACGCCTCGCGGCGCGAAGATGACGCGGCAAGCTTTCTGGAAGCTGATCGGCCGCTACGCGCGCGCGGCCGGCATCTCGCAGCGGGTCTACCCGCACTCGTTGCGACACAGCTTCGCCACGCACCTGCTCGAGCGCGGTGCGGACCTGCGCGCCGTCCAGGCCATGCTCGGCCACGCCGACATCGCGACCACGCAGATCTACACCCACGTCGACCGCGAGCGGCTCAGAGCGGTGATCGCG
>JAIVGS010000089.1 GCA_020201435.1 Myxococcales bacterium
GACCAGGCCGATGAGCGGTCCGACCAGTAGATGTCGCGGAGCGAGACGATCATGATCGCCCCGGCGACCGCCGACGCTACCGCGATCACCCCCGTGGCCGGCGCGAGGAGCAGCGTCTGCGCCGTGCGGTATTTTTCCCGGCGATCGGGTCGAACCCCGGCGCGACGATCGAGGCCGCCACGAAGCCGGACAACTGGATCAACGGTTGTGCGGCCGCGGCCGCCGCGGCCATCGCTCCACCGAGCGCCATCAGGACCAGCGAATTGAGCGAGACCCGCCCCTAATTGCGCAGGCTCTGCTCCATCTCCTCCCAGAGCATCTCGTCGGCGTCGATCAGCTGCTGCCGGAGGGTGTCGATGACCGAGGTGGCGACGCCGATCTCGATCACGATCTTGCCCTTCGCGCCGGGCCTCGCCGGCGACCGCCAGGACCGGCGTCGAGATGCGGAAGTTCCGGTGCACTGAGGCGTTACGGCTCCGCGGCACCCGGGACGTCAAGATCGCCGGCGGCGAGAGAGTACGATCGCGCCGAACGCGAGCCCGAAGAGCGCCATCGCGCCGGGCGAGCCCCCCGACGCGCATCCGCCGACGGCGGCCTGGACCGCGTCGGTGACGGTCACGCTCTGTGTCACGGTGCCTGCCGGGCCGTAGCGCGTGCTGCCGGCCTGGTCGGCCGCGACGACGCACTTGCCGGCCAGGTGCGCGGTCAGCATCGTCCCGGAGACGGTGCACGGACCGGAGATCAGGCTGAACGCGACGGGCAGGCCCGAGGTCGAGCTGGCGACCAGCGGGATCGTCGGCGCGTCGCGCCGCGAGTAGGACGCGATCGGCGCGAAGTCGATCGTCTGCGGCGCGAGAGAGACGGGGAGGTCCTGCGTCACCGTCGGCGCGGGGAGGTAGTCGGCGTTGCCGGCCTGATCGGCGCTGATCGAGCACGTCCCGGCGGAGTTCAGGGTGACCATCGCTCCGCTCACGCTGCAGGCAGTCGAGTTGCTCGAGAACGTGACGGGGTTGCCCGACGCATCGCCCGTGGCGGGCACGGCGAAGGGCGCATCGGTCGTGAGCTTGTCGGGAACCACGCCGAACCGAATCGCCTGCGGCGCCCCCCGCACCTCGACGGTCGTCGCGACCTGCGACGCCGCGCCGTACCGGGCATCCCCGGGTTGATTCGCCGCGACGACGCAGTTGCCGGCGTGGTTCGCCGTCAGCGTCGCGCCGCTGATCGCGCACGGCCCGGACACGAGGCTGTACGCGATCGGCAATCCCGAGCTGGCGCTGGCGGCGAGCGTCGCCGAACCGGTCTTCCAGACGAACCCCGCCGCTGCCGGGAACGTGATCACCTGCGAAGCGGATGCGATGCTGAACGACTGCACGACCTGCGGCGCCGGCGTGTAGTTCGCGTCGCCGGCCTGGTCGGCGGCGATCGCGCAGGTGCCCGCCGCGAGGATGGTGACGAGGTTGCCGCTCATGCTGCACGCGATCGACACGGTGGACAACGTCACCGCCTGTCCCGATCCGCCGCCGGTCGTGCTGACCGTGAAGGGCGCGTCGGTCGCGACGCGTGGCGGAAGCGCGCCGAACATGATCGACTGGCTCGCTTTCGCGATTGCGACGGTGGCGGTGACCTGCGGCGCCCCCGCGTAGCTCGCGTTGCCCGCCTGGTCGGCGGCGATGAGGCAGGCTCCGGCGCCGGAAGCCGTCACCGTCGTGCCGGTCACCACGCACGGGCCGGAGACGACGCTGTACGCGACCGGGAGCCCGGAGCTCGCGGATGCCGAGACCGTCGTCGAGCCGCCGCTCCAGACGAAGGACGCGACGGCGGGGAAATCGATCGCCTGCGAGGCCTTGGCCGCGATCACCGTCTGCGTCGCCTGCGCGGCAGCCGCGTACCGGCGGTCGCCGGCCTGGTCGGCGGAGATGACGCAGCTTCCCGCCGCGGTCGCGGTAACCGTGGTGGCGCTGATCGAGCACGGCCCGGAGACGACGCTGTAGACGACGTCGAGGTCCGAGGTCGCCGAGGCCGAAAGTGTCGCCGACCCGCTCCACCAGACGAACGAGGAGATCGCCGGGAAGTCGATCGTCTGGCCCGCGAAAGCGACGTCGAACGTCTGTGTCACCTCGAACGCGTCCGCGTAATCGGCGTTGCCCGCCTGGTCGGCGCTGATCGCGCAGGTCCCGGCGGCGAGCAGGATCACCGTGTCGCCGCTGATGCTGCACACTCCCGTCGAGCTCGTCGAGAAAGTGACCGCCGACCCCGACGGCCCGCCGCTCGCGGCGATTGTGAAGTCCGGATCGGTCGCGACTTTGTCGGCGAGCGGCGCGAACGCGATCGCCTGCGACGCCTTCAGGATCGTCACCGTCTGCGTCGCCTGCGCAGCGGCGGCATACCGGTTGTCGCCGGCCTGGTCGGCGGCGATCACGCAGCTCCCCGCATGATTCGCGGTCAGCGTTCCCGCCGCGATCAGGCACGGCCCGCTGACGACGGTGAACCCGACCGCGAGGGTCGAATCGGCGGTCGCCGAGAGCGTCGCGAAGCCGCCGCTCCAGGAGAAGGCCGTGACCGCCGGGAAGGTGATCGTCTGCGGCGTGGCGAGGACGGAGAAGGTCTCCGACACCTCGGGAGCGTCCTCGTAGTTCGCGTCGCCGGCCTGGTTTGCCTTCACCGTGCAGGCGCCGATCACCAGCGGCGTGACCGTATTTCCGCTCACGCTGCAGGCCGTCGACCCGGTCGAGAACGTCACCGCGTTGCCCGACGCGCCCCCGCTCGCGCTGACGGCAAACGCCGCCGCGGTCGCGTACCGGTCGGCGAGCGCGCCGAAGCCGATCGACTGCGGCGCCTTGTTCACCGAGACGGTCGCGGTCACCTGCGGCGCGGCGGAGTATTTCGCGTTGCCCGGCTGGTCGGCGGCGATGATGCAGCTTCCGGCCTCGGTCGAAGTGACCGTCGTGCCGGTGACCGTGCACTTGCCGAACTGGACGCTGTACGACACCGGGAGAGCCGAGCTGGCGCTCGCCGCGACGGTCGACGACCCGCCGCTCCAGACGAACGAGGCGATCGCCGGGAACGAGATCGTCTGTGCCGCGGCGGCGACGTTGAACGTCCGCGTCACGTCGGCCGGGACCTCGTAGTTCGCGTCGCCGGCCTGGCTGGCGGTGATCGCGCAGCTGCCCGCTGCGTTCAGCGTCACCGTCGTGTTGGAGATCGAGCAGGCGGTCGAGTTGGTCGAGAAGGTCACCGGGTATCCAGACGCACCGCCTGTCGCGGCGACCGTGAACGGCGCGTCGGTGGCGACCTTGTCGCCGAGGGTCGCGAAGGCGATCGCCTGCGACGCCTTCGAAACGTCCACCGACGCGGTGACCTGTGGCGCGGCGCTGTACCGCGCGTCCCCGCCCTGGTCGGCGGAGACGGTGCAGGTCCCCGCCGCGGTCGCGGTCAGGGTCGAGCCGCTCAAGCCGCAGGGGCCGGAGACGACCGACCAGGCGATCGGGAGCGCCGAGGTCGCGGTCGCCGAGAGCGTGGCGAAGCCGCCGCTCCACGAGAACGGAACGATGGCCGCGAAGCTGATCGTCTGCGACGCCTTCGAGACGGTGAAGCTCTGCGACACCGGCGTCGCCGGGTCGTAGTCGGCGTTGCCGGCCTGGTTGGCGTCGACGGCGCAGATGCCGGAGGTGATGAGCGAGACGGTGTTTCCCGAGATCGAGCAGACGCCCGTCGAGCCGGTGGTGAACACGACCGGGCTGCCCGAGGCGCCGCCGGACGCCGTCAACGTGAAATCAGGATCCGTCGCCACCCGGTCCGGCAGCGACGCGAAGGAGATCGCCTGCGACGCCTTGGCGATGGCGACGCTGACCTGCGCTTGCGGCGCCGCGAAGTAGATGCCGTTGCCGCCCTGGTCGGCAGCGACCACGCAGGTCCCCGCGCCGCCCGCGGTCAGCGTCGAGCCGGTGACGCTGCAGGGACCCGAGAGCACGCTGTAGGTGACCGCGAGGCCGGAGTCGGCCGTCGCCGCCAGCGTGGCCGAGCCGGCGTTCCAGACGAATCCCGTCAGTGCCGGGAACGCGATCGACTGCGGCGCCTTGGTGACGGTGAAGCTCCGTGTGACCGTCGGCGCGGCGTTGTAGTTGCTCGACCCCAATTGGTCCGCGCTGATCGAGCAGGTGCCCGAAGCGACCAGCGTCACCGTGGCGCCGCTCACGCTACAGACACCTCCGGTCGTGCTGGCGAACGTCACCGCGTTGCCCGACCCGCCTCCGGTCGCGCTGACCGCGAACGGGGGATCGGTAGCGACCTTGTCGGCGAGCGGCCCGAAGCCGATCGCCTGGTCCGCCTTCGAGACGACCAGCACGTTCGAGAGGCTGGCCGGCGGGTAGCTCGAGTCTCCCGCGAACGTCGCGCCCACCCGGGCGGCATACGAGCCGGCGTCGATGCCGGCCAGGCTGATCCCCGGCTTCACGGCCACGCCGTTGCCGTCGGTCAGCGCCGTTCCGACGCTCGCTCCGTCGATCTTGAAGGTGACGGTCTTTCCCGAAAGGCCGCTGCCGCCGGCGGTCAGCGTGCAGCTCAGGTTCGTCGTCCCGCCGAACACGCCCGAGGCGGGATCCAACGCCAGCGCGCTCGGCGTGCTCGCCGCCCGATCGAAGCACGCCGTCACGTCGTTGATCGCCGGCGTCACGCTGCCGCTGCCGGTGGCGAGCTGCGCCTGGTACTTGAAGTAGCGGAACCCGTTGAACAGCGCCAGCGACTCGCCGTTGCTGAAGAAGGTGCCCGCGGTCCCGTCGGGCCCGACGAAGTTGAACGGTCCGCCGGGATCGTTCGCGCCGGCGCCCTGGAAGGTCACCGATGTCGTCCCGGGCAGGCTCGCATTCCACGACAGCGAGATCCAGGCCGGCGCGAACCCCGCCGCCGGATTTGCGTCCTTCACGCCCGAGATGAACGTGCCGGACGATCCGAACGTGGTCTGCATGTACGTCCCGAACAGCAGGTCGCGCGCCGTCGCCGGAGAACCGCTTCCGCTGACGCCCCAGGTCGCGCCGCCGTTCGTGGACTGCACGCGGTTGCCGTTCGCATATGCGGTCGAGGCAGCGCTGAACGCGGCGGCGTAGGTTCCGGCGCTCGGCAAGGTGCTGACGTGCAGCGTGTAGGCGTACGGAACGCCGGCGGTGAGCGCGGGCGGATTCGCGAACGTCGCGGTGTAGAACGTGATCGCGCTGCTCGAGAAACCGGGGAGGGCCGTCGTCGCGAGCACGGTCGACGTCGGCAGCGCGGGAGATCCGGACGCATTCCTGACTTCGACGGTGATCGGTGGAGTCGTGCCGGTGCAACCCGAGCAGAAGAGACCGAGGTCGATCCTCTGCAGGTGGCCGGTGACCGCCGGCACGAACGTCTGCCCCTGCCAGGTCATCACCTGGACGGCGCTGCCGCTTCCACCGGTCGCCGTCTGGACCTGATCGAGCGTGTTCGGCCCCGCGAGAATCACGTCGCCGGGGCTTCCGCCGAAGTCGCAGCTCGTCTGGACACCGGTCTGGAAGTCGGCCTGCGACGTGTCGACCGCGCAGGCGGTTCCCGCCGCGTTGTCGAGCGCGAAATTGCGCGTGACCGCCCCGGTATCGGGGATCGCCTGGCTGCTCACCGACGCCGACACGAACCCGCCGGCGCTCGCGCTGACCGAGGGATACGTTCCCGAGGGCATTTGCCGGAACGCGTAGAAGCCGTTCGCGTCGGTGAACGTCACACGGCTGCCGAGAGCGACCGCGGCGCCGGCGATCGGGTTGCCGGTGGCCGACGACGTCACGGTGCCCTGCAGCGTCCCGTCGTTGGCGAGCTTGGTGCAGCCCGGGAAGCCGAAGGCGCCGACGCGGGTGAGGTCGTTCAGCCCGTCGCTGCCGTAGTACTCGTTGGCGTACCAGAACTTGCAGCCGTCGGGGTCGAGCGTCATCGAGCTGTAGTCGCCCCACCTCGCGCAGGCGGCGCCGCCGCAAGTGCCGGTCTGCGTGCCGGCACCCTGGATCAGCACCTGCTCGCTCTGGCCGAGCGTGTTCGCCGCGTCGCCCGCCAGCCGGCCCGCGTACTTGATCGCCGGCTTGGTCGTGGCGCTGGACGTGCTGTAGCCGATCGCCATGTCGCCGGCGCGGTCGACGGCGAGGCTGGGCAGGAACCGGTGCATCAGGTTGGCGGCGTCGGGATCGAACGTCGCCGCCTGCGGCAGGCTGGCCGCGACCGTGCCGCCGCTCACGTTGACCTGGTACCAGCGCGGCGCGGCGAAACCGTTCACGTCCTGGCGGCGGACGGTGTGCGAGGTCCAGAGCGACTCGGCGCCGGAGATGTTGGTGTACTGGTTCTGCACCATCGCCCGCCGGCCCGACGGATCGAGCGCGTTGCCGCCGAGCGACGGCGCGTTCGCGACGGCCGCGTTCGGCCAGCCGCTCGAGGCCAGCGGAATGTCGGGGCCGGTGAAGGTGGAGAGCGAAATCCGGTTCCAGTCGACGTGCAGCTTGTAGACCGCGAGAGCGTTGAGGAACTGCCAGGTGGAGACGAAATATTCGGGCGTCCCTTGGGCCGGCGTGCCGGTCTGCAGCCGCGCATTGGCCGGCAGCAGCGTGAAGTCGGACGCGGGCGCGTCGAACGAGACCACCTGCACCGTCGGCTCGCCGGCGTACATCTGCGCCTTGTTGAGCGCGTACACCCGCGGGTTCAGGTACGTCCCATTGACCGCGGCGCTGAACATGTTGACGGTGAGGTAGATCCCGTCGGTCCACACGCCGAGCTTGGGATAGTCGCCGAGGCCGCCGGCAGTGTTGATCGAGTAGAAGTTCCATCCCCCCGACACCGGGTCGCCGGACCGCGAGACCGCAAGGCACTCGAACGCGCCGCCCGACAGGTCGCTCTGGAAGGCGAAGTCGGCGATCATCCAGCGATCCTCGAAGGTGTCGTAGAGCACGACCGGGTCGCCCTGGTTGAGGTTGTCGCATGGGTTCCCCTGCGCGCCTTGCGACATCAGGGTGTCGAACGAGAACGCCGCGACGCGCGTTCCGTCGCTCTTGCGGTAGATGCCGACGGCGGTGTTGACGGCCTGGATGTAATAAACGGGCCCGACGTCGCCGTCGGTGTCCGGCGGATGCCCGGCGCCCCAGGTCGCGAAGTCGAGGCCGTCGAAGGAGAAGATCGGGCTCGGCGCCGGCGCGTTCATCGTCGGCGCCAGCGGCGTGGCGGGCTCCGGCGCAAGGCCGGTCGGCGCGGCGGGCACCTCGATCGGATCGATCTCCGGCGGCTCGAGCTCCGGCCGTTCGCGCTTCGGCGGACGCGTCTGCGGCAGCGCGCGCACATCGCCGTGGAACGGCCGGCCCCGCTGCAGCCGATGCTCGATCGGACGCGGCCCGCCCGCCTGCGCCGCCCGGGTCGAGCCCGTTTGAGCCAGCGACTGCGAGCCCGCGAGCAGCGACACCAGGATGGAGGCCGGTAGATAAAGATTTACGCCGATGCGGCGAACGGCCAAGCGGCCTCCATGGGATCCTCCTCCCATGGACCGTAAAGCACGTGTCGGGCCATCAACAAGTTCTTAGCGCGGTAAAATTTGCGATTATTTGTAAGACACCGACTTTCTTGCGAAAGGACAATAAGCTGAAAAGTCGTGAAGGGTCGGAACGAGTACTACAATTAATTACCGATCCGGTTCACCCCGAGCTCCTTGAGGCGCTCCAGCACCCGTTCCGCCCGCGCCACCAGATCGCGCGGCTCCTCGCCTTCGCGGGTGTGCTCGGGGCTCGCCACCGCTATACCAAAGGTGGCGGTCACGGCGATCTCCTTCCCTTCATATTTGATGCGCAGCTGCTCGACCTTCTTGCGGAGCCGCTCCGCCATCCGCTGCGCGCCTTCCAGCTCGGTCTCGCGCAAGAGCACCGCGAAATCGTCGCCGCCGACGCGGGCCACGACGTCGGCGCCGCGGACCAGGCCCTGCAGGACCTGGGCGATGCCGCGCAGCACCTCGTCGCCGGCCGGGCGGCCATGGCCCTCGTTGACCCGGCTGAGGTGATCGACGTCGAGCAGCACGAGCGCGAGCGGACGCTTGTAGCGCTGGGCCGCCGCGAACTCCGACGTCAGCCGCTCGCCGAAGTGGCGGCGGTTGTAGACGCCGGTCAGCGGATCGCGCAGCGCGATCTCCGCCAGCCGCCGCTGATAGTTGACCTCGACCTCGTCGGCGTAGGCGAGCTTGAAGGTGGTGCCGGATCCGATCTGGACGCGGTCGCCGTCGACCAGCACCTTCTCGGTGATGCGCTCGCCTCCGACGTAGGTGCCGTTGTGGCTGCCGAGATCGCGGATGATCGCTTCCGCGCCGCGGGCTTCGACGCTGCAATGGACGCGCGAGATGCCCTCGTCGTCGAGCTGGATCTCGACTTCCTCGCCGCGGCCGATCTGGACCGGCCGCCCCGCCGGCAGCTTGAACAACTCGCCGAACCGGGTGCCGGTGAGGATCAGCATGAACGCGCTCTTCGGGAGCTCGCCTGGAGACGAGGACGGGACGGTGACGACGGTGCGGGCTCTGGGATCGGCGGTCTTCGCCATGTTTTCCGTGACTCCGGCTTGCATCAAGGAGCGCACGAATCGGCGGGAGAGGTCAACTCTTTGGCGACGATTCGCGACCCGACGAATTGCCGGTACCACCTTCACGCACCCGTGCGCAACTCGCGCAGCCGCGTGCTCAAGTCGCGCACCGGAGTGCGCAACGCGCCCCGGCCGCCGGCCGCGAATCGCTCGAAGCGGCATCCAGCGCGTGGCGGCGGGTTGGCCCGGCGCTTGCTGAGTGTCCGGCCGGGGACGCGGATGTTCCCGACGAAACGGGTGGGTAACGGTATGCTGACGAACGCCAAAGCCTCCAGCCTGACTGCAGCGACGCTGCTCGCGCTGGTCGCCGCGTGCGGCAGCGGCCAGCCCGGGATGGTGAAGCAGGGCCGTTCGGTCCAGGCGAGCAACGGGCTGGAGACCGAGAACGGCCTTTCGCCGGTGATCATCACCGCGTCGTGCCTGACGCTCGACGGCATGGTTTCCGATACCACCACTACTACTGATCCGACGGCGACCACCGATCCAACGGTCACCACCGATCCTACGCTGGTCACCGATCCTGCGCTCGACCCGAGCCTCGACGTCTCCACCGACGTCACGGTCGACACTTCGGTCGACACCGCCACCGCCGGCGGCGACGTCTCCGTCGCCTCCTGCGGCGACATGATGAACGGGCTCACGCCGAACCTTCTCGGCAACATCGGCCTGCGTCCGAACTCGCTCAATACTCCGCAGTTCCAGAAGTGGTTCGAGGCCGACCGGGCCGCCACCGGCATGTTGATGAAGTACGTCGTCCGCTGCTCTCTGCCCGCGGAGGACGTGCTCAGCTACGTCGATTCCGACGGCAACACCTGGTCGTGGGCGGGCGGCTTCGCGTTGGCGCCGAACTGGGCGGCCGGCAAGGGGATTCCGGAGTCCGAGCAGCAGCTGGTCTCGGCCTGCATCGCGGCCCACGCCAACAAGTACGGCGTCCACGTCCCGATCTCGGTGCTCGCCAACCACATCGACGGCTCGCCGATTCCGTACACCGCTTCCGAGCTCTCCACCTACTCGGTGACCGAGGGCTGCTTCTTCGGCAACCTCTTCAAGAAGGACGGCGTCTTCGCCGGCGACGACCGGGCGATGACGCTGACCGACGCCGAGTCGAGCCTGCGCGCGTGCGCCCTGCCCGATCGCTCCGGCGGGACCGCGTCGAACTGCGCGCCGATCAAGTACGCCGGCAGCTGCGGCGCGATGTGCAAGACCGACCCGACGGGCCTCTACTACACGGCCTGCAAGGTGAACGGAAAGACGTACCGGCCGGTGTCGACGCGGATCATGCCGCAGTTCAACTACAAATGCGGCGACGGCGTCTGCCAGCGGAGCGAGAGCTGCGGCACCGGCACCACCTTCGACAACTGCGGGCTGGACTGCGGGCCCTGCAACTGAGAGAGAATCGTCCGCTCGATGGCGGACGCTGAACAGCAGAAAGCGCAAGTCGTCGTGCCCGGGTACCGCGTCGAGCGG
>JAIVGS010000267.1 GCA_020201435.1 Myxococcales bacterium
CACCGATTCGACGACCTGCCAGGGTCCGCTCGACGGCCACGGCACGCGCGCGTACAGCGGCTTGACGCCGCGCTCCTCCTGCCAGCGCAGCGCATTCCGGCACGAGTTGTAGACGTGATCGGTAGTGACGATCTCGTCGCCCGGCTCGAGCTCCAGCGAGCGCAGCACGGTGTTCACGCCCGACGTCGCGTTGGGCACGAACGTGAGGTCGTCGGGATCGGCGCCGACGAACTCGCCGAGCGCGCCGCGGGCCTGGTCGAGGAGGCCCTCGAGATCGCGGGCGAGGAACTGGATCAGCTGCCGTTCCATCCGCGCCCGCAGCTCGCCCTGATGCTCGAGCACCGCCCGCGGACAGGCGCCGAACGAGCCGTGGTTGAGATAGTCGACGCCCGGCTCGAGCGCCCACAGCTCGCGGAAGTCTTTTTCAGCCACGCTTCGGCTCCGGCGAGAGCTTGTCCACGAACGCGACGTCGGTGAAGCCGACCCCGGTGAAGAGCGATCGCAGCGACTGCTCCGCGGAGCCGCGCGCGCGCTGCTGCAGCTCCTTGTCGGCCGAGACCTCGGCCTCGAACGCGTTGCGGGCCTTCTCGAAGAGCTGCGCGGTCTGGGCCGAGCTCAGGTTCGAGCCGATGATCTCCGTCTCGCCGGGCTTCAGCTCGACCGACGTCTGCACGCGGGGCAGGACGACTTCGACGCGCCGGCCGCTGACGTGCAGCGAATCGACGTCGAGCTTGCGCAGATCGACGCCGAGGTGCGCGACCGCGAAGACGATGGCCCGGCCGCGTGGAGGCCGGACCGAATAGGACGCCCACTGCGCGATCGCGCCCCACATCGTGTTCTCCTCGCGCGGGTCGGGCGTGAAATCGATCTTCTTGTAGAGCGAGACGTCGAGCGCTTCGAGCCGCGCCACCTCGCGCACCTTGAGGATCAGCGCGGGCGCATCCGGCAACGGCTGGTGGCGGTGCGCGAAATCCCACGCCACGAACGCACCGAGCGCGAACGCGAGCACCAGCGCGAGGACGGCCAGCAGGTTGCGCACCCGCGCACTCTACCGCTCTTGCGGCCCGTCTGCGCTTTGCGATACAGGCTCCGCTCCCCATGGCGCAGCTCTTCGTCGATTCGTCGAAGATCGCCCGCGCGCGCGAGCTGGCGCGATCGGCGGCGCTCGGCGTGCAGGCGTTCATCGACCGGCACACGACGGTGTCGATCGAGCGCACGGTGCTGCGGTTGCTCGGCATCTCCGGCGCCGGAACGCGCGGCGCGCCGCTGGCCAATCTAATGGTCGACAAGCTGCGAGAGGCGGGCGTGCTCGACAAGGGGGCGGCATACTGGCTCGGGCGGGCGCTCAAATCGGCGCCGGGAAAGGATCCGCTGCACGCGATCGAGCGCGTCGCCGCTCATCCCGACAAGCTGCCCGCGCTGCCCCCCGAAGAAGAGACCCAATTGCGCGAGGAGATGCGCGCCGATGCCCGCGCGGCGGTGAAAGAGCTGCGCGAGCGGATCGATCGGCGCACGCAGCTCAAGGCGTCGCTCAAGGTCGGCAGCTTCGAGAAAGCGCCGTGGAAGTACGTCATCGTCGCCACCGGCAACATCTACGACGACGTCGAGCAGGCGAAGGCGGCGGCGCAGCTCGGCGCCGACGTGATCGCCGTCATCCGCAGCACCGCGCAGTCGCTCCTCGACTACGTCCCGCACGGCGCGACGACCGAAGGCTTCGGCGGCACCTACGCGACGCAGGAAAATTTCCGCATCATGCGCGAGGCGCTCGACGAGGAATCGAGGAAGCTCGGCCGCTATGTGCACCTGACGAACTATTCGTCGGGATTGTGCATGCCGGAGATCGCCTTCATGGCCGCGTACGAGCGGCTCGACATGCTCTTGAACGACGCGATGTACGGGATCCTCTTCCGCGACATCAACATGAAGCGGACCTTCTGCGACCAGTATTTCTCGCGGCGCATCTGCGGGTTCGCCGGGATCATCATCAACACCGGCGAGGACAATTACATCACCACCGCCGACGCCGACGAGGCCGCGCACACCGTCATCGCCAGCCAGCTCGTCAACGAGTCGTTCGCGCACCAGGCCGGCATGAAGGACGAGCTGATCGGCTTCGGCCATTCCTTCGAGATCGATCCCGCGCGCGAGGACACGCTCTTGCGCGAGTTCGCGATGGCGATGATGGTGCGCGAATTGTTTCCGCGCAGCCCGATCAAGTACATGCCGCCGACCAAGCACAAAGAGGGCGACATTTTTTTCTCTCACGCCTACGACGTGATGGCCGACCTGGTCGCGATCACGACCGGGCAGGGCATCCAGCTGCTGGGAATGATGACCGAAGCGATGCACAATCCCTTCCTGATGGATCGCTACGTCGCACTGAAATCCGCGTCTTATCTCTATCGGGCGGCGCGACATCTCGGCGAGGAGATCTCGTTCAGGCCCGACGGTATCGTCGCCCGCAGGCAGCGCGACGTCTTCGACCAGGCTCTGCGCCTGCTCGAAGAGGTCGCCAAGGACGGAATGATGGCCGCGATCGGGAAGGCGCGATTCGGCGATACCGCGCGCACGCCGGAAGGCGGGAAGGGCCTCGACGGCGTCGTCGAGAAGGCGCCCGACTACTTCAATCCATTCCTCGAGATCCTCGAAAATGGATAAGCAACTGATCCGGCCGTACGGCGATCGCAAGGACGATGGGGTCGTGCAACTGTCGTTCGTCCTGCCGGTGCCGGCGAGCGAGAAAGCGAAGGAAGCCGCGGCGCAGGTGGCCAAGAAGCTCGGGCTCACGCACGTCCTGGTCGCGACCTGCGAACCGGCCGGAAAGGATTACAGCTTCTTCGTCGTCTACGGCCGCACGCACATGCAGCTCGATTACAACGCGATCGAGGTGCCCGTCGTCGTCCACCGCAAGCACGGATTCGACGAGCTGAACGAGGTCATCAAGCGCGACCTGGCGCGCAAGATCGTCGTCGTCGGCGCCTGCATCGGCACCGACTCGCACACCACCGGCATCGACGCGATCATGAACATGAAAGGATTCGCCGGCGACTACGGGCTCGAGCGCTATCCGGGCTTCCGCGCGATCAACATGGGATCGCAGGTCGAGCCGGCCGCGCTGGTCGCGCGAGCCAAAGCCGAGAACGCCGACGCGGTCCTCGTTTCCAAGGTCGTCACCCAGCGCGACGTGCACAAGGAGGACGCGCGCGCGCTGATCGACATCGCCAAGGCCGAAGGGATTTTCGAAAAGACGATCTTCCTCTTCGGCGGACCGCGCGTCGATCACAAGACGGCGCTCGAGCTCGGATTCGACGCGGGATTCGGGCCGGGGACGAAACCGAGCGATGTGGCGAACTATATTTATTATCGCATAATGGAGAGATCAGGCAGGCCGCCGCCGCCGCAGCCGACCGCGCACGGGACGCCCGACGCGGGCGTCGGAGAGACGATATGAAAGCGACCCACCGAGTCCGGCTCTCCGCACACGATGCCCACTACGGCGGCGGCCTCGTCGACGGCGCCCGCGTCCTCGGCCTCTTCGGCGACGTCGGCACCGAGCTGCTGGTCCGGCTCGACGGCGACGAGGGCCTCTTCCGCGCCTACGACTCGGTCGAATTTCTCGCGCCGCTCCACGCCGGCGATTTCGTCGAGGTCGAAGCCGAGATCGTCTCGACCGGCAAGACCAGCCGCAAGATGAAGTTCGAAGCCCGCAAGTACATCTCTCCGCGGCCGGACATCTCGGACTCCGCCGCCGACCTGCTCGCCGAACCGGTCGTCGTCTGCCGCGCCAGCGGCACCTGCGTCGTCCCGGCCGGCAAGAAGCGCAGGGCCTGAACGTCCGCTGCGGCAACGCGCCGCAGCGCCCCGCCCCCGACAAGTCGCCCGGGCGGAATTAGTTTGTACTCAAACAATCTGCCCCGCGAAAGGAGGCAAACATGGCGGCACGCACTCTCAATGTGCTGCTTGGAATCTGGCTCTTCATCAGCGCGTTCATCTGGCCGCATACGAGCGCACAGATGACCAACACCTGGATCCTCGGCGTCCTCTGCGTGGTTTTCGCGTTGATCGCGACGAAGGTTGATCAGGTGCGCTTCCTCAATACTGCGCTCGCGATCTGGCTGTTCGTCTCGGCGTTCGTCCTGACGACGCAGTCCGCGGGCACGCGATGGAACAATGCGCTGGTCGCGATCGCGGTGTTCATCATCTCGCTCGCGCCGCCCGATCGGCTGCAGCTGCCGAATCGCACCCCGCGCACCGTCTGACGGCCTTGTGCTAGACATGCGGCCGTGGGCAGCCCGGCCATCATCACGGCGGCGATCTGCGGCGCCGAGACGACCCGCGAACTGACGCCGTACCTCCCGATCACCGCCGATGAGCTTGGCGACGAGGCTGCCCGCTGCCGCGAAGCGGGCGCGAGCGTGATCCACCTCCACGTCCGCCGCGACGACGGGACGCCCACCCAGGACAAGGCGCTGTTCCAGAAGGCGATCGACGCGATCCGCAAGCGCTGCGACGTGATCGTGCAGACCAGCACCGGCGGCGCCGTCGGAATGTCCGCCGACGAGCGCGCCCAGCCGCTGGAATGCACGCCGCCGCCCGACATGGCGACGCTCAACGCCGGCTCGCTGAACTTCGGCGACGACGTCTTCCTCAATCCGTTTCCGCTGGTCCGCGAGTTCGCTCGCCGCATGCACGCGAAGAAGATCGCCTACGAGCTCGAGTGCTACGACGTCGGCCACGTCGAAGCCTGCCTGCGGCTCGCGCAGGAAGGCGTGATCAAGCTGCCGGCGCCGTTCGATTTCGTGATGGGCGTTCCCGGCGGAATCCAGGCCACCGCCGACAACCTGCAATTCCTGGTCGGCAAGTTGCCGCGCGGTTCTACATTCAATGTAGCGGGTCTCGGCCGGCAACAACTCCCGATGGCGGAGCTTTCTTTGAAGCTCGGCGGCCACGCCCGCTGCGGCCTCGAGGACAACATCTACGTCAGCAAGGGCGTCCTCGCGAGGGGCTCGTTCGAGTTGGTCGCGCGGGTCGCCGAGCTCGCCAAGGCGGCCGGCCGCGAAGTGGCGACGCCGGCCCAGGCCCGGGAGATACTCAGGCTATGAGGTACCGCATCGCGCGCTTCAAGGTCCGCCCCTCCGAAGTCGGGGCGGCGGAAAAAGCGATCATCGACTTCGTCGCCAAGGTCGCCGACGAGCCGGGAACGCTGCGCTACGACTCGTACCGCGAGGCCGACGGCGTGAGCTACGTGCATTTCATGACATTCGCCGACGACGCCGCCGAGAAAGAGCACCGCGAGACCGACCACGTGAAGAAGTTCGTCGCCGATCTCTACCCGCGCTGCGAAGTGCAGCCGTCGTTCACGGACCTCAAGAAAATCAGCGGCGCCGGCCGATAGGACTCATGGTGGCCGAGCCTCGCGACGGGCAGCGTCCAGGAAAGCGCGCCCGTAGAGCAGGTCGGCGGCGTGTTGATTGTGCGCCCGGCAGAGCAAACGCAATGACTCGACGTCGTGGCGATGCGTTCGCGCGAATCCCTCGACGTGATCGAGCTCGAGCCTGCCTTTCTCGTCGCACCGCTTGCCGCGATCGTCGATGAACGTGCAGCGCCCGCCGTCGCGTTCGTAGACGGCGCGTCTGACAGCGTCCGGTACGTGGCGCGACACCGTAAGCTTCGCAGTGGGCACATTTCGTCGCTTTCGGCCGATTGCAAATCGCTCCTTCTTCACGTCCGCAACGAACACCTTCAGCGCCGCTCGAAAGATCGTAACGAGGTCGCCGTCCGGTACGCGATGCCGCATCAGATCCTGCGCCTCGCGAATTTCGTCGCGGAACTCGCGCGAGATCGCGAGCTGCAGTTTGAAGACATCTTCCGCGACCGGCGTCACCGGACGCTGCGGCGTCGATGAGCCGCGCGGCGCAACCGACGGCAAGGACAACGGCACCGGACGCTCGGGAAGCTTGCGTACGAACGTCGGCGGCGCTGGCCGCGGCGCGAGCGCAGCGACGATCTCCGCGATTTCTTCCTTGGTCCTGCCCTCCGCTTTGTCGAGCAAATCCATGTAGTTCGGTTCGGTCAAATGTGGAACCAGCAATCTCATGCCGGCCAGGTGCACGCGACGGTTCCGCACGGCGTCGATCACCGCCGGCATCTTGCGCGCCGCCCTGGCGACGAGGATGCGGTTGCACGCCGCATCCTCGGAAAACCCGAGCTCGCGCGTGCAAAACGCGAACATCGAGGAGTGTGCACGCTCGAGATAGAGCTTGCGGTGGTCGATTTCACCGAGATGCACGAGCAATTCCGCTTCCACGACGCAAGCCTGCCGGACGAGCTCGGAAGCCGCAGCGAGGAGTTCGGCATCATTCAAGGACGCAACCGTTTCATTCATACGCAAACGGTACCACCCCGAAATTCGACCGCCGCAAGCTCGCGCTGCCGCGTTCACGGCAATGGTCGACGAATTCGACTCCACGGCGCCCGTCGCGCGCGTCACGCCTCGTCTACGCGTGCGTATGTCTGCGCCGCGATGGCAACTGGCAATCGCGAAATCGATCGCGCCTGGAACCTGTCAACAAAAATCGATCGATTTCTTTGGAAGGCGCATTTTCGCGCTTGTCCCAGGACAAGCTCAACGCGCTTTCTCATCAGTACTATTTCGTCGCTGCCCGAGCTGCGAGCACGAGCGCGCCGAGCCGGAGGCTCTCGGCGTCGTCGAAAAGCCGGCGAACGACCTCCGCTTTGCAGCGCAGGCATCGTGCCCGGCAGGACCCGGGGCACGCCGTAACCGACTTCCCGATACTGCTTTGTCCAAGGCGTACCGGTCTCGCGAATGGCTCGAATAGTTTCGCGAGGCGTCAGCTGCAAGGGACCGATGTGAACATCGGCAAACGCAGGAGCGACCACGAAATGGCTCTTTGGATCTTCCAGCCATTCATTCATCGCGATCCGCTCGACGAGCATGCCAAGCGGAGTGCGTCCGGCGATTCCGTTGCTCACGAGCGCCTGCATCACGTCAGAGGGAACCCCGCGCTCCCGCGCTGCCTCGACGATCTGCGCTTCATATACTCGCTGGAAATGTCCTGCTCCACGCTCTCCGGGCGCAAGGAGCAGGTTGCCTCCGAGAATCGCCGCGATCGCGAGTCCCACGAACCGAGCGGCTCGGTCGTGGAGCAAGGGAATCTTTCCGACGTCGAGCTGATGGAAAGCCATCAGCATCGGAATCACGTACAAACTGAAACCGCCGAATGCGATCACGATGAAGTAAGGGAGCGCATCGGCGTTGGCAGTCACAGCGAGACAGCCGCGTACAAGCGCGCTCGCGCACGCAAGCATGACGCTCACCAGGATGGCCCGCTGCGCCCACTCTGGCGGCTGCCACAGTTCACCAAAGAAGCGCACGGTCCAGTAACCCGCGAAGACTGCGCAAAGCAGGGCGCGAAACCACGGGAGCGGCGGCGCCATCGCGGGCTCGATGACGAGCAGGTACAACGCCGGATTGACGAAGCACCACAGCGGCTCCATCCAACGGCGAGCACCAGGCGCGTTCACATAAACCGCGAGCGCCGCGAGCTGCGCGAGAAAGCAGCTCAACGCCAGAGCGCCAAGATAGATGCTCACCATCGGCAACACGAGCTTCCCTCAACATCTAATCTACACCGGCGATACCTCGCGCTTGCGATACGGTCGTTCGACCTTCTTGTGCTCGGTCAGCCGCAGATAGTGCGCGAGCAGCGGCCGCGTCTCGCGCGGATCGATCACGTCGTCGACGAAACCGAGCGCGGCGGTCTTGAGGATGTCGATGTGCGGTCGGACCGCTTCCGCGAGCTGCTGCTTCACCTCGTCGGTCGCCTTGTGCGCGGCGATCGCCGCCATGCCTTCCGCTCCCATCACGCTGATTTCCGCGCCCGGCCATGCGACGACGAGGTCGGGCTCGTAGGCGCGGCCGTTCATCACGTAATAACCGGCGCCATATCCCTTCCGCAGGACGACCGTCAGCTTCGGCACCGTCGCCGACGAGACCGCGTAGAGCATCTTGGCGCCGTGCCGGATGATCCCCTGCTGCTCGACTTTGGTGCCGACCATGAAACCGGGCACGTCCTGCAAGAAGATCAACGGGATCTCGAACGCGTCGCAGAGGTTGACGAAGCGCGCCGCCTTGTCGGCCGAGTTCACGTCGAGGACGCCGCCGTACTGCATCGGATTGTTGGCGACGATGCCGACGCTGTAACCATCGATTCGGGCCAGACCGGTCACGATGTTTCGCGCCCAGCGGGGCTTGATCTCGAAGAACTTCCCGTCGTCGACGATCAAGCCGACGGCTTTGTGCACGTCGTACGCCTGACGGGCGTTGTCGGGAATCACGTTCAGGAGCTCTTCGGAACGGCGATCCGCGGGGTCCGCCGAAGTCTTCCTGGGCGGCTTCTCGCCCGCGCGCGACGGAAAATAGGACAGATATTCGCGGACCGCCGCGATGCAGGCCGCGTCGTCCGCGCACTCGAGATCGGCGACCCCGCTGACCTCGGTATGCACTTTCGATCCGCCGAGCGCCTCTTCCGTCACGTCCTCGCCGACCACGCTCTTGACCAGATACGGCCCGCCGATCGCGATCGACGACGTCCCGCGCACCATCGGGACGAAGTCGGCCAGACCGGGGATATACGCAGTCCCCGCGGCGCCCGGACCGACCATCGCCGCGACCTGCGGGACCACCCCCGACATCACCACCTGCTCGCGAAAGAGATAACCGGTATCGGCAAACGAGCTGATCCACGCCGCCTCGTCCGGGTCTGCCGTCAACCGCGCGCCGGCCGAGTCGATCAGCCACACCATCGGAATCCGCTCGCGCAGCGCGAGCTCGCGCAGCCGGGCCACCTTCCGTTCGCCGACCACCCCGATGCTGCCGCCGTGGACGGTGAAGTCGTACGCCGCGGTGCACAACGGCCGTCCGTCGACGAGCCCGGTACCGCAAACGACCCCGTCCGCCGGGCTGGAGTCGGCATTGTCGAGCTTGCCGAGGTGCGTCGCGAGCAGTCCGATCTCGCGAAATGAGCCCGGATCGAGCAAAAGGTCGAGCCGGGCGCGCGCGTCGAGCTTTCCGCGCTCCTTCTGGCGCGCTAACCGTGCTTCCCCACCCATCTTTTTGGCTTCGGCGCGCCGGCGCAGCAGCTCGTCGACCTTGTCCTTCATTGACATGCAAAAGCGCATATCAGATTTCCCTACATGCCAGTAGTTACCAATGTTTGACCGCAATGCGTCGATCGCGCTACCGTCGATGACCGCTGCGAACGTACCCGGGGGGGCGCGTCCGCATCGATTGGAGCGCTCGTGCCCGTGCAGCCGTCGGCCCCTGATTTCCACACAGTTGGAACAGAGCCCGATCCACTCGTCGGCCGCATCATCAACGACCGGTACAAGATCGTCGAACAGATCGGCCACGGCGGAATGGGCCGGGTCTACAAGGCGCTGCAGGCGCCCCTCGATCGACTCATCGCGTTGAAAGTCCTTGGCGCCGGCCACGACCGCGATCCGAACTTCTACAAGCGCTTCTTCCTCGAGGCCTCGGTCACCGCCAAGCTGACGCACCCGAACACGATCACGCTCTACGACTACGGTCGCACCGAGGACGGGATCTTCTTCATCGCGATGGAGTACTTGAACGGGCGCACGTTGAGCCACGCGATGCAGCAGGACGGCCCGCTCGCGCAGGAGCGCGTGATCCACATCGCCCAGCAGATCTGCCGGTCGCTGCGGGAAGCCCACGCGCTCGGCATCATCCATCGCGACCTGAAGCCCGCGAACGTGATGCTCCTGCGGCAGCACGACGATCACGACTTCGTCAAGGTCCTCGACTTCGGCCTGGTGAAGTTCTTCCACGGCGAAAATCCCGAGGGCGACATCACCAACGCCGGCACGTTCATGGGCTCGCCGCACTACATCGCGCCGGAGCAGGCGCGCAACCAGAGCCCCGACCAGCGCTGCGACATCTATTCGCTGGGTGTGCTGCTGTACCACATGCTCACCGGGCGCGTTCCGTTCACCGCCGGCGCGCCGGTCGACATCATC
>JAIVGS010000358.1 GCA_020201435.1 Myxococcales bacterium
ATAGACGACGCCATCCAATAAGTGCTGCACGCCCTTGTTCTTGTAGGCCGACCCGCAGAAGACCGGGGTCAACTTGAGAGCGAGACAGCCCGCCCGCACCGCGCGGCGGATGTCCTCGACGCTCGGCTCCTTCTCCTCGATGAACATCTCGGTCAGCTTCTCGTCGTAATCGGCGACCGCGGCGATCAGGTCGTGCCGCATCGTCTTCGCCTGCTCGGCGAGCTCGGCCGGGATGGCTTCAGTGCGGATGTTCTCGCCGTTTTCCCCGTCGTAGTAGTGCGCCTTCATCGTGACGAGGTCGATCACGCCCTGGAACTTGTCCTCCGCGCCGATCGGCAGCTCCATCAACACCGCGTTGTGGCCGAGCTTCTCGCGCAACTGCTGCGTGACGCGAAACGCGTTCGCTCCCGCGCGGTCCATCTTGTTGATGAACGCCAGGCGCGGCACCTTGTACCGGCGCATCTGCCGGTCGACCGTGATCGACTGCGACTGCACGCCCGACACCGAGCACAGCACGAGGATCGCGCCGTCCAGAACGCGCAGCGCGCGCTCGACCTCGATGGTGAAGTCGACGTGTCCGGGCGTGTCGATGATGTTGATGTTGTGCGTCGGCCGCGCGCCGTCGGTGACGTCCCACTCGCAGTACGTCGCCGCCGACTGGATCGTGATGCCCTTCTCGCGCTCCAGGTCCATCGAGTCCATCTTGGCGCCGACGGCGTCCTTGCCCTTCACCTCGTGGATCTGGTGAATGCGCCCCGTGTAATAGAGGATGCGCTCCGACAGGGTGGTCTTCCCCGAGTCGATGTGCGCCGAAATGCCGATGTTCCTGATCAGATCGATGTTATTCGCAGCCACGTCTTCCGTCCTGTGAGGGGCGGTGCAACTACCCTGAATCGCCCTGAAAAAGCAAGCTACCTCCCAAACCAACTACACAGCCACTTTCCCGCCTAGCGGCGGGAGTGGCTGATGGAAAAGCCAGGAAAGTAGCGAGCCAGAATCTGATGCGCGGACGCGCCTTTCGATGCCAGGAACAACGCGCCGCGCTGGCAAAGTCCCACCCCGTGACCGCGGCCTGGACGGCTTCCCGGCGCATGCGTATCCAGGGAGCGGATGCTCGCTTCCTGGGCGTCCTGCGAGGCGCCCGGCCAGACGTCGCGGGCCTTCTTTGTGGCGGCCGCTCGCGCCGTAGCGGTGGCCGGGAATCGCCTCGACCCGGTCGACGAGCGCCCGCTGGGGATGCAGCCCCAGGATCCGCACGTGCACGAGCAGGGCGAGCATGCGCATGTTCTACCGTAGATGACGCAGCTCGAGCGGTTACAGCAGACGGGTTACCGCCGGCTCGGATCGCCCAAAAAAGGCTTCCGCTACAAAGGCGCGCCGAAGAGCGTGGTTCCACGGCTGCACGCGCTCCGGCTGCCGCCGGCATGGACCGATGTCGCGATCAGCCGCGATCCGAACGCGAAGCTCGTCGCGATCGGCCGCGACAAGAAAGGCCGCTGGCAATACCGGTACGGCGAAAAAGCCGTCCGCCGTCGAGAGGAAAAGAAGTACGAAAGGCTCGTCGCGTTCGGGCGGGCGCTGCCGAAATTGCGCACCTACGTGAGCCGCCACCTGCGCGAGCCGGGCCTCGGGCGCGACAAGGTGATGGCTTGTATACTACATATATTATCGACCTGTTTCAT
This sequence comes from Myxococcales bacterium, assembly GCA_020201435.1. Lineage (GTDB taxonomy): Bacteria > Myxococcota > Myxococcia > Myxococcales > 40CM-4-68-19 > 40CM-4-68-19. The sequence continues at coordinate 1,683 of JAIVGS010000358.1, forward strand.
GCGCCCCGGCAGCTACGTCTACGCGCGCGAAAACGGCAGCTTCGGAATCGCCACGCTGCAGAACCGCCACGCGACCGTCAAAGGCGACACCGTGGCGTTCCACTACCGCGGCAAGAGCGGCAAGGAGCAGCTGCGCGAGCTGCGCGACCATCGGATCGCGAAGACGGTGCGCCAGTTGAAGAAACTGGCCGGCAAGGACCTCTTCCAGTACGTCGCCGACGACGGGGCGATCGTGAACCTGCGACGCCGCCACATCAACGACGCGATCAAGGAAGTGATGGGCGAGCGGTTCTCGGCCAAGGATTTCCGCACCTGGGCGGGGACGCTGATCGCGGCTTCCGCGCTGGCGCGGCTCAACGCCGAGATCGTCGAGGGCCGCACCGACCGCAAGAAGCTGATGGTCGCCGCGATCAAGGAGACCGCCGCCCAGCTCGGAAATACGCCCGCGGTGTGCAAAGCCAGCTACGTCTGGCCGTCGGTCCTGCACAGCTTCCAGCAGGGAAAGGTCGTCTCGGCGTACTTCCGCAGCGCCGACGAGCTCGCCCGCGGGCGAAGTCACGCCGCCGAGCGGGCGCTTCTCGCGCTCCTGCGGACCGGCGCGTCCGCGCTGCCCGCTGCGGTGAAGCCCCCTCGCGAGACGAAGCTCAGCCGTCGCATGCGCCGCAATCCCCGCGTCACCGCCCTTGCGCGCGCGTTCACGGTGCACTAGACAGTCTGCGTTACTTTGAACCCAAACGATCCGCAAGCGAAGGGCAGCACCACCGAGGGCCTCGCGGTCGCGCCGTCGCTCGCGCCGTCCTTGATCGAGACCCGCGTCCCGCAGGAGCGCGCGCTGGTCGACAAGCGCGTGGTCTTCATCTGCGCGCTCTCGATCCTCGTGGCGCTCGGTGCCGGCGTCGTGGCGCGAGTGCTCACCGGTCTCATTGCGTTCGTCACCAACATCTCGTTTTTCGGGCGGTTTTCGGCAGCGCCCGCGTCGCCCGCGGACAACCATCTCGGTCCCTGGGTGATCGCGATTCCGGTCCTCGGCGCGGTCGTGGTC
>JAIVGS010000090.1 GCA_020201435.1 Myxococcales bacterium
AGACCGACGGCGCCAAGACCGACGGGAGGACGACGGGCGGCACGGCCGATGCGACCAAGACCGGCGGTACCGCGAATGCCCAGGATGCGTCCGGTACACCAACGACGGCACAATCGCCGGGTCCCAGCTCGACGACCTCCGGCCAGTCGACCGGCGGTGCGGCCACGACGGGCTCGACCAATACCACCGGAACGTCCACGGGCGGTGCCAATACCGGGACGTCGCCAAGCGGCGGCCCCCCCGCAACGGGCGGCGGCGGCCCGACGGCTGGCGGCGGTCCGACGGCGCCCGGTGGGGGCGGCGGGACGCGGAACGCCGACGGCGGTCCGGCGGGTGGCTCAGGGGCCGCAGCGGGCGGAAGTGCCTCGACGCCCGCCAACGCCGCGGCGGGCGGCGCGACAGGCGCACCGAACACCGCCGCCGGCAGCAGCGATCAGAAGAAGGGCGGCGGCGGGCCCTCGGCCCTCGAAGTCGGCGGAATCGTCGCCGGCGTCGCTGTGGTCGGAGCGGCCGTGGCGGGCGGCGTGGCGCTTGCGAAAGACAGCAAGGAAAAATCAGAAGGCGGACAGGACGACGCCAACATCGAGGAATAGGAGCGTTCGATGGCCGAGGAAGAGAAGGACCAACAGGCAAGCGACCAGGAGCCGGTGCAGCTCTATCGCTTCAAGGTCCGCACCGCCGACGGGCGCGAGATGGTCAGCGCGGTCGCGGTCGTCGACCCGAACTCCAAGGCCGAGGGCCACGACGACGCGGCCGACACGCTGGAGGAGCTGGAACAGAAGCACAAGGAAGAGGCCAAGGGGCACGACGACGAGCTCGATCAGGCCCACAAGGACGAGGCCGATCGCCATGCCGCCGACCTCGACCAGCACCACCAGGACCAGGCCGACGCCCACGCCGAAGCGACCGACGCCAAGCACGAAGGCGAGCAGACCAAGGCCGAGGCCGAGACCGACCAGAAGCACGGCGAAGAGCTCGACGATCACAAGAAGACGATCGAGGACAAGCACGAGGCCGAGACCGAGCAGCTCCACAAGGACCTCGGCGACAAGCACCAGGACGAGTTGCACTCATTGATCGGCAGCCTCGACCAGAAGCACGTCGAGGAGCTGGTCAAGCACGGCGAGGAGCACGCCAAAGGGCTGTTCGACAAGATCGCGAACTCGGTGGAGGACTTCGCCAAGAAGCACGTCGGCGAGCTGAACGAGGTGATCGGCGGGTTCGTCGCCAAGCACCACGACGAGATCACCAGGATCACCGGCGAGATCGACAAGAAGTTCGAGGACACGCACATCAAGTGGCTGTCGGACGCGGAGAAATCGCTGACCAAGCAGGTCAACGATCACGCGGAGGAGTGGGACAAGAAGCTCACCGACGCGCTCAAGTCGAAGGAAGACGAGCTGTTCAAGAAGTACGACGAGGAGCACAAGAAGCTCGACGACGAGCTCGACAAGAAGACCGAGGAAGAGCTGAAGAAGCTCGAGGACGAGCACGACAAGAAGACCGACGAGGAGCTGAAGAAGTCGGACGAGGAGCACGACAAGAAGTCCGAGGAAGAGCAGAAGAAGATCGAGGAAGAGCACGACAAGAAGTCGGACGAAGAGCTCAAGAAGCAGGAAGAGGAACACGACAAGAAGACCGAGGAAGAGCTCAAGAAGACCGAAGACGAGCACGACAAAAGCGTCGAGGAAGAGTCCAGGAAGGCCGAGGAAGAGCACGACAAGGCGGCCGAGGAAGAGGCCAAGAAGGCCGAAGACGAGCACGACAAGGCGACCGACGAAGAGGTGAAGAAGGCCGAGGAAGAGCACGACAAGGCGGCCGAGGAAGAGGCCAAGAAGGCCGAGGAAGAGCACGACAAGAAGGCGGACGAAGAGCTGAACAAGGCCGCCGAAGAGCACGACAAGGCCACCGAGGAAGAGGCGGCCAAGGCCGAGGCCGAGGCGGAGAAGCAGGCCGCGGAGGAAGAGGCGAAGAAGTCGGCCGACGCCGACGCCCAGGCCTCGAACGACGAGAAGGCCGCGACCGATGAGGTCGCCAAGCAGGAGGGCGACGAGCTCGGGAAGGCTTTCGAGACCATCAAGGATCCGGCCAAGCTCAAGGAGGAGCTGGCGAAGATCCGGCAGAAGTTCCTCGACGCGCTGAACAAGAAGAAGGAGGAGCTGCGCAAGAAGCTGCTGGAGGCCAGGCAGAAGCTGCGCGAGGAGCTGCGCAAGAAGCTCAACGAGGAGCGCAAGAAGAAGCGCGAAGAGGTCCTCAAGAAGCGCGCCGAGGAAAAGAAGAAGAAGCTCGAGGAGCTGCGCAAGAAGCACGCCGAGGAGCGGAAGAAGAAGCTCGAGGAGCTGCGCAAGAAGCAGGCGGAGGCGCGCAAGAAGAAGCTCGAGGAGATCCGGAAGAAGAAGGCCGAGGAAAAGAAGAAAAAGCTGGAGGAGCTGCGCAAGAAGCAGGCCGAAGCGCGCAAGAAGAAGCTCGAGGAGCTGAAGAAGAAGAAGGCCGAGGAGCTCCGCAAGAAGAAGGAAGAGGCGAAGAAGAAGGCCGCGGAAGAGAAGAAGAAGAAGCTCGAGGAAGCGAAGAAGAAGGCCGCCGAGGAGCGCAAGAAGAAGATCGAGGAGGCGAAGAAGAAGGCGGCCGAGGAGCGCAGGAAGAAGCAGGAAGAGCTGAAGAAGAAGGCCGCCGAGGAGAAGAAGAAGAAGGCGGAGGAAGCGAAGCAGAAGGCCGCCGAGGAAGCGAAGAAGAAGAAGGAAGAGCTGCGCAAGAAGGAAGCCGAGGAAAAGAAGAAGCACGCCGAGGAGCTGAAGAAGCAGCACGAGGAAGAGAAGAAGAAGAAGATCGAGGAAGCGAAGAAGAAGCACGAGGAAGAGAAGCAGAAGAAGCGCGAGGAGCTGCAGAAGCAGAAGGACGAGGAGAAGAAGAAGCAGGTCGAAGAGGCGCGCAAGAAGCACGCCGAGGAGCTCAAGAAGCAGCACGAGGAGCTGGCGAAGAAGCACGCCGAGGAAAAGAAGAAGCACGAGCAGGAGCTGCGGCAGAAGCACGCCGAAGAGGCGAAGAAGAAGGAGGCCGAGCTCCGCAAGAAGCACGCCGAGGAGAAGAAGAAGGAAGAGGCGGAGCTCCGGAAGAAGCACGACGAGGCGAAGAAGAAGGCCGTCGAGGAAGCGAAGAAGAAGCAGGCCGAGGAGAAGAAGCAGAAGCTCGAGGAAGTGAAGAAGAAGCAGGAAGAGGCGAAGAAGAAGCACCTCGAGGACCTGAAGAAGCGGCAGGAAGAGGAAAAGAAGAAGAAGCAGGAAGAGCTGAAGAAGCGGCAGGAAGAGGAAAAGAAGAAGCGGGCCGAGGCGCTGAAGAAGCGCCAGCAGGAGGAGGCGGAGAAGCGCAAGCAGCTGCTCAAGCAGCGGCAGGAAGAGGAGAAGCGCCGCCACCAGGAGCTGCTGCAGAAGAAACAGCAGCAGAAGGCCGCGCCGAAGAAGGCGGCGGGCGGGAAGCACAAATAACCACCGGCTGCCGGCTACCGACTACCGGCAACTGCAAGACGAAGCCCCGCGCCGCACGCGGGGCTTTTCGTTTTTTGCGGTAGCCTGTAGCCGGAAGCCGGATGCCTGATCGCGAATACAACTTCGACGGCCTGGTCGGGCCGACGCACAACTATGCGGGGCTTTCGCCGGGCAACGTCGCCTCGCTCAGCCACGCCGGCCAGCCGGCGAATCCGCGGGCGGCGGCGCTGCAGGGCCTCGAGAAGATGCGGTTCGTCGCCTCGCTCGGCGTCGGGCAGGCGCTGCTCCCGCCGCACGAGCGGCCCTCGCTGCGGACGCTGCGGCGGCTCGGGTTTCGCGGCAGCGACGAGGAGATCATCGTCCAGGCCGCGCGCGATCACGAGCTCGGCGACCATCTCCTCCGGATCAGCTCCAGCGCCGCCGCGATGTGGACGGCGAACGCCGCGACCAGCGTCCCCGCCTCGGACGCAGCCGACGGCAAGCTGCACCTGATCCCGGCCAACCTGACCGCGATGTTCCACCGCTCGCTCGAAGAGGAGACGACGACGCTGGTGCTGCGCGCGATCTTCGCCGATCGAGACCGATTCGAAGTGCACGATGCTCTGCCGGGCGCCTCCCACTTCGCCGACGAGGGCGCGGCGAACCACACCCGGCTGTTCGTGCCGGGCAAGCCGGCGGTGCACCTCTTCGCCTGGGGCCGGCGGGCGTTCGGCGGCGGCGCCGAGCCGGTGCGCTTTCCCGCGCGGCAGACGCGCGAGGCGTCCCACGCGCTGGCGCGGCTCGGCCAGGTCGCCGCGGCGCAGGCGCTCTTTCCCCAGCAGCACCCGGCCGGGATCGACGCCGGCGCGTTCCACACCGACGTGGTCGCGGTCGGCAACGGCAACGTCCTGCTGCTCCACGAGCGCGCCTTCATGGATGTCGAGGGTCTGCTGAACGCGCTGAGGACGTTGCTCGGTCCGAAGCTCGTCTCGTACCTCGCGACCGAGGCGGAGCTGCCGATCAAGGCCGCCGTCGCGGCGTATCCCTTCAACTCGCAGCTGCTGACGCTTCCGGACCGGACGATGACCATCGTCGCGCCCGCAGAGTCGCGCGAGGATCCGCACGCGCACGCGTTCCTGAAGCGGGTGGCCGATTCGGGCGGGCCGGTGCGCAGCGTGCACTACCTCGACCTGCGCCAGTCGATGCGGAACGGCGGCGGGCCGGCCTGCCTCAGGCAGCGGATCGTGCTCTCCGGCGAGGACCGCAGCGCGATCAAGGCGCGCGTCTTCTGGGACGGCGATCTCGGCGAGGAGCTCGCCGGCTGGGTCCGGCGCCACTATCGCGATCGGCTGGTCGCGAGCGATCTGGCCGACCCGCAGCTCGCGCGCGACGGATTCGCCGCGCTCGACGAGCTCACCCGGATCCTCCGTCTCGGCAGCGTCTACGACTTCCAGCGTTGACTATCTGTCCGAAGGAGTTTCCTTGCGGACCAGCTTGCCCTCGGGATCGACGAGATAGTCCGCGTCGTCGTACGAGAGCGCGAACAGGCCGTCCTCGCGCAGCGTGATCGACCGCGGCGGCCTCTTCGCGATCATCGCTGCCGCATCCCCGGCGATCTTCAACGTCGTCGACGGCGCTTCCGCTTCCCTCGGCGGCGGCTCCGTTGACGTCGACGGGATGGTCGACGGCGACGCGGCCGTGATCGTCTCGCGCTTCTGCTCCTCTCGATTCCGACCGAGATCCGCCATCTTGGCCCGGATCTTCGTCTGGTCCTCGGGCGGCAGCCTGTCCAGCTCCTTCGCCGACTCCGGATTGACGTCGACCACCTTCGCCGCCGCCTCGACGAACGGCCGCGGCATCGGGATCGGCGACATCGCCAGCTTCATCGTCCCGGCCAGCCGCGAGAGCCGGTCCTCGCTCGCCTGCGCCTTGCGCAGCGCCTCGAACGCGGGCTTCAAGTCGGCGACGGTCAGGCCGCCCTTCGCGTCGGCGAGCGCGTCGGCCAGCTCGTCGGCGGCCTGGATCGACTCGATCCGCAGCCGCCCGCCCCGATCGAACTCCTGCGCCAGCTGCGGATCGTGGTCCTCGCGCATCATCTCCGCCGTCGTCTCGCGGATCCAGGTGCCGCGGTCGACGGCCATCACCAGCTTCTGGAACTCCTTGCGCGCCGCCGCGACCGAGCCGTAGTCGCTGCCGCGGATGCTGTCGAGCTGGTCGCGCGTCGGACGGGCGTCGATCGCCTGCTGCGCCCACCGCTCCTGGCGGCTCAATTCACGCAACATCCGATCGTCGCGCTGCACCGCCGCGCTGCCGGCGATGCATCCCGAAGCGAGGAGCGCGAGGGCGAAAAATGTGCGCCGCATGGAAAACCTCCGAAAGGTAGATCACGGTCCGCGGGCGCGGCGTCAAGCGGTTGTGAAACGCACGCAAAGGGACAGACGGGAGTCGCCATCGGCCACGCCACACAGTAGAACGGCCGACGGAGGTGGAGATTCAATGATCCTGCTCGCGCTGGCGCTTTTGGCGGCACCCGACGGACTCGCCGAAAAACTTCGACATCTTTCCTCGGCCGATGCCGCCTGGGCGCCCTCGCCGGCGCCAGATGCGAGCCGTGTTGCATTCCTGACCACGTTGTTCGGCACGCGACAGGCCGCGTCGATGGCGGGCGACGGGGGGTACCCCAGCCAGCTCACCGACGAGCCGGGCGGGGTGCTGGCCGTCCGGTACCTGCCTGGAGACCCCAGCCGCATCCTCGCTCTCGTCGACCGCGGCGGACGGCGGCGGATCGTGATGCTCGACGAGGCCGGCAGCGCGCCGGTCGAGATCGATCCCGCGCCGGGCGACCAGTTCCTCGGCGGTTTCACCCGCGACGGGAAGCGGGTGTTCTATGCCGTCGTAGACAAGGGGGCCGTCTCGCTGCGGGCGCACACGCTCGACAACAAGAAGCCGGTCGAGATCGCGCCGCCGCCTCCGGCCGCCGGCGTGCAGCCGCCGGCCGGATCGCTCCCTTTGGGCGATCTGCTCGCCGGGCTCTTCGCGCTCGGGCCGCCGTCGCCCGACGGACGCACCCTGCTTGCCCTCGTCCAGCGCGGACAGGGCGAGGCCGTGGCGCTGGTCGATCTCTCCGCCGGCCGCGGCGAGCTCCTGACCGACAAGCCGGCCCGCTTCCGCCACCCGCGCTTCGCCCCCGACGGCCGGACCGTTTACGTGCTCACCGACGCCGGCCGGACGACCCTCGGCGTCGATGCCATCACGATGCAGGGAAAGGTGCGCAAGACCGTCTATGCGCCGGGGCAGAATCTCGAGTCGTTCGCCATCACCGACGACGGGCATCGGCTGGCGGTCGCGGCCGAGAGCGGCGGCGAGACGCTGTTTTCGCTGTTGCAGCTGCCGAGCCTGCGCGCCGAGCCGCTGGCGGCTCCGCCGGCGGGCGCGCTCGCGCCGGTGTACCCGGGAGAATCGCCGATGGTGTGGGACAAGACCGGCGAGCGGCTGTTCTTCGGCTGGCGTCTGGCGGACGACACCACCGACGTCTGGGAGCTGCGGCTCGGCTACGGCACGCCGCTGCGGCTGACCCGCAGCCCGCGGCCCGGCCTGCCGCGCGACGCCATCGTCCGGCCGGCGCCGGTGAAAGCCGGCGAGCTCTCCGGCTGGCTGTGGCGGCCGCCCGATCCTGCCAAGCCGCGGGTCGCGGTCCTGATCTCGGCGAACGGCACGCGCCCGGTGTTCGACAAGCGGGTCGCGGCGCTGAATTTCGCCGGCCTCGCCGTGCTGGCGGTGAACGGCCCGGGTGCGCAATCGGCTGCGCTCGCGTATCTGCGCGCCGCGCCTGATCTCGACGCGCACGACCCGATCCTGCTCGACTTCGACGGCCTGCCCGTCGAAGGCAACTGGAGCGGCGTCGTCATGCCGCCCGGCAAACAGGGCGGCCTGACCCTCGACCCCGACCAACCCGACCTCGACGCGTTGGTCAAGTACGCTCGGCGCGGCGGACCAGCACTCTGACCGCTTCAAGCGCACCTCAGAGGCGCGGAGAGCGCGGAGGTTGTTTTTTAAAGAAAAAATCTCCGCGATCCTGTGCGTCCTCCGCGCCTCCGCGGTGAGATTTTGCTCCTAGAGCTCCGAGGCAATCTCGCGAGCGGCGTGCTGGAGCTCGAACGCGGCCTGGCCGCTCGGCGGGCCCGGCGCGACGAGCAGCACCACGTAGTACCCCTCGGGCAGGGCACGGCAGAGCAGCGTTCCGCCCGCGCAGCCGAGGCGCATCTCGACGATGCTTCCCGCGCCGTGCTCGGTCGCGTGGGTTTCCAGATTCAGCCACGCCGCCGCCATCTGCGCCCCGAACACCTTCATGTCGTACTCGGACAAAGCCGGGTCGCGGATGACCAACTCGACGTGCTCGCCGTCGAAGGCGCAGAACACCGCCCCACGCGCGCCCGGCGCGCGCTCCAGAAGTGAAGTGAGCATGCGCCGGAAGGGCACGCTTCGCTTGTACCCAGAGGGTGCGAGTGGTAGCAAGCGCACTCCTATGGACAAGCGCGCGGCAGTGGTCCTCGCCGTCATCTTCGGCGGACTGTTCCTGGTGCTCTTCGGCTTCATGCTGCTCGCGTACTCGGCGGTGAAGAGCGCCAGCTTCACCTCCGACGTCGAATCGTCGGCCGGCGCGCGGGTCGGCATCGTCGAGGTGAAAGGCACCATCGGAACCGAAGGCCCGCAGGGCGCCGACGCCGACAAGATCGTCAAGCTCCTCAAGAAGTACGAGAAGGACGACGACATCAAGTCGATCGTGCTCCGCGTCGACTCTCCGGGCGGCTCGGTCGCGCCCTCGCAGGAGATCCACGACGCGGTCAAGCGCATCAAGGGGAAGAAAAAGGTCGTCGTCTCGATGGGCGGGCTGGCGGCGTCGGGCGGGTACTACATCTCCGCACCCGCAGACAAAATCTACGCCGAGCCGGGCACGCTCACCGGCTCGATCGGCGTGATCTTCATGCACTTCAACGTCCGCGGCCTGCTCGAGTGGGCGAAGGTCGACGAGACCACGCTCAAGGCCGGCAAGTACAAGGACACCCTGTCGCCGTTCCGGCCGCTCCAGGACACCGATCGCGAGGAGATCCAGGGCATCTCCGACGACATCTACGGCCAGTTCGTCAAGGCGGTCGCGGAGGGTCGCTCGATCCCCGAGGCGAAAGTCCGCGAGATCGCCGAAGGACGCATCTACACCGGCCACAAGGCGAAAGATCTCAAGCTGGTCGACGAGTTGGGCGGCCTCGACGACGCGGTGGGCGCGGCGTGGCAGCTCGCGGGGCAGAGCGGGGAGCCGAAAATTCAGTACCCGCCCAAGGAGCACGAGCTGTCGCTGCGCGACCTCGTCCGCGGAGCTTTCCAGGGCGCCGCCGAAGGGGTCAAGACTTCGTTGCCGGAAGGGGGCGTGATGTTCCTCGCGCCATCGTTACTGGGGCGGTAGCTCGCAATGCTCACCGCTCGAGGCCTCAATGGTCTAAAAAAGGAAAGAGTTTCATAGCCATGGACCAGTTGTGGGCGCCGTGGCGGATGGATCTGATCGAGAAGGGCCCGGCGAAGGAAGGGTGCATCTTCTGCAACCTCCCGCGCGCGACCGACGACCGCGCCAACCTGGTCCTCGGCCGGACCCGGAACGCGTTCGCGATCCTCAATAAATTCCCCTATAATAACGGGCATTTGATGGTCGTCCCCCGGGCCCACACCGGCGATCTCGGCAAGCTGCCGCGCGAAGAGTACGCCGAGCTCGACGAAGCGCTGCGTACGGCGATCCGCCTGGTCGGGGCCGCGTACAAGGCGCAGGGCTACAACGTCGGGATGAACCTCGGCCAGGTCGCGGGCGCCGGCATCGCCGACCACCTCCACTGGCACGTCGTCCCGCGCTGGAACGGCGACACCAACTTCATGCCCGTGCTGGGCGACACCAAAGTGATGATCGAGCACCTGCACGCCTCATGGGACCGGCTGCGGCCGCTCTTCGAGAAGGAATTCTCGACGGTGGCGACATGGTGAAGGACCGGGTGCGCGCGATCGTCGCGGCGGCGGTCGCGAAGGCCGTGCCCGAAGCCGCGGGGGCGGACTTCCAGGTCGAGCCGCCCAAGCAGGCCGAGCACGGCGACTTCGCGGTCAACGCGGCGCTCGTCTTTGCGAAAATTGCGAAATCGAATCCCCGCAAGCTCGCGCAGGCGATCCTGGAACACTTGAAAGACCCGATCATCGAGCGGGTCGACATCGCGGGACCCGGATTTCTCAACATCCGCCTCGCGCGCGACGTCTGGCATCGCGAGATCGAACAAGTCTGGCGTCAAAAGGCGTCGTTCGGCCGCAGCGACACGGGGAAGGGCCGCAAGACGATGGTCGAGTTCGTCAGCGCGAATCCGACCGGTCCGATGCACGTCGGCCACGGCCGCGGCGCGGTGATCGGCGACGTGATCGCCAACCTCCTCGACTGGGCCGGCTACGAAGTCG
>JAIVGS010000195.1 GCA_020201435.1 Myxococcales bacterium
CCCTGCAGGCCCTTCAAGACCTTGGCGCGGCGCTCCTCGTCGGTCGCGGCGTACCGCGCGCTGCGCACGCCGGGCGCGCCGCCGAGCGCGTCGACGCACAGCCCGCTGTCGTCGGCGAGCGTCCACAGCCCGCTCTGCGCCGCGCACTCGGTCGCCTTCATCGCGGCGTTGTCCTGGAACGTCACCCCGGTCTCGTCGGGCGGCGGCAGCGCCGCGTCCTGCAGCGACAACAGCTCGAACCCGAGCGGCGCGAGGATCTCCCGGATCTCGCCCATCTTCCCGGCATTCGACGTCGCGACCAAGAGCTTCACTTCCGGAACGCCTCCTCGAGCGCCGCGAGCTGGCGGGCGTGCAGCTCGCGCAGTCCCTTCTGCGCCAGCTCGACCATCGCGGTCAGCTGCGCGGGCGTGAAAGGCTTCTTCTCGGCCGTGCCCTGCACCTCGAGCAGCTCGCCCGACGCGTTGCCGACCACGTTCATGTCGACCTCGGCCGAGAAATCCTCGTCGTAATCGAGGTCGAGCACGATCTCGCCGGAGACGATGCCGAGTGAAACCGCCGCCACCGGCGCGCGCAGGGCCTTCTCGCGGTGCATCCGCTTGAGCGCGATCCCGAGCGCGACGTAGGCGCCGGTGATCGAGGCCGTCCGGGTCCCGCCGTCGGCCTGCAGCACGTCGCAGTCGATCAGCACCTGCCGCTCGCCGAGCGCCTGAAGGTCACACGCGGCCCGCAGCGATCGCCCGATCAACCGCTGGATCTCCTGCGTCCGCCCGCTCTGCTTGCCCTTCGCCGCCTCGCGATCGCTGCGCGTGTGCGTCGAGCGCGGCAGCATCCCGTACTCGGCGGTGACCCATCCACGCCCAGATCCCTTCACGTGCGAAGGAACCCGCTCCTCCGCGCTCGCGGTGCAGAGGACGCGCGTACGCCCGAAGCTGCACAGCACGCTCCCCTCGGCGTGCTCGGTGAAGTTCGGCACGAGCGTCACCGCCCGAAGCTGGTCTGGCGCGCGATCCTTGCGGGGCATGAGGGCTGCCGACTTACCGCGTTGGCACCGGCGAGGCAACCGCCGGCTGCGCGGCCGCCTTGACCTGCGCGAACAGCCGCCGCGCGAGGACCTTGTCGGCGAAGTCGCGGACCCCGTCGGCGAGCGCCTGCGCGACCTGCGCCTGGTACTTCTCGCGACCGAGGTTCCGGCCTTCCTGCGGGTGCGAGATGAAGCCGATCTCGACCAGAGCGGAGGGCATCCTGGTTCCCGACAGGACCAGGAACGGCGCCTGCCGCACGCCCCGCGACTGCGCCCGCGTACCGCGGACGACCTGCCGCTGGATGAACGCCGCCAGCGCGGCCGAATCGTTGCGCGCCTGGCCGAGAGCGAGGTCGTTGAGGATGCCTTCCACGGGCGTCGATGCCTTCGGCAGCGGGACCGCGTCCGGACCGCCGTTTTCGAGCTGCGCGAGCATCCGCGCCTCGGCGTCGGTAGGGTCGGGTGAGAGGAAGTAGGTCTCGACCCCACGGGTGACCTTGCGGTCCTCGCGCATCTCCATCGAGTTGCAGTGGATGGAGAGGAAGACGTCGGCGCCGGCCTCGTTGGCGATCCGGGCCCGCTCCGCGAGCGGCACGTCGACGTCGCTCTCGCGGGTCAACACGACCGTCGCGCCGGCCTCCTCGAGGAGGAGCTTGGTCTTGTTCGCCACCGCGAGCGCGATGTTCTTCTCGACCAGCCCCCGGCGGCCGTGCGCTCCGTCGTGCGGGTACTTGCCGCCGTGGCCGGGATCGAGCACCACGACCAGCGCGCCCTGCTGCGCTTCCGCCAGGGCGGGCAGGGCGAGCAGGCAGGCGCTGGTCAGGGCGAAAAGGGCGCGCACAGGCCCTTCAGCTTAGCAGAAGGGCGGGGTCAGATCGAAGAGTTCGACTTCATGCCTTCGCGAATTTTCCGAGCGGTATCGGGGCTGAAGACGCTGATCAGCCAGTAGACGATGCCGACCACCAGCGCGACTTTCAGCGCCAGCCACGCGAGCGACAGCAGAAGGCCGATGATGCCGCCGGCGAAGCCGAACACGACCTTGATGCAAACCCAGCCGATCAGGGCGACCACTGCGACGGTAGCGACGGTTCTCATAGGTGCTCCTAACGCACCGGGGCAGCGGTAATTTCGCCTGAAACATCGATTCCGGGCGGCGCCCCCTTCGCTTTGACCACCTCGCCGATGGCGACGGCCGGTGCGCCGGCGGCAGCGAGAGCTTTGAGGATTTTCGGCGCCGCTTTCGCGTCGACCGCGGCGAGCAGGCCGCCGTGGGTCTGCGCGTCGGCGAGGACGAGGCGGTCGGGCGCGGTCATCGCTTCCGGGAACGTCGCGCGCTCGGAGACGAAGGCGAGGTTCGCCTGGCTCCCGCCGGGAACGAGTCCCTCGCGCGCGAGCTCCCGGACGCCGGGGAGCAGCTTCACTTTGGCCGCGTCGACGCGCGCCCGCGTCCTCGAGGCGCGCATCGCCGAGTCCAGGTGGCCGAGGAGGCCGAAACCGGTGACGTCGGTCAGCATGTGCACCGACTTGTAGAAGCGCTGGTACACCTCGGCCGGCGCGCGGTTGAGCTCTTTCATCTGGGCCGTGGCTTCCTTGATCAACTCCGGCTCGGCGACTCCCTTCTTGATCGCCGAGACGGCGATCCCGGTTCCGAGCTTCTTTCCCAGGAGGATCACGTCGCCCGGCTTGGCTTTCGCGTTGGTGAAGAACCGCCGGGGATCGACCATTCCGGTGACGGCGAGACCGTACTTCGGCTCGAGGTCGTCGACGCTGTGGCCGCCGACGATCGGACAGTTCGCTTCCGCCGCCGCTTCCTGCCCGCCGGCGAGGATCTCGGCGAGGATCTCGAACGGCTGCGTCCGCGGCCAGCCGACGATGTTCAACGCGTAGAGCGGTGTTCCGCCCATCGCGTATACGTCGGAGATCGAGTTCGCGGCGGCTATCCACCCGTAATCACGAGGGTTATCGACAACGGGCGCGAAGAAATCGAGGGTCGCCACCAGCGCGCGTCTGGCGTCGAGCTTCCAGACCGCGGCGTCGTCGCGCGTCTCGGTTCCGACGAGCAGCGAGGGCGGACGCTTCAGGACCGGCAATTCGCGCAGAACCTGCGCGAGCTCCGCGGGGCGGAGCTTGCAGGCTCAACCCGACCCATGGCTCAAGAGCGTGAGCCTCGGGGGAGTCGGGTACCCGTCCGATGGGGCTATCCCGGTTCCTCGCGTAGACTTCGCCTCCACGATGCGCCTCCTCTTCGGACTTGCCCTCGGGATTATTAGTGCAGCCTGCTCTACCACGCCTGCCATCACCGTGGTGGCGACGCCGAATCCCGTGCCGGGGGACGGACTTACGAAGATCACCATCACCGCCACCGCGACCGCGGGCGGCTCGCCGAGCTCCGGCCAGACGGTGCACTTCAAGACCGACCTGGGCACGTTCGACAACGCGACCGGGACCGGGCAGCTCATCGACCAGTTGACCGATGACCAGGGCAGGGCGATCGTCACGATGCCCGCGCCGCGGCAGGGCTGGGGGACGATCAACGTCACCGCCAGCGTCTCGCTGCAGGGCAACGAGCCCTCGGCGAAAGTCGCGCTTCCGCTCACTCCTTCGGGCGGCGCCGGTGCGTCGATCAGCTTCACCTGCACCAGCCACAACGTCGGCGCGTTCGTCTTCAACCGGCAGAGCGACATCCACATGCTCTGCCGCGCGACCGCGTTCGACGCGGCGCATCGCATCATTCCACACGCCTCGGTGCAGACGCTCAGCGAGGCCGGTTCGCTCGAATGGATCGACGACAACAACGGCGTGCAGGAGTTCGTCTACACCGTGCGCCCCGACGACCCGCCGCCCAAAGACGTGATGCCCTGCGATCCGACCAGCACCGCCAACTGCAAGGAGCAGGCGGCGTGCCCGGTGGGCTGCAAGAACGATCCGTTCGGCGCCTCGTGCGCCGGCGAGCCGTGCTGGATCGATCAGACCGGCATCACCCACAATCCGCGCGACGGCGTGGTGACCCTGGTCGCGGCGGTCCCGGGGGTGAAGGACTTCGACACCCAGGGCGAGCCGTTCGTCGACTGGAACGACAACGGCGTGCGCGACCCCGACGAGCCGTTCATCGACTACAACGGCAACGGCAAGTACGATTCGGGCGACGGGACCTCGCACGATCGCATGGTGTGGAGAGTGTTCCGTGTCATCTGGAGCGGGGGCGCGACGATTCCGCCGCTCGGCGCGGGAAATACGCACTCCTCGTTCCTGGTGCAGGACTCGCTGCAGCCGACCAGCTTCAAGACCGTCTTCGTCGACGCCAACCTGAACAATCTCGCGGCCGACGGGCCCTCGGGGTCCGATGGAATGGCGTGGGGCGCGCAGTGCGCGGGCGGGAACGCCGACGGCACGTTCGACGTGCCCGACACGGCGCTCGACCAGACCAATCCCGGGATCCTCTTCGTCGCCGACACCGGCGCGATCAGCGCGCCGGGCAACCGCAGCACCTATACGCAGGTCAGCAGCGGAAACGTGATCAGCAGCCCGGGCGGGTCGATGGCCGGCCAGTCCTGCACGGTGAGCGTGAAGCCGCACCGCGTCTACGACCCCGGCGCACCCGGGTTCGACGCGGAGGGGTCCGATCCCGACAACGGCCTGGCCGGATCGTTCTCTTTCTGAGGCGTGTAGTTGCGATCCTCGTCGTGTCGGGCGCGGCGCTCGCGCACGACGTGGCGCACCCGCGGCACGAGGTGTTGCGGGTCGCGGCGTCGGGACTGCGGCTGATCGTCGATTACGAGGTCGGGGCGGGCGAGCCGGCGCGCGCGCTGCGCCAGGCGTTCGATCGCGACCGGAACGGGACGTTGGACCCGGGCGAGCAGCAGGGGCTTTCCGAGCACCTGGCGCGGACGGCGACGCTGCGGACGCGGCTTCTCGTCGATGGGGCGGAAGTCCCGCTGCAGCGGGAGCTTGTCCGGCCCGAGAAGGCCGATCTGCCGGCTGCTTCGAACGCGCTGCTGGCCGTCCGGGTCGAGTTGTCCGCGGCATGGCCGGAAAAAAAGAAAAAAAATTTTTTCGATCATTTTCTGAACACCTCGCGGCAGGTCGAAGTGCGCGACGAGGACGAAACCGGCCACGTCCCGATCTCCGTCGACTGCGACCGCTGTACCGTCACCGCCGCCTCCTCAGGCCTCCCCGACGGCCCTCTCGTCCGCGGCGCCAACACGCCCTTGCTCCTGCACGTCCGCCTCGACCCCTGAACGTTTCCGTGGCGCCGTCCTCCCCGATCGTCCCCTTCGCCCTGAAGTAAGCTGCCGGGCATGGACCCGAAGATCGCCGCTTTCCGCGCGCTGCACGAGAAGGGCTGTTTCGTCCTGCCGAATCCGTGGGACCCCGGCAGCGCCGTCTACCTCGAGCACCTCGGCTTCAAGGCCGTCGCCACCACCTCCGCCGGATTCGCCTTCTCGCAGGCGCTTCCGGACGCCGGCGTCCCGCTGGAGAAGATGCTCCGCCACGTGGAGGAGATCGCGGCGGCAACGCGCATCCCGGTCAATGCCGACTTCCAGAACGGCTACGCCGACCAGCCGGAACAGGTCGCGGCGAACGTCACGCGCTGCGCCCGCACCGGCGTCGCTGGGCTCTCGATCGAAGACTCGACCAGCGCCGGCAAGCTCTACGACCGCTCGCTGGCGATCGAGCGCGTGCAGGCCGCGCGCAAAGCCATCGACGCGACCGGCAGCGGCGTCGTCTTCACCGCCCGCTGCGAGGCGTTCCTGCTCGGCGTCCCGGACGCGGCCAAGATCGCCCTCGACCGCCTCGTCGCCTTCGCCGAAGCCGGCGCCGACTGCCTCTACGCCCCCGGCGTCCGCGATCCGGAGACGATCGCCGCGATCGTGAAGGCGGTCGCGCCGAGGCCGATCAACGTCCTCGTCGGCGCACCCGGACCCACAGTGTCGCAGCTCGCCTCACTCGGCGTCCGCCGCATCTCGGTCGGCGGCGCCCTCGCCCGAGCCGCCTGGGCCGGCTTCGTCCGCGCAGCGCGCGAGATCCTCGAACAGGGCACCTTCGGCGGCTTCGCCGGCGCGACCCCGTTTGGCGAGCTGGAAACGCTCTTCAAAACTGCCGCAGGTACCCGCGCTGGATGAGCGCGGCGAGCTTCTGCGAGACCTCGAGGTCGGACCCCGAGGCGCGGTCGAGCACCGCCTGCACGACCCCGTAGTTGTGCACCAGCTGCACGAGGTCGATCTCGTCCGGCGGCAGTTCGCGCAATTTCGGCGTCAGCGGCATCGCGATGCCGATGGCCGCAGTCGCCGCGGGCAGGTTCCCCCGGCCGAGCTCGTCGGCCTGGTGCATCGCCTCCATCACCAGCTGCTCGGTCCCCTCGGCGATCTCCTGCGGCATCGCCGCCATTTCGCCCTCGTGGGGGACGAACTCGAAGCCCCCCTGGCTCCAAGTCACCATCCGGTACAGCGCCTTTTTCGGCGGCAGCGTCGGGTCCGCGTCGATCACCGCGGAAACCACCTTTCCCGACCTCAGGTGCACCCGCCCGCCGCGATATCCCTTGATGACGATCGCGCCGGTCTTCTTCGAGGTCGAGAGCAGCTGCAACAGGTCGACGAGCGGCACTTCCTCGAGCCGCCCCTGCACCGCCGTCCGCCCGCCGCTCTTCTTCTCCTGCGCGGCCGCGGTCCGCTCGAGGTTCTGCTGCGCCGCCTTGGCGTCGATCACCGGCGCGCCCGCCTGCCGCGCCATCGACACCAGCTTGAGGATCGACGTCCCGATCAGGATCCGGTCGCCCTCCTTGAGCCGCGCCCGCTTCACCTTCTCGCCGTTGACGAACGTCCCGTTCGTCGAGCCCAGGTCGCTGATGGTGATCTGCCCCGGCTGCAGCGTGATCTTGGCGTGCTTGCGCGAGACCATGTCCTCGATCAGCACCATGTCGAGGTCCGAGCTGCGCCCGATCACCAGCTCGCCCGTCTCCGCCAGCGGATATTCGCCGCCCTGGTACTTCCCGCTGATGAAGCGGAGCGCGTAGGCGCGGTCGGTCATCGGCGGCCCCGGGCGAGCTTCAGGTACATCCCGGCGATGCGATGCGACGGGTCCATCCGCAATACTTCTTCCCACTGCTGCACGGCCTCGTCCAGCTTCCCGCCGGCGTACAGCGCGGTCCCCAGCGAGACGCGGGCGGGCACGTACGCGGGCGCGTGCTGGACGGCGAGCCGGTACTCCGCGAGAGCGCCGTCGACGTCGCCCGACTCGCGCAAGGCCGCGGCGAGCTTGAGCCGCAGGTCGACGAACGTGGGGCACAGCGAGAGGGCCCGGCGGTATTCGGCGGCCGCGTCGCTGGGCCTGCGCACCGAGAGGTACCCATCGGCGACGGCTGCGTGCAAATTCGCAATCTTTCCGCGGGTATACGAGTCGAGCGGCTCGTCGCCGTTGGGGTCGCGCGGCTGCCGCGACCGCGACTTCGCGATCGCGTCGCCGTAGACCTGCTGCGCCCGCTCGTACTGGCCGAGATCGTTGCAGACGATGGCCAGGTTCAGGGCGGCTTCGACGTAGTTCGGATTGATCTCCAGCGCCTTCTGGAACGCCCGCTGCGCCGACTCGAACTCGCCGAGGTGGTGATAGATGACGCCGAGCATCTGGTGCACGTCGGCGAACGCGGCGCCGCGCGCGATCACCTGTTCGAGATGCCCGGCCGCGAGCGAGTAGTCGCCGCGCTGGAAGTGCTCTTTCCCGAGGGCGACCAGCTCCCTCAATTGGTCGTCCGAGCTCACGGACGACGATCGTATCACTTCTCCGGCTTCGGCGCGGGAGCCCCGACCGGCTCGCCCGGACGCGGCGCGGACTCGGGGCGTTCCGGCCTGGTCGGGACCTCCACCGGCTTCTGCTCGGTCGGCGCGGTCGGCGCCGGAGCGTTCGCGGAAGGGAGAACTTTCAAAAGCGACTCCGCTTCCTTCCGGTGCGGGTCGTTCGGCGACTCCTGCACCAGCCGCGTCAGCACGCCGCGCTCGGCCGCGTAATCCTTCGCGTTGTAGTACGCGACCGCCGCGCGCCAGAGCGAGTCGCCGCGCACCTTTCCATCCTGCAGGTCGCCGTACGCGTCGGCCAGCTCGAGCAGCCGTCCCGCCGCGCCCCGCCAGGCGCCACGCTTCCAGTAGAAGCCGGCGACGTACCGGTCGTGCGCCGCCAGCCGCTCGCGGCAGTCGTTGATCATGTCCTTCGCGCGCACCACGTACTCGCTCTTCGGGTAGGCCGAGACGAACCGCTGGAAAGCCTCGAGCGCGGACTTGATCGGCGTCTGGTCGCGCTCGGAGCTGGGGGGAAAGAGGAAGAAATCGGAGGCCCGGTCCTGGTAGTGGGCGAGCCCGACCCGGAAGGCCGCGTAGCCGGCCTTGCCATGCGAGGGATGGTTCTTGACGAACTCCTGGTAGGCCATCGCCGCCGAGCCGTAGTCGTCGGCGTCGAAGCGCATGTCGGCCAGCGCCAGCTCGGAGAGGGCGGCGTACTGCGAGTACGGAAAGCTGTTGCGCACCGCCTCGAAGTACCGGGTCGCCTCCATCACGTTCTGGTCCTTCTTCTCGAGCAGTCCGCGCTCGTACGCGCGCTGGGCGTTGGTGGCCTCCTTGGTGTCGAGGGGCTTGGTGATGTCGATGTTGGACTTGTTGCTCGAGCACGCGAGCAACAACGCGACCATCAAGCTAGCTGTCGATCTCTTCATCGCCTTCCCATTCGAGGCCCAGCGCCCTTGCTGCCGCGGCGGGCCGGTGTCCTTTTGCGATCAGCGCCCGCAGGAGCTTCTGCTTTTCGCGGTCGTCCTTTGGCTTTCGTCCCTTCAATCGTTTGAGCAGCGCCGTCCGCGCCAGCTCGTCGTCGTCCGCCTCGCCTTTCGCTTCCTCGATCGCCGACCTCGCGTCGGCCGATTTCACGCCCTGCGCCGACAGCCGCAGCGCCGTCAGCCGCGCACCCTCGCCCCGCTCGATCGAGCGCTTCGCCCGCACGCGGGCGACTTCGCGGTCGTCCATGTAACCCAGCTCGCGCAGCCGCGCCAGCGCTGCTTTTCGGTCTGTTTCCGGGATGTTGGCGCGCTGCAACGCGCGGTCCAGCTCGGCTTCCGTCCGCGCCCGCATGGCCAGCAACTTCACTGCTCGTTCAAATGGGGTCGCGGCTGCCTCTCTAGAACCGTTCGATCTGGAAGTCGTCGTCCGCTGCTGGAGCGGCCGGTTTGGCCGGGGCCGAGGCGGGTTTGGCGGCTGCGGGGGCGGGCTTGCCGGCCGCCGCAGCCGGAGCTCCCGCCCGTGCCGCGGCGGCGCCCGGTCTCGGCGCGGGCGGCTTCTGCGGACCGCCGGGCTGCTGCGTCGCGTCCTTGCCGCCTTCGAAGTCGTCCCAGCTCGTATCGCTGGTGCCGCTGATGCCCGACACGCGCAGCGCGAAGTCGTCGGGGTTCGAGCACTGCCGCAGCGCCTCCTCGTAGGTGATGACGTTCTGCTTGAAGAGCATCATCAGCGACTGGTCGAAGGTCTGCATCCCGTACGTGGTGTAGCTCTGCGAGATCGCCTGGGTGATCTCCTTGGTGCGTTCCTTGTCCTCGATCATCTCGCGCACGCGCGAGTTGACGACCAGCACCTCGACCGCCGCGACGCGGCCCTTGCCGTCGGCGCGCGGGACCAGGCGCTGCGAGATGACGCCCTTCAAGACCGAGCCGAGCTGAAGCCGGATCTGCTTCTGCTGGTGCGGCGGAAAGGCGCTCACGATGCGCGCGATGGTCTCGGTCGCATCCAGCGTGTGGAGCGTCGAGAGCACGAGGTGGCCGGTCTCGGCCGCGGTCAGCGCGGTCTCGATCGTCTCCAGGTCGCGCATTTCGCCGACCAGGATCACGTCCGGATCCTGGCGCAGCGCGCTCTTCAAGGCCTGGGCAAAGCTCAAGGTGTCGACGCCGACTTCGCGCTGGTTCACGATCGACCGCTTGTCGCGGATGAGGAACTCGATCGGATCCTCGATGGTCATGATGTGGCAGGTCTCGTTCGAGTTGATGTGGTCGACCATCGCCGCGAGCGTGGTCGACTTACCCGAACCGGTCGTACCGGTGACGAGGATCAGACCGCGCTGCTCGGAGGCGACCTTCTCCAGCACCTTGGGCAGCAGAAGCTGCTCGATGCTCATGATCTTGAAGGGAATGACGCGAAGCACAACGCCGATCGTCCCGCGCTGCTGGAAGACGTTGACGCGGAACCGGCCGAGGCCGGGCACGCCGTAGGCCAGGTCGAGCTCGTTCTGCGCCTTGAACTTCTCCTTCTGGTAGTCGTTCATGATGCCGAACGCCATCCGGGATATCTCCTCGGGCGGCAGCCGGCGCGCGTCCTTGAGGGGCACGAGCGAACCGTCGACGCGAAACATCGGCGGCAGGCCGGCCTTCAAGTGGATGTCGGAAGCGCCACCGCGAAGGGCGACCTGCAGGATTTCGTTGAGCTCCATGCAGGCACGGTAGCACGCGGCGATGTGCCTTCCCAATCTCCGTCCGTGTGCGCCGCGGTGCGCAAGTGCACTACAAGAGGAGGAAATATCCGTCGAATGCGACGAGCAGTCCGATCGCGCCGAGCGCTACGCCGGCCCAGAGAAGCCAGCGCTTTCCGCTCAAGATCGTCACCGACAACAGGATCAGCGCGAGCGTGATCAGCTTTCCTCCCAGCTCGTAGCGGAAGACCGCCTTCGACGGCTCGACGGCCTTTCGCTGCTGGACGTCCTCCTGCGCTTCCAGCTCCTGCACGCGGTAGAAGACCTGCGTCGTCTGCCGGTCGAAGTCGCGGACGCGCTCCTCGTAATCGGTCAGCTTGAGCGTGTCGAGCCGTGCTTCGGGGTCCTCGCGCGACAGGCGGCGCTTGGCGAGATCGAGCCGGATGCGATCGCGGGCGACCTCCATCGTCACGCGCTCGGCGGCCGCCGTCTGGTAGTACGCCCACAGCTCGGCGGCCTGGCGGCGGGCGACCTCCGCGGCGCCCTTCGCGGCGCCGGCGGCGTCATTGCGGTCGCCCTTGACGTTGCCGATGAACGACAGCGCGGTCGTCAGCACGATCGCCGCGACAGAGACCCGGTTCTTGAGCTGCTCCTGCTGGCGCTCGCGCTTCTCGCGAGCGTGGCCCATCGCCACTTCTTCCTGGAGCAGCTCTTTCTCGGTTTTCTCAGTGGCCACGCGCGGCCTCCCGCACGTCGGCGAGCGTCACGCCCGGCTGGGCGAGGACGCGATCGCGCATCTTCAAGAGCTCGTCCTGGATGTCGTTGAGATCGTCCGGCAGGTCGGCCGAGCCGAGGAAGATCTGCCGGTAGCTCGCGTGCAGGACGCGCTGCATCCAGTCGAGGCGGAACGAGACCGGGTACGACAGGCGCAAGTCCTTCCGGATCGGCAGCATCCCCTGCGCTTCGGCCTCGCGAAGCTGCAGGCCGCGCTGGGTGAGGAAACGTGCGAGCTGCCACGACAGGCGCGGGTCCGGCGAATGGATCGGCATCGCCCACATGTGGATCTCGTCGAAACTAAAGGACTTTCCCTTGCGAGCCGGCTGGCCGGTCGTCGGATCGATTTCGAGCGACGCACCCGCCGGCATGTTCGAGAAGGCCAGGTCGCCGGGGCCGCGCATGCCCGGGTCGGCGTTGCGGCGAGCGCCGCCGTGGACCCAGAAGGCGTCGGGCTGGTTCACCGGCGCCATCGCGATCTTGCGGTCGTGGAGGAGTTGGTTGACGGCGAACGAGTCGATGCCGTTCGGCCCCTCGGCTTCGGGCGCGAGGAGGTGGTGCTTGCGGAAGAGGGCGCGCCACTGGAGCGCGTCGAGGACGGCGGGCGCGTCGGGCCTTTTGATGTCCTTGGCGGTCAGGCCGTGGCGAAAGAAGGCGGCGACGAGATCGCGGACGGCGTCCTCGCCATGGCCGGTGCGGAAGGCGAGGCGCGGCCTCGTCGTCGGCGGCGGGAGATCGGAGCCGGGCGGGACGTTGGCGGCCACCGGCTCCGCCCAGCGGGCAGGATGGTGCGCCCAGGTCCAGGCGGCGACGAATAGGTCGTAGCTGTCCCACGATTCGGGACTCCTTTCCAGCTGGTAATCCTTCGGAAGGCCGACGCCGTTGGCCTCCTTCAAGGCTTTCTCGATGTTCTTCCGGTGCTCCGTCCAGTGCAGATACGCGTCCTCGATGGAGGGCGAGAGGTAGGCGAGGATGTCGACCTGGGCGCGCTTCGGGACGAACCAGTAGGTCCCGTTCACCTTGCACCGCTCGACGGCTTCGGGGAGGTATTCGTCCATCGCGGGCTGGAGCTCTTCGGGCGCGGCGCCGTCCTGGATGGGTCTCAAAGCCTTGTCGTCGCGGAGGTCGTCGGCGTACTCGTCGTCGATGTCGGCCAGCAGCATGCCGGTCGGCTTCTTCGCCTCTTCGTTGAGCTTTTCGTGGGCTTCGTCAAAGTCCTTGGCGAGGATGTATTCGAGGTCGAGATCGTGGTCCGAGCCGAACTCGGACAGCTCGTTGGCCATCATCCACTTCGCGCGCGGCTCGCTCGCTCTCAAGAGAATCCGGGCGTGCGTCCGCCGCTTCAGGTGGGGGCGATCGGGGTCGAGGTTGATCAGCAGGAACGCGATGTTGACGCCGATCCCGACGAGGAGCAGCGCCTGGAGGAGGACGCGCTTGAGCATCGGGGCGCCTGTTTAGCAGAGTTTCGGGGACACAATACTTATCTCCGACGAACGTCCTTGGAAAACGAAAACGAAAACGAAAACGAAAACGAAAACGAAAACGAGAAGGACAACGAAAAAGACAAGGAGCAGCCTCACGCCAGCCCTTCGGGCTGTCACCGCCGCTGCATCGATTTGATCTAGCTCGCTGCGCTCGCGCTTTTCGGTGAGGGACGCCGTCGTTGTTGGCCTTTTTTTTGGCCTCCCCGCCTTCGGCCTTCGTGCGAGGAGGCCAAAAATGGCGAACAAGACGACTCTCATCCTTCACGAAAAGCTCATTGCGTGGCAGGTTGCTTGCGACTTGCTGCGATGCGTGCGTGATGCACGGATCTCCGACGCGAAATTGCGCGATCAGGCGATGCGGGCTGCGCAAAGCACGTGCCTGAACATCTCGGAAGCAGATGGCCGATTCTCGCCGGCCGACCGGCGCCGTGCGTTTGCCATCGCTCGGGGTGAAGCGGCCGAAGCCGTCGGCGCGGTGCAGGTCGCAGCAATTTCGGGGTGCTGTCGCGCAGAAGACGCGGAACAGGCGCGCGCACTTGGCGGCCGCGTTGCAGCGTCGCTGTCGGGACTCATTCGCCGCTGAAATGTCCGGAGACCAATGCAGCCGTAGTGACACCCCAAGGCTGGCGCGAGGCTGCTCCTGATCGTAATCGTCATCCTCCTCGTTCTCGTTTTCCTTCGCGTTCGTTTCGCCACAAAAAGCAAAGGCCCCGCTCCGGAGAGCAGGGCCGTCGCAAGGCAGCCTGCAGCCTGAAGGCTGCGGCTCGACGCCTCTTACCGCTTGCTGAACTGGAACCGCTTGCGCGCTCCGGGCTGGCCGTACTTCTTGCGCTCGACGGCGCGGGCATCGCGCGTCAGGAACCCGGCCTTCTTCAGCGCCGGCCGCGAATCCGGGTTGAGCTTGATCAGCGCGCGGCTGATGCCGTGGCGGATCGCGCCGGCCTGGCCCGACAGGCCGCCGCCGCAGACGTTGATCGCGATGTCGACCTTCCCGAGCTGCTCGACGACCTCGAGCGGCTGCTTCAAGATCATCTTCGACGTCTCGCGTCCGAAGTATTCGTCGAGCGTGCGGTCGTTGACGACGAACTCGCCGGAGCCGGGCTTCATGCGCACGCGCGCGATCGATTCCTTGCGGCGGCCGGTTGCGGTGACGAGCAGTTCCTTGGTTGCCATGAACGTGTCCTCTTAAGCGTTGACCGCGTCCATCGCGGCCGGCTTCTGGGCGGCGTGCGGATGCTTGTCGCCGGGGTAGACCTTGAGCTTTCGCATCAGGGCGCGGCCGAGCGCGGTGCGCGGAAGCATGCGCCGTACCGCGTCCTCGACCAGCCGGGTCGGCTTGCGCGCCACGGCCTGCTCGGCGGTGAACTCGACCAGGCCGCCCGGAAACATCGTGTGGTGGACGTACTTCTTGTCCTTCCACTTGTTGCCGGTGAGCCGGACCTTGTCGGCGTTGATCACGATCACGAAGTCGCCGACGTCGTCGTGCGGGGTGAAGGTCGGCTTGTGCTTGCCGCGCAGGACCGATGCGATGGTCGTCGCGGCGCGGCCGAGCACCTTGTCCTTCACGTCGATCACCACCCAGTTGCGCTGGGCGGTGCGCTTGCTGCCCATGAAAGTGGTCATAAGGGTCGCGTTGTGTACGCGAGAAAAACCGGCCTGTCAATCCGAGTTCTTCCGAGAGAAATGCTAGCGTGAAGCTAGCAAAGTGCTAGACTGTGATAGCCATGGCGACACTCTTCGTCAAAGACATTCCTGATGACGTCTACGAGGCGCTGAAAGACCGCGCGCGAGAGAACGGGCGCTCGCTCGCGGCCGAGGTTCGCGTGCTCCTGCAGCAGATCGCCGGACCCCGCCGCTCGCGAAAAGAGGTAGCGGAATCGATCCGCGCCTTTCGTGAAAAGATCGCCGGCGAGGGGCGCGGGGTCGGCGCGGAGGAAGTCGTCGACATGATCCGGGAGGGCCGAGAGGATCGCGACAAGTGAGGCTCGTGATCGATGCGAGCTTTGCGGTTCTTTGGGTCACCCGCGAGCGGGCGGAGCCGGCCGTCACCGAGTTCGACGCGCGATATCACGCGGGTCAGGTCGAGTTGCACGCGCCGGAGTTGTTCATGGTCGAAGCCGCCAGCGCAATCTGGAAACATGTCCGCCGAGGCCTTCGGACCGTCGAGGAGACCGTGGTGATGTTCGAGAACCTGCGCGACGTCCCGATCCGGCTGCACCGCCATCGCGATCTCGTCGTGCACGCGTTCGATCTCGCGCTGCGGCGCGGGATATCGCCCTACGACGCGTCGTACGTCGCGCTCGCGGTTCGCGAGGTGCTGCCGCTCTTCACGGCCGACCGGCGGCTGGCGTCGGCCGTCGACGACCTGGTCGACGTCATCACGGCCTGATGGCGCTCACGACATAGCCGACGGCTTTCGGGACCTTGCCGCCCAGCGCCCGGGTGACGCCGTCGATGAATCGTGAACGAATCTCGGCGCTTGCACCAGACTGCCGCAGCACGGCGGCGGCCGGTCCCTGATCGGCGAGTTGCGCAGGGTCGACCTCGAACGGCCTCTCGAGGCGTTGAATCGAGACGTTCGCAAAGCCGGCGAGCACGCGGCGGAGCTTCGCTTCGTCCGCCAGCCCGAACGGCCCCGGCCCCGCGGGATCTGGCGCAGGCATCAGCTCGCGCAGGACGTCGATGGGGATCGCGGCCCACTGGTTCTCTTGCCACGGGCCCCAGACCGCGAGCGCGACTCGCGCGCCCCGCCGCAGCGCCGAATGCAGATTCGCGAACGCGGCCGCCGGGTCGTCGAAGAACATCACCCCGAACCGCGAAAAGAGCAGGTCGAACTGCTCGTCGAATCGATGGGTCTGCGCGTCGGCCAGCAGGTAGCGCGCGCCGCCTTTCGAGCGGGCGATCTCGACGAACGGTTCGCAGACGTCGATGCCGAGCGCGTCGCCGGTGAGCGCGGCGAGAGCGCGCGTCGTTTCACCGGTTCCGCAGCCGATGTCGAGGACCTTTTCGCCGCGCCGCGGCGTCAGCGCCTCGATCGCGGCCTGGCCGAACGGCTCGAGCGGCCGCGTCATCGCGTCGCCGAGCTTCAGCCAGCGCGCGGCGTTGGACTCGTTCCAGAGCTTGATCTGCGTTTCATTCGCCATCGGCCAGAAGCTCGCTCATGTTCGCGAAGAAGGACTTCGCTTTCTGCTGCTGCACTTCCTTCGGCGCCTGCGGCTGCGGTCCCGCCAGATCGACGACGTCGAGCAACTGGCGAGGAATATCATCGATGAAGCGCGACGGGGTGCGCGGGATCGCCTTGCCGCGGCGGATCCGTTGCGCCGCGCGGGTCAGGACGAGGCGCTCGCGGGCGCGGGTGAAGCCGACGTAGCAGAGACGGCGTTCCTCCTCGACGTTGCCCGAGCCGGGTTCGTCGAACCCCTGGCCCGAGTGCGGCAGCAGCCCCTCCTCGAGGCCACACAGGAAGACGCAGCGCCACTCGAGGCCCTTGGCGCCGTGCAGCGTCATCAGGGTCACCGCGTCGCCTGCGTCGCCGTCGTCGTCTTTCGAATCGAGCGCGAGACGGGCGAGATAGCCCGGCAGGCCGGCGGCGAACGGTTCGTCGGACGTCTTCTGCTCCTCGCGCTGCTCGTACTCGATCAACTGCCGCAAAAGGCTCTCGATCGCCTCGATCTTCCGCGCCTGCGCCGGGACGCTCTGCGCGCCGCGGCGGGCCTCGTCGAAGAGCCCGACTTGCTCGACCAGGTCGCGCGCCGCCTCCGAAAAGCCACGCTGGGAAAGCCGCGCGCCGTACGTTTCGAGCAGCTCGACGAACTCCGCGGCGCGCTCCTCGGTCCTCAGCGCTTCCCAGACCGGCTGCTTCGCGGCCCGCGCCTGCTCCTGCACGCGCGCGATCGTCTGGTCGCCGATGCCGCGCGCGGGAACGTTGACGATCCGCAGCAGCGAGATCTCGTCGCGCGGATTCAGGGCTGCCCGTAAATACGCAAGAAGATCGCGTACTTCCTTGCGATCGAAGAGCGACGTCCCACCGACCACGCGGTAGCGTACGCCGGCCAGCCGCAACGCCTCTTCGAACGGTCGCGCCTGCGCGTTGGTGCGATAGAGCACGGCGAATTCGCGCAGCGGGATCTTCTCCTCGTACGAAACGCGGATGATCTCGTCGGCGACGTAGCGCGCCTCGGCCTCGTCGTCCGGCGCCGCGACGAGCTTCACGTTCGGGCCGCGGCCGCGATCGGTCCACAGCCGTTTCGGCTTGCGCCCGGGATTCCTGCCGATGATCGCGTTCGCCGCGTCGAGGATGTTGCCGTTGCTGCGGTAGTTCTGCTCGAGGAAGATCTCGACGCACCCCGGGAATTTCTTGTCGAATTCCTGGATGTGCCGCACCTGGGCCCCTCGCCAGGCGTAGATGCTCTGGTCGTCATCGCCGACCACGCAGAGGTTGCGCCGCATTCCGGCGAGCAGCTCGAGCAGCGCGAGCTGGACGTCGTTGGTGTCCTGGTACTCGTCGACCAGCAGGTAGCGGTAGCGCTGCTGATAGTGCGCGAGCACGTCGGGCTTCTCGCGAAAGACCCCGAGCGGCACGAGGAGGAGATCGTCGAAGTCGACCGCGTTCAGCGCCCGCAGCCCGAGCTCGTACTTCGGCAACAGCTCCGTGGCGCACAGCTCGTACTCGTCGTCCGGGTGTCCCGGCGGACCGCCGCAGCGCTTGCGTGAAATGATACTCAGTATACGGCCGACGTCGAATCGCTTGTCGTCGATCTTCAGATCGCGCAGCAGCCGTTTCACCAGCCCCGTCTGGTCGCCCGAGTCGAGCACCGAGACCTTTCCGCGCTGCTCGCGGACGATCCGCAGGCCGAACGAGTGAAAAGTGCTGACCGTGACCGCCTTCGCGGCATCGCCGGCGAGCTTCGAGACCCGCTCCTTCATCTCGCGCGCGGCCTTGTTGGTGAACGTGACCGCGAGGATCGCGCGCGCCGGCACGCCATGCTCGAGGAGGTGGGCGATCCGATGCGCGATGACCCGCGTCTTTCCCGACCCTGCGCCGGCGAGCACGAGGACCGGTCCTTCGGTCGTCAACACGGCCTTGCGCTGCTGCGGGTTCAGATCCATCGCGCCCGGCTCACGTATCGCGAGTGCGACGTGCGAAACAGTCTTGATCTTGCGCGCGAAGCATGCGTGGGCCACTTTCGTCAGCATGCGCAAGATTCTGTGGCTTCTGCCGTTGCTCGCCGGGTGCGCGCTGTTGCGCTCGGCCGTCTCCTCGGCGTTCGAGAAGCCGACGCTGACGTTCAAGGACGCGCGGCTGCCGAGCATCGACTTCGACGGCGCGGAGCTCGATCTCGTCTTCCTGGTGAACAACCCGAACTCGATGGGGATCGATCTCGCCAAGGCGACGTACGCCCTCGCCGTCGAGGGCAAGCAGGTCGTCGCCGGCGCGCCCAAAAACGGCCTGCAGATCCCGGCGCACGGGTCGACGGAAGTGACGTTCCCGGCTCACGTCCACTGGAACGAGATCGTCCCCGCGCTCGCAGCGCTCTTCGCGCAGGACCAGGTGCACTACAAGGCGAGCGGGTCGATCGGTCTCAACTCGCCGATCGGCCTGGTCGAGCTGCCGCTCGAGCACGAGGGGACGTTCTCGGCGCCGAAGATGCCGGTGTTCGAGATCGGCTCGCCGCGGATCACCGGGCTGTCGCTGACCAGCGCGCAGCTCTCGATCCCTTTGAAAATCGCCAACTCGAACGGCTTTCCGCTACCGCTCGGCGGGATCCTCGGCGACGTCTCGCTGGCGGGCTCGCACGTCGGACACATCTCACTGCCCGAAGCCGCGCCGGTGCCGGCGGGCAACGAGACCACGCTCCTCATCCCGCTCGACGTGAACTTCCTCTCCGCGGGCACGGCCGCGGCGCAGGCGATCAAGACCGGCATCGCCGAGGTGAAGATCGACGCGACCCTGAACGCAGCCGGCGCCACGCTGCCGTTCAGGGTCGCAAAAACCGTCGAATTTCAGCGAGTTACCTCTGGGACACATTGACTGGGACACATTGGGTCGCCGCCTACGGGCAGCTCACGGTGTTGGCGGTGTCGTTCTGGTCGGGCGTGATGCGGCAGTGCGTCGTTTGCTCGTACGCGTAGGCGAAGCCGATCAGCTTCGGCTCGCTGAACGCCGGTCCCGAGAATGTCACGCCGAACGGCGACCGCTTGGGATTGAAGGTCGGATCGGCGGCGTCGATCGAGGCTTTTGACGGGTTGGGGAACCTGCCGGCCGGCACGATGATGCTCGGGTACCCCGCGCGCGCCGCCGGGTTGGCGCCGAAGTTGGCAGGGAAGAGCACCGCGTCGTGCGGATGGGTCGTGCAGCTCGGCAGCGTCGCGGGAACCACGCCCTGGTCGTGGCAGACCTGCGGGACGACGCCGGTGTAGAGCGGGTCGAGCCCGCAGAACCCGAAGCTGAGCACGGAGGTACAGGGGCGAGGAGCGGCTCGGGCCAGGCGCCTCACGGGCCGTACTTCGCGCGATAGGGGCCGTGACACACAGACCGTGACACACACGTGCAGCGACGCGATCGGACGCCGCGCTACTTCAACTTGCTCGCCACTTCGGATTCGGCAGCCGATTGCGTCTCTTCCGCCGCCCGCTTTCGTTCCAGCTCTTCGCGCCACCTCGTCAACCGCTCGCGAATCTCGACTTCCTCGCCGCTCCCCGACGGTTCGTAAAATCGCTGACCGCGCAGCTCGTCCGGCAAGTACTCCTCCGGCACGTAATTCCCGGAGAAATTGTGCGGATACTTGTACCCACCCGAGTAGCCCATGCTCTTCATCAGCGGCGTCGGCGCGTTGCGCAGCTTCAAAGGCACCGGCAGCGGCCCCTTCTCGAGCACCGCCGACCGCGCCTGCGAGTAGGTCGTGAGCGTCGTGTTGCTCTTCGGGCACGTCGCGAGAAAGATCGCCGCCTGCGTCATCGGCAGGACGCCCTCGGGCAGGCCGACCAGCTCGAACGCCCGCAGCGCGTCGACCGCGACCGACAGCGCCCGCGGGTCGGCGTTCCCGATGTCCTCGCTGGCGAAAATCACCATCCGGCGCAAGAGAAACCGCGGCTCCTCGCCCGACTCGAGCATCCGCACCAGATAGTAGACGGCCGCATCCGGATCGCTCCCGCGGAGACTCTTGATGAACGCGGAGATCGTGTCGTAGTGCGCGTCGCCCGACTTGTCGTAGAGCAGCGTCTTCTGCTGCAGGGCTTCCTCGGCGTCGCGCTCGTCGAGCACGTCGCGCCGCTCGGCCTTCGCGCGCGCAGCCGCGACTTCGAGGGCCGACAGCGCCCGCCGGGCGTCGCCGCTCGAGTGCCTGGCGACGTGATCGAGAAACTCCGGTTTGGCGACGAACGCGCCGCTCAAGCCCCGTTCCTTGTCCGACAGCGCCCGCTCCAAAACCGTCGTGAGATCAGCCTCTTCCAACGGCCGCAGGGCGAACACGCGGCAGCGCGACAGAAGCGCCGAGTTGACCTCGAACGAGGGGTTTTCGGTGGTCGCCCCGATCAGCGTGATCGTGCCGCGCTCGACGTGCGGCAAGAGCGCATCCTGCTGCGCCTTGTTGAAGCGGTGGATCTCGTCGATGAAGAGCAGCGTCCGCTGCCGGTTCTCCGCCAGCCGCCGCTCCGCCTGCGCGACGGCTTCGCGGATGTCCTTGATGCCGCTGTCCACCGCGCTCAAGGCGACGAGCTCGGCTCGCGTCGCCGCGGCAATCACCCGCGCCAGCGTCGTCTTTCCCGATCCCGGCGGACCCCAGAAGATCAGCGACGGCACCTGGTCG
Source organism: Myxococcales bacterium (assembly GCA_020201435.1). Taxonomy (GTDB): domain Bacteria; phylum Myxococcota; class Myxococcia; order Myxococcales; family 40CM-4-68-19; genus 40CM-4-68-19. The sequence continues at coordinate 20,520 of JAIVGS010000195.1, forward strand.
GTCTCGATCGCTTCGCGCAAAAGCGTATTCGGCCCGAGGATGTGCGACTGCCCGACGATCTCGTCGACCGTCCTCGGCCGCATCCGCTCCGGCAGCGGCACCAGACTCGGATCGCGCGCAGCGGCGGCGTGGAAGAGGTCGCCCGTCCGCTTGCCAGGCATGTACGTCGGCACACTGCGAGTGTAACGCGGTAGAGTCGCGAAATGCAGACGGTCGGGATCATTCCGCGCATCGGCAAGGACTTCGCCGCCGACCTGGCCCGCGAGATGGTCGCGTGGCTGAAACAGCGCGGCTACGGCGCGGCCGTCGAGGCGGAGGCGGGCGTGAAGGGCGTCCCGACCGCGCCCGGCTGCGACATCGCCGCGAAAGCCGATCTGCTCGTCGTACTCGGCGGCGACGGTACGCTGATCCACGCAGCCGGCCTCTGCAACCAGCGCGAGGTCCCGATCCTCGGCGTCAACATGGGCACGCTCGGATTCCTCACTGAATTCCCGCACGAGCGCGCGTTTCCGATGCTGGAGAAGGCGCTCCAGGGCGAGCTCCTGGCGTCGAAACGGCTGATGCTCTCGGTCGAGGTGCGCCGCGACGCCGACGTCCTGCTCTCGGGCGCGGTCCTGAACGATGCCGTGGTCTCGAAAAACGCGCTCAGCCGCCTGGCGACGCTGGAAGTCTCGATCGACGGCCGCTTGGCCACGAGCTACGAGGCCGACGGCCTGATCATCGCCACGCCGACCGGATCGACTGCGTATTCGCTGAGCGCCGCGGGCCCGATCATCCTGCCGAACCACGACGCCATCCTCTTGACGCCGATCTGCCCCCACACGCTGACGCAGCGGCCGCTGGTCGTGCCGCCCTCGGCGCAGGTGAAAGTCCGCCTCGCCAGCCCCGGCGAGATGTTCGTCACGCTCGACGGCAGCCGCGGCCGCCCGCTCGAGCTGGGTGAGGAAGTGTGGGTCCAGATTGCGCCGAACCGGACGTTGATCCTGCGCAACCCCGAGGTCGATCACTTCACGATCTTGCGCGAGAAGCTCAGGTGGGGGGCCCGCTGAGGACGGCCTTCACCGCCAGGCCCTCCAGCAGCTCGCGGTCGTTCTGGAAGAGATCGACGAACGCGACGCCGAGCTCGCCCTCGCGACTCCAGACGACCTGCGCTTTGGCCAGGAGCGGCACCGGACGCTGGGCCAGCTTGATCGAAAGGTCGAGCCGGGTTCCGACCGGGATCACCTCCGCGATCCGGATCGACAGGCCGCCGGCGCTGACGCTCGAGGTCGCGAGAGAAGCGATCTCCTCGGGCGCGAGGATGTCGACCTCGAGCTCGAGCGGCGCGCGGAGGTCCTTGCGGCGCTCGCCGGAATCGTCGCGGACGCTGCCGAGGAGCTGGGTCACCAGGTCGCGCCAGATCGGGCGCTGAAAGTCCATCAGGCCGTTTCCGATCGCGAGATCGGCCAGCTCGAGCAGCTGCTGCCAGCGCGCATCGTCGGACGTGATCACCGCCCGAGCGTATCATTGTCGGACCCGTCTGCTACATTTCGCGCATGCTGGAACTCTTGAGGGTGAGGGCGTTCGCGATCATCGAGGAGCTGGAGGTCCACTTCGGGCCCGGCTTCAACGTGCTCACGGGCGAGACGGGGGCGGGGAAATCGATTTTGGTCGACGCGCTGCACCTGGTGCTGGGCGGGCGCGCGCTGTCGGACTCGGTCCGGACCGGCGCCGAGGAGGCCGAGGTGCAGGCCTTGTTCAGGCCGAGAGATCCCGCGGGTTGCGACGCGCGGCTCGCGGCTTGCGGCTTGCCCGGAGCGGGCGCCGAGCTCGTCGTGCGGCGCACCGTCCATCGCGAAGGACGCAGTCGCGCGTGGGTGAACGGCGCGCTGGCGACGGCGGCGCAGCTCAAGGAGGCCACCCAAGGCTTGCTCGATATTTCTGGCCAGCACGAGCACGTCGGGCTGCTCGACGCCGCGCTGCATCTCGACCTGCTCGATTCGTACGCGGCTCTGGGTGGGCTGAGGTCGGACTATGTGCGCGCGTTCGACGCGCTGGCTGCTGCGGAGAAGGCTCGGGCGCAGCTCGATTCCGACGAGTCGCAGCGGGCGCAGCGGGCCGACTGGCTGAGGTTCCAGCTCGACGAGCTGGTGAAAGCGGACCCGTCTCCGGGCGAAGACGAGAAGCTCGCCCAGGAACGGCGCGTGGTCGCCGCCGCGGAGAAGCTGCGGGCCGGCGCGGAGGAGACCGAGGCGCTCCTGGCGGACGTCGGGGCCGGGCGGGCGGCGCGTCGCCTCGAGGAGATGGCGGCCATCGATCCGGCGCTGGGCAAGCTCGCGGAGATCGTGCGCGGCGCGGCGGCAGAGCTGGACGAGGCCGTCCGCGAGCTCTCGCGCTACGCCGCGCGGTCCGGCGGCGATCCGCAGCGACTCGAGGAGCTCGACGAGCGGATCGAGGTCCTGCGCAAGATCTCGCGCAAGCACGGCGGCACGCTCGCGGCGGCGCTGGCGCGGCGCGAAGAGATGACTCGCGAGCTCGCGTCTCTCGAAAATCACGACGAGGAGCTGGCCCGGCGGGTCGAGGAGGTCCGCATGCTGTCGGCGGCGGCGCGGATTCTGGCCGAGAAGCTCTCTACCCAGCGGCGCGCGGCCGCGGCCGGCTTTTCGAAAGCGGTCGCCGGCGAGCTCGCGTCGCTGGGGATGAAGTCGCAGCTCGACGTCCGGTTCGCGCCGGCGGTCGACGGGGTGATCGACGGACTCGGGCCGCGCGGCCTCGAAACCGCCGAGCTCCTGTTGAGCCCCAATCCCGGCGAGGAGCTGCGGCCGCTGGCGCGGATCGCCTCGGGCGGCGAGCTGTCGCGCGTGCTTCTCGCCGTCAAACGCGTCCTCGCCGAGGGCGATCCCGTCGACGCCTACCTGTTCGACGAGGTCGACGCGGGGATCGGCGGCGCCACGTCCGAAGCGGTGGGCCGCGCGCTCGCGGCCGTCGCTCGACGACGGCAGGTCATCTGCATCACCCACCTGCCGCAGATCGCGGTCTTCGCCGGCACCCACCTGACGGTCGAGAAAGAGGTACGGAAAGGTCGTACCCACAGCCTGGTCGCGAACGTCGACGGCGACGACCGTGTCCGCGAGCTGGCCCGGCTGCTCTCGGGCAAGACCACCGACGTCGCCCTCGAACATGCCCGCGAGCTGCTCGCGGCGGCACAGGAGCCGAAGCGGACGCGGAGGACCGCGTGAGGAAAACGACGTTCGCGCCCGGCGTCGTCTATCGCATCGAGCGACGCAACAACCGGCGGCTGTACGGATTCGTCGTCGGCGCCGGCGAGTGGGTGCTGCTGAATCTCCTCGACTCGGCGATGTGGGTCACCAACGGATACGTTGCGGTCCGCCTGCGCGACGTCGACACCGCGGAGGAGTCGGTCCGCGGATCGTTTTCCGCCGACGTCGTCCGCCTGAAGCGGCTGCGGCCGAAACGGCCGCGGGTGTCCGTCAAGAACACCGAGGACCTCCTCCGCAGCGCGGCGGTGGCAGCGCCCCTGCTCAGCATCGAGCGTGAGCACGACGACCGCGGCGTCGCCTGGATCGGCCGGCCGGTGGTGCTCGGCCCGAGGGAGGCGGTGTTCAAGCTCATCGACACCAACGGAAAGTGGATGGCGGGGACGATGACCATCAAGCTCGGCTCGATCACGCGCGTCGACTTCGGCGGCGAGTACGAATCCCTGCTCCACCAGCTGAACGAGAGGCGCGCGCTCTGATGGCCAGGTACCGCTGCGCCGCGCGCACCGACGTCGGGATGAAGCGCGAGCACAACGAGGACAGCTTTCTCGTCAACGAGGACCTCGGCCTCTACGTCGTCTGCGACGGCATGGGCGGCCACGCCGGCGGCGAGACCGCGAGCCGGCTGGCGGTGCAGACCATCGAGCGCGAGCTGCTCTCAGCACGGCTGCGCGCCGAGGACCCCTTCGCCAGCGACGCGCCGCTGGAAAATACGCCGCTCGCCGGCGCGCTGCGCGAAGCGGTCGAGGGCGCGTGCGCGGCCGTCTTTCGCACCAGCCGGGCCAACCCGCAGCTGGCCGGCATGGGCACCACCTGCATTTCACTGCTGGTGAAAGGGTCCCACGCGCTGATCGGCCACGTCGGCGACAGCCGCGCCTATCTGGTCCGCGACGGCGACGTGCACCAGCTCTCCGAGGACCACTCGCTGGTCAACGAGCAGGTCCGCGCCGGCCTGCTCAGCGAAGAGGAAGCACGGCACAGCCGCCTCAAGAACATCATCACCCGCTCGGTCGGCTTCGAAGAGGACGTGCTGGTCGACGTGATCGGGCTGGAAACGATGCCCGGCGACAAGTTCCTGCTCTGCTCGGACGGGCTGTCGAATCTGATCCTCAACGAGGAGATCGGGGACGCCCTTCTCGAGAACGACCTCGAGGCGGTCCCGGAAAAGCTCATCCGCCTCGCCAACGAACGCGGCGGCGACGACAACATCACTGTAATCGCCGTACACCGGATGGACTGAACAGCCGGGCAAGGGCACGCTTTTTCCCACTCCGGCATTGACTGTGGCCAACAATTTCCAATACTGGACGGCTGTCCCCCGAGGGGGCAGGCTGGCGCGAGGTTCGCATCCGCCCGGGAAGTAGGCGCGCGCGCGGCGGGTTTGGGTAAGGACGTTCCCCGTCGCCTGGAGGTTCCTTGGACAAGTCGTACACGATCCTGCTGGTCCCGGATCGCGACGCCAAGGTGAAGAAGATCCGACTCGAGCACCGGATGCTCGTGCGGGTCGGTGTCTGCGCGGGGCTGGTCGTGCTGGCGCTGATCGGCGCGCTTGCGCACTACTTTTCCGTCGTCGGCAAGGTCGCGGAAAATGAGCTGATTCGGGCGGAGAACCTGGAGCTGCAGAACCGCTGGCGCGAGGCGGAGCAAAAGTTCGCCCACATCAACGACGAGCTCGACCGGGTGAAGCGGCTGAACTCGAACCTGCGCCACATCACGTCGCTCAACGATCCCGACCGCAAGCTCAACATGCCGCAGCCGGAGCCGGGTCAAGCTCCGCCCGAGTTCGTCGGCGGCGGCATCGCCACCGAGCCCGCCAGCGCCGGGATGGGGCCGATCGGCAAGACGGCGGGCGGCGAGGGCCGGATGATCGCCGACGGCGACGCGAAGTCGCTGCCGAACGCCGACCAGGACCCCGACCTGCTCAAGTCGCTCGACGACCTCGACAAGAAGGTCAAGGCGCAGGAGCAGGAAGCCCGAGCTCTGAAGAGCTATTTCGAGGACCAGCAGGCGCTGCTCGCGTCGGCGCCGTCGATCTGGCCGGTCCGCGGGTGGGTAACTTCCGACTTTTCCGTACGTCTGGACCCGTATACCGGCGAGCGCGTGATGCACGAAGGCATCGACGTCGCCGCCGGCGTCGGCACCCCGGTCCGCGCGCCGGCCGACGGCACCGTCGTCTTCAGCGGCCTCGAAGGCGGCTACGGCCACGTCCTCGTCATCGATCACGGCTATGGCCTCAAGACCCGCTACGGCCACCTCTCGCGCATCGACGTGAAGGTCGGCGAGAAGGTCAAGCGCGGCCAGTTCGTCGCGGCGGTCGGCAACACCGGCCGATCGACCGGCCCGCACCTGCACTACGAAGTGCGCGTCAACGGCGTGGCCGACAACCCGCGCAAGTTCATCCTCGAAGAGTGATCAGCTCGGCGGTCGGGTGGCGATGGGCCGACTCGGGCGACTCGCCCTCGCGATAGTGCAGGATTTTCCAGTCTTCGAAGGTCTTTCGCAGCTCGCCCGGTTCGAGCAGGAATCGGCCCTTGCCGACGTGGATCGCGGCCACGAAGAGCCCGCCCGGCTTCACCGCCTTGCGGATCTGCGCGAACAGCGGCCGGTGCAGGAAGTAGAAGTCGCAGATCAGGTCGTATTCGCGCTCGAGGACGAAGCCCGGTGCTTCGAGGTCGGTGACCTCCGCTTCGATCTTCACGTTCCGTTCCCGCGCTTCGTGCAGCATCCGCTGGATGCCGACACGGGACGAGTCGATCGCGTGGACGCGCCAGCCGCGCTCGGCGAGAAAGATCGCGTGCCGGCCCGCTCCTGACGCGAGATCGAGAGCCGTGCCAGGCGTCACCCCCTCGATCGCCTGCGGCAGCGGCGGCGACGGCAATCCGCCGTGCAGCTCGTCGCCTCGCGAGAATCTCTCGTCCCAGTCGGTCATTTCGACGCCTGAAGGCTGAGGCCTGAGGTCCGAGGCCTCAGTTGACAACGGCCAGCCGGGCCTTAGGCTACCTCGAATGCGCGGCAGACTCGCGGCAGCGTGCGCGGCAGTGCTGGTGGGGCTCGCCCCGGCCGGCGCGCTGCCGTTCGCGTCGTTCGCCGCCGCCGCGTCCTGCCAGAAATTCGGGGATACCCTTCGCAATTCGTCCCAGGTCCGGTCGGTCGCGCCGGCGGTTGGCACGCAATTGCGTAGGGTGTCCCCGAATTTACCCGAGCGGCGGCCGGTTGCTGCGGCTGCGCTGGCGATCTGGCGGTCCCCCTCCGGGCCGGCTCCGAGCCGGGCGCCTCCCGCTGCCTGAACAGTCGGCAGTGTTCGCAGGCGTCTTTCCGCTCGAAAACCGATAAGGCAGGGCAATGTTCGATTACGTCCTCAAGAAGATCGTCGGCACGAAAAACCAGCGTGAGCTCAAGAAGATGCAGCCCGTCGTCGCGCGGATCAACGAGCGCGAATCGTGGGCGAAGTCCTTGAGCGACGAGCAGATCCGCGAACAGATCCACGCCTGGCGCAAGGAAGTCGCCCACGCGCCCGGGAAAGAGAAGTCGGCGGTGCTCGATCGCATCCTTCCGGACTGCTTCACGCTGACGCGAGAAAGCTCGGTGCGCTCCCTCGGCATGCGTCATTTCGACGTGCAGCTGGTCGGCGGCATGGGCCTGCACAAGGGGATGATCGCCGAGATGAAGACCGGCGAGGGCAAGACGCTGGTCGCGACGCTGCCGTGCGTCCTGAACGCGCTCGAAGGGAAGGGCGTTCACGTCGTCACCGTCAACGACTACCTCGCCAAGCGCGACGCGGAGTGGATGGGGCGGCTCTATCGCCACATGGGTCTGACGACCGGCGTGGTGGTGCACGGGCTGACCGATCGGCAGCGGCAGGTCGAATACGGCCGCGACATCACCTACGGGCAGAACAACGAGTTCGGCTTCGACTACCTGCGCGACAACATGAAGTTCCGGCTTGCGGATTACGTGCAACGCGAGCTCCACTACGCGATCGTCGACGAGGTCGACTCGATCCTCATCGACGAAGCCCGCACGCCGCTGATCATCAGCGGCCCGTCCGAGGAATCGACCGACAAGTACTACAAGATCAACAAGGTCATCCCCGGCCTCATCCGCGACCGCGACTTCACCGTCGACGAGAAGGCGCGCAGCGTCGTCTTGACCGACGAGGGCGTCGAAAAGGTCGAGGCAAAACTGTCGGTTGCCAACCTCTACGACCCGGAGCAGATCGAGACGCTGCACCACGTCGAACAGGGCCTGCGCGCCCACACGCTCTACCGCAAGGATCACGAGTACGTGGTGAAGGACGGCGAGGTGATCATCGTCGACGACTTCACCGGCCGCTTGATGCCGGGCCGGCGCTGGTCGGACGGCCTGCACCAGGCGGTGGAAGCCAAAGAGAACGTCAAAATCGAGAATGAAAATCAGACGTTGGCGACGGTCTCCTTCCAGAACTACTTCCGCCTCTACACCAAGC
>JAIVGS010000268.1 GCA_020201435.1 Myxococcales bacterium
CTTTCCGCTCTCACGGCGCATAGCTGGGGACACTCGTTGGGGACACTCGTTGGGGACACTCGTTTGATCTGCAACCAGGTCACTTCCCCTTCGTCGCGAGCGCCAGAAGGTATTGCGTCGGGTTGAAGTAGTTCTTCAAAAACGCCTCGCCCTGCGACTTCTTGTACGAGATGTTCTGCTTCGTCCCGGCCGGATACGTCTCGAAGTGCAGCATCGAGTCCTGGACCATCCGGCCGACCTCCGCGATCGGCTGACCCGGCTGCACCTTCACACCCTTCTTCATCCCGTACTTCTTCAACGAAGCCGGATCGACCTCCCCGTAGTTGATGACCACGCCGCTGTCGTGCTGGACGATCAGGCACCAGACCAGCGGTTTGTCGTTCGGATAGAACGGATAGACGTTCACGACCGTCCCCGCCTCGCACGCCACGATGACGTCGTGGTGGTCGCCGAAGACGTCGATGCCGGCGTGGAACCGGTCCGGATTGCCGTCCGCCGGCCGCCCCGCGAGGAAGTTCCGCCCTCCCGCGCTCTTGCCGACGCCGTAACCCTTTCCGTCGCTCCCGATGAAGCACACCGCGCGCCCGTAATGGTTCTTCGGATTGCGCACCGGCCAGTACAGCCCTGTCGCCGGCGCGAACAGCGCCGCGCCCGTCGCTTTCGGGTCGATCCCCGGATCCGCCCACGCATCCGCCGCCGGCGGCACGTTCGCCCACTCGCCGCCCGTCACCGGCGGCGGCTTGTCGTGCTCCTGCGGCTTCGGGTCCTCGATCGGGTGCTCCTTCAGGCCCGCGTTCTTGTCCTCCTCGGTCGCCGGCAGCCACCGCGGCAGCGCCCACCAGAACCACATCGGCACCATGTCGTTGTGCGCGCCGACGTCGACGTGGTACCCGCCCGCCGCGCCCCACTCCTTGTGGTGCGCCGCCAGCCGCGACGACTTGATCTTGATCGAAACCCGCAGCGGCGTCTTTCCGCCGTTGTCGTAGACCTTGTCGTCGACGTCCTGCGAGTCCTCCGCCGGCTCGACCGCCTTGCTCTCCTGCGCAGCGCCGAGCGCCGCCGAGAACGTCTTGTGCCCGGTGTACGCGACCCACCCGCCGGTGCCCTTGTGCATCGCGTAAACGGCCGTGACGTCGTTCTTCGCCAGCCCGTCGGCGTACGCCTTCCCGTTCTGATCTGTGATGCAAGTATCCGTAATGCCGAAGATTTTCAGCTTGTGGCCGTCGAAGACGCCGCCTTCGGAGGCGACCTTGTTCAACCCCGCGCCGGGACTTCCGCCGGCGCCCGAGTGGCCGACGATCGAGACGTTGTCGAGATCGATCTCCACGCTCTGCGACGCGGTCGCCGCCTTCACCGCCGCCACGAACCTGGAAACGTCGAACGTCCGCCACGGCCCGTCCGAGAACTCGGTCGGCGCCGCGATGATCACCGGCGTCACCTTTCCGTCCTCGATCAGCTTGCTCGCGAGCTTCCCGACGTGGACGCCCTTCTCGTCGAGCGCCGGGTGCAGCTTGCGCGACTTCCCGTTGATCCCGTGCAGCGCGATCACCAGCGGCCTCGGCCCCGCCATGAACGCGTGTGGATGCGCCCATACCCGCGCCGCGTTCCCGCCGAAGTCGAAGTCGAGCCCGAAGTCGAAGAGCGGCCCGTGCCCCTCCGCGCCGCCGGTCGAGTGCTTCACTTGAGTCGAACCACCCCCGCTCGCAGGCTTCTCATCAGCCTTCTTCGGCTCGTCCGCCGGCTTGTCCTCGTGCGTCTCGCCCTCGTCGGTCACGACGACCAACGGCTCCTTGAGATCGGCCGCATGTACGAACGTGTAGTTGACGCTCCCACCCGCCTTCTCGATCAACGCCGCGAGGTGCCCCCACGGCGACGACACGTCCGTCCCGCCCCAGACCAGCTGCGTCCCCTTCGTCGGCCGCGCCGGCTTGTCTTCCTTCCCGCCGCCCGCGAGCTGGACCTTGACGACCGAGTAGTCGCCCTCGACCTCTCCGCAGATCGAATCAGCCATTGTCCGCCCCGCCCGCGTTGTCGTACCAGCGCGCGAACCCGAAGCACCCGGAGCCGTCTCGGTAGTTGTCCGCGAACAGCCCCCATCCCCGCGAGATCCCGAGCCCGAGCTTGTTCTGCTTCGTCATCGTCGCTTCTTCGATCCAGTGCTCCGGGTTGCTCCCGTCGGTCCCGTCGGCCTTCGAGTAGATGACCCCGCGCGCGGTCCCGTACTTCTGCCAGGCCATGCAGTTGGCCGAGAAGACGCGCGCCCCGACCGGCGTGATCTTCGTCACGTCGTAATCCTTCCCGTCGTATTCGAGCGTCTTCAAGTCGAGGAACGCCTTGAGCCGCGCCTCGAACAGCTCCTCGTTCTGCTCGACGAAGAGGCAGTCCTCGCGGGTCATCTTGTACCCGCCGGTCCTCGCCGGCCCGGCGTGCGGCTGCGGATGGTCGCCGCGGGCGAAGTCGCTCTGGTCGACGTAGACGGGCGTCTTGTAGCCCTTGAGCGTCACCTCGTACCGCACGTCCCCGACCAGCCAGTTGTGGCTGAACCAGCACGCGTTGTCGCCCATCCGCACGTTGACCAGCGACTTCGCGTCGCCCCACTTCCCGACCGCGTCGCCGACGCCGAGCCACTTCATCGCCCACGCCGGCGCGATGTACGCGTAGTTCTCGAAGATCCGCTTCCCCGCGTCGGTCCGGATGTGGCTCCCCTCGCCCTGGATCCAGGTGTTGGCGAAGACCGACGAATAGCCATATTTGGTCTTGTCGTTGCCTTTGATGCCCTCGGCGACCGGCTCACCTTTCACCACATCGAGCTCGAGCACGCCGCTGTCCTTCTTGATCCGCATCTTCCCGTCCGGCAGCGACGCGAATACCGCCGCCATCTGCGAGTTGCAGCAGTTGGTCGCGCCGGTCGCCACCCACTCCACGCCGAACGCGCGCCAGACGCCGTACGTCCGGCCGTTGTAGTCGATCGTCTCGCTCGGCTTGATCTGCATCATCGAGTCGACGACCGGCCACTCGTTTCCGCGCTTGGGCGCGAGCTTCGGGTACTTCTTGACGACGCCGTTCCACGAGTAGAGCGTGCCCGAGCCGTCCTCCTTGAGCTCCCACTCGATCAGCGCGCGCATCATCCGCATGCCGAACTTCATCGACAGCTTCTTGGCGGCGGCGTCGAACACGAACGGCTTGTCCGGCGGCGGCGCGGGCTTCGCGTCTTTCGCCTCGATCGGCTTCTTCGGCGCGGGCGGCTTCTCGTCGCCCGTGCCCTTCGGCGCGCCGGGCTGGATGTCGTCGCCCTTGGCCGGCTTGTCGTGGTCGAGCGGACGGGGCGCGCCCATGCCCTCCTTGTCCTCCCAGCCTTTGACCTTGCCGTCCGGCTGCAGCGCCTTGTCGACCGAGTCGCCCGCGCCGAGCTTGAACTTCCAGGAGCCTTCCCAGAGCTGCCAGGTCTCGGCCTTGTTCGAGTCGGTGCCGGGGTTCAACGACGCGCGCATGTCGAGCACGCACTTGTTGCCGGCATCGTCGAGGAACGCTGCGAACAGCGTGTCGTTCCAGTCGTCGGGCTTGGGCGAGATCATGCACCGGTCGTGCATGCTCTTCACGCCGACGAGATTGACCTTGCCCTTGCCGTCCTTCCATTTGCCTTTGGCGCGCTCGACGATCTTCTTCAGCGCGTCGTACTGCGCGGCCGGCGTCGGCGGGAGCAGCGCGCCGGTCAGCTTCGCCCCTGCCGGCGGCGGATCGCCCGGGTGCTCCGCATGCTTGGTCTCGGTCCCGAGGTCGTCGACGTGCATCCAGCCGGCGAAGTGCTCTGGCACCTTGTCGATGGCGATGACCTGCACCGCGGTGTTGGCGCCGCCGTCCGGGACCGGCCCGAGGACTCGCCCGCCGCCCAGGTAGACCATCGGGTGGACCAGCGGGTCGTTTCCGTGATCGCCCATGCCGAACCAGACCAGGTCGCCGGGGAGGATCTCCTCGGGGACCTTCTTCGGGTCCGCGCTCGCCACGTGCCAGAGCGCCGAAAGGTGCTCGTGGTCGGTCGGCATCTCGTCGTCGGACTTGAACAGCTCGACGCGGCGCATCGCGATGGCGATCATGTTCACGCCGTCGATGCCCTCGGCCGGCTTCTTCGAGCCCGCCTTGTAGGGCGCGCCGAGGAAGTTCATGCACGCCTGGATGAAGTCGTCGCGCTTGCCGGGCGCCTTGGCCGCCGGCGCCTCGGTCGGATCCGGCGCGGTGGGCAACGGATCTCCCGGCTGCTTCACCGACAGGCAGAGCCGTCCGCCGTGCTTGCCGACGTGCACGCGCAACGTGTGGTTGTCGATCATCACCGGCGCCGGCAGCGTCTCCCCACCAGCCGGCGGCTTCGACGTCGACGTCGACGGCGCGTCCGCCTTCTGCACCGCTCCGCCCGTCTCGTTCTTCCACGTCTCGAGCACGCCGTTGGGCGGATTGAAGCAGTCGGCCTCGGTGAGCCCTGCGTACTGGATCAGCTTCGCCCAGTCGAGGTACGGCCCGATGTCCACCTTCCGCGCCGGATCGATGTTGAGGTGGGTGCAGATGCCGCGGTAATTCGCCCGAGCCTTGGAGTCCTTCGGATCGAACGGCTTGTACCGCTGCGGCTCCGGCAAGAGAATGCGCGGGATCTTGTGCTTGAAGCAGAGCGCCTTGATCAGCCGCCCGAGGCCCAGGTACTGCTTCTCGCTGAGCGACGCCCAGTACTTGGTCCGGCACCCCCAGTCCTTCTCGACGTAGACGTCCTTCTCGCTCACCGCGCAGTAGACGTCCTTGCGCTCGGCCCCGTACTGCGAGACCAGGTTGTCGCCGTTCTTGTACAGCTCGCCGATGCAGTCGATCTCGATGCCGATCGAGCTCCCGTTCCACCACGTCGCGTGCCAGGCGGTGAACTCGGTGGGAACCAGAAGATAGGGAGTCCCGCAGCGGCCGAGCTGCACGTGCGCGCTGCACGGGTGTCCCGCGCCCCCCATCAGCCACGCCAGCTGCTGCCCGTAGCCTTCGGTCTGGTGCAGCACGATCGACGTGCGCGGCTTCTCGGCCGTCTCGCAGTAAGTCGACTGGGCCACTCCGGCCCGCGAGCAGACCCGGATCTCGAGCGCCTCCTCGCCCGGCACCGGCCACTGCTCGGTCTTCCAGGTGACGTCGCCGTCGCTGGTCTTGCCCAGCCGGTCCTGCCACTTCTTGTCGACCTTGCTCCACAGCATCAGCGGAACTCCCACGTTGCCTGCGTCATGGCCTCGAGCAGCGTCTTGCACCGCCACTCGAACAGGTCTGCGTACTGATCGCCGCCACTGTTGATCTTGCCGACCTTCCAGAACTCGCCGTCGTTCGTCTTGTCCATGGCTTCCTTCATGCCCGCGGCCTTCATGAAGAAGCTCTTGAACGACGCGAGGTACACCTCCGGCTTGTTCTGGATCGCGTCCTCCATCTCGGCCATGGTCATCTCGTCCATGCCCTTGCTGCAGTACTGCTTGAGGAACTTGTCCATGTGCTGGTCGTAGTTCCCGCGGCCGGTGAGCTGGTTCAGCCCGTGGCCGCGGAACTTGTAGAAATCGCACTCCTTGATCTTGTCGAGGATGTCGTCCGCGCCGTCCGGCCATACCGCGCCGTCGTGCTTGTTCCAGGCTTCCTTCTGGTCCTCGGTGATCGCGCCCATCGCGAGGAGCTGGTCGCCGGCCTTTTTGTTGCCGAGGATGCCGTTGTAGCTCTGCTTCCGGGGCCCGGCCTCGAACATGTACTTCGGCCCGTTCAGCTCGCCGATCGCCTTGAGCTGCCCGCCGACCTCGTTGAGCATGATGCAGAGGATGGCGACGAATTCGTTGACCGAGATCTCCTTCGCGTACAGCGGCTCGCAGTGGTCGAAGATCTTCTGGAAGTTGGCTTTCTGGATCGGCCCCGGGAACTCGATCGGGTGCATCCCGTCCTTGCCGTAGACGAGGGTTGGGTGGCGTCCCTTGTGGAGCGGCCAGAACTCCGCGTTGAACCAGTCGGCGAAGTGCTTGCCGGCGACCATGACGTTGCCGCTCTTCACCTTCGTGCCGGGCTCGCCGGGCACGACCGGCGGCGAGTCGCCCATCAGCTCTTCGAACGGAACCGTCTTCTTGAGCTTCAAGGGCACGTCGTCCGGCACCGGCCCGAGCGGCGTGTTCACGTCGCAGAAGGCCATCAGGACGACCGCTTCGCCGCCGCCCGCGCGCGGCAGGCCGAGCTTCCAGAACGCCTCGTACGACGCCTGGATGAATGTGTCCTTGTCCTTGAACTCGTCCTTCTCGACCGCGGCTTCCGCGACCGCGATGTTGCCCTCGACCTTCGCGCCTTGCGGCCCGCGCGCTTCCTGGGAGCAGACGACGGCCGCGCCGCTCACAGGATTGATCAATAAAACCCGCATGTTGCGACCGGTGTCCCGGATGTACGGGTAGCCCGCGCCCGACGTGCGCATCGGCAGCCGCACGTGCCACCGCTCGCGCTCCTCGGCGCCGTCGCCCTTCACGACGCCGGCGAGGAAGCACTTGCTCTTGTCGTGCTGCGCGGCGCCGCACGAGGCGATCACGCCCGGACACCCGTCCTTCTTGACGGTGTTGACCCTCCCGATCTGCACCGCCGTCTTGCACTTCTCGGCACTGCCGTTGATGCACGACTTCAGGTTCGAATTGCGGATCGCCTCCGTGCACTCCGATTTCCGTCCAGCCGCGTTGACGCTGTTCTGGCAGTCGGTCGCGCAGATGCCGGTCTGGATGCCGTTGTCCGCTCTCCACGCGTCGCTGCTCGCGATCAGCCACTCGGGCGAATCGGGGTAGGCGGTCTTGATCGCCTTCGCATGCGCCGCGGCCGCATCCGCAACGGACATGGTCGCCTGGTCGCCGACCGCGAGGTGCTGCGAGGGCGCGCACGCCGCGACCCAGATGTTCTCCGCTCCGTCCGCGCTCAGTCGGTGTGTCACCGGACCGGTGAGCTGCGTGATCTTTCGCGACGCAAACCGTTCGTGCTCCTTGCCGCCCCAGCCGTTCGGCCGGTCGATGTCGCCGTGCCGATCGATCTCCAGCCAGCCGACGATCTCCTTCGCTTTTGCCCCCGGCGCCTTCGGCCCTTCGGAAGGCGGCTGCCTGGGGTCCGGAAACTTCGACTCGCCGTAGACCGTAATGGCTTGATCTCTGAGCGAAATTTCCTTGTCCTTCGCTTTCAGCTTCGCGCTGACCGGCCGCGGCTGGTTGAGCAGGTTGTTGTCGCTGGTCAAGAGGTGCGGGTCGAACGCGACCGCGAATCCACCCGCCGCGGTCTTGCACTTGCCGACGCCGACCTCGTGGTCATGCTCCGGCGCGCCGAGCGACATGATCGCCAGCCAGTGGACTTCGATCTCGGTGCCGTCGTCGATGTTCTGCACGCGCCCGGCGAGGATCGGATGGTCCTTCAAGTGGGCGATCCGCGCCGACCACGAGCCGATCACGTTCGGATCCTTGTTCTGCTGACCCGCCGGAGGATTGGGGACGATCTTCTCCTCGCCGTTCTCGATCGTCCAGACGAAGACTTCCTTCGAGCTCTGGAAGATCGAGACGCACTCCTTCTTCCCGTCGTCCGAGCGGTAGACGATCCGCTCGACCGTGATGCTCGCCTCCGGCTCGAGGAACCCGCCCGGCCCCGACACGTCGAGCCTGTCCGGGTCCCAGGTGGAGTACTGCTTCACCATCGCGCCCTTCTTGACCTTCATCTGAAGGCCCATGCGCGGGTTGGGCACTACCTCTTCGGAGTTGAACTTCTGGTTTCCGGGCGCATCGCCGGGCGTCAGCGTCGAGGGCGAGGCGGTCTCGTTCGCGACCTGGACGAGCATCCCCTTCTCGCCGACGACGTTGGCGTCGACCGAGACCTCGATGTCCTTCCCGAGGACGTCCTCGATCTTGACGACGATCTCTCCCTGCGAGTCGGTCTTGCCGGCAAGTACCTGTTTTCCGTCAGCTTTTACGGTGACGTCGACGGCCGCCAGCGGGCCCTTCGCGTCGCGCACGACGATGACCACGTCCTCGCCCGCGTGGAGCCGATCGTTGGCATTGGTCCCTTCTTCCGGCGGTGGATCGTCGTGGTCCTGCTCGACGCGCACCTGGGCCATCATCCGCAGCGCCGTCACCGGGTGGACGAAGATGCCCTTGCCGTCGGTGGGGAAGTTCTCCGCTTTCGACAGGTCGTCCCAGAAAAGGAACGCCTTCCCGTTCTTGACGAAATCGCCCTTCTCGCCGTCGGTGTGCGACTTGTACCGGTCGTTCTTGGTCAGCTTGTCGAGGTCGAGCTTGAAGTCGACGAGCCCTTTCACGGCCTGGTACCGCCCGCGCCAGCACTGCGTCGGCGTCCGGTAGAAGTGCCGCAATTCCCCGGGCTCGACGATCCACTCCATCTCTTTCGACCCGATCACCGCCTTCTTCGGGTCGACCGCCTCGATCAGCGCGGTCGCGTGCTCCTTGCTGCCGGCCTCTTTCGAGGAGAGATCGAGGTCCTTGAGCTTCGGCGCCTCGTCTGCCTTGAACTCCTCTTCCCCGAGCGAGCCGGTCGGAAACACCGCGTCTTTGGTGAACACCGACCAGTGCATCGTCTGCGAGCCGAGATAGCTGCCCGACTTGCCGACCGTCTCACCCGCCTCGACGGTGATCTTGTGACCCTTGCCGTCATCCGACTTGACGTCGTCGAAGACCGCCGTCTTCCCGTCGCGCAAGTCCTTGACGTGAGAGTCTTTTTTACACGCGGTCTCGAGGTCGAAGTCCGACCAGGGCGAGAGCTCCTTCACTTTCGGTCCCGCCCCGTCGGGCCCGACCGCGCGGATCCACTTGCCCTTGAGCTTCACGTACCGTTTCGAATCCTGGACCAGCTCGTCGTCCTCCTCGTACACGCCGACGTCGAGCTTGTCGTCCGTCTGCGCGTTGGTCGGCGAGAACTTGCCCTTGTCGGCGTCCTTCCAGGTCGGCTGCGCCTCCATCACCCGCCACTTGGGCTTCTTCGGCTTGTCCTTGTCCTGCATCGCGTCGATGAGCAGGCGCGAGAGCCACCCGCAGTCGGTCTGGTCGGGATGCAGCACCTCTTTCTTGAGGTGCAGGTAGAGGCAGTAGACGAGCTTGTCGCCCTTGACCTTGTGGCGCAGCAGGACGAACCCGGTGTCCCCCCAGGCGTGCTCGCCGGGCCCCGCGCCGATCCGCGCCGCGACGACCTCGCCGTCGGCGATCGCCATGATCTCGCTCCCGGCCGCCGGCGTGACGTGGGCGCCGCAGTGGAACAGGCCGTTGTCGCCGAGCGGGAAGAACCCGCCCAGCCCGCGCTCGGTCTGGTGGTACAGCGAGGTGATCGCTTCGCCGGTAACGAGGTTCGAGCCGTTGATCGCGAACGGCAGCCGCGGCACTCCGCTGACCGGCGGACACGCTGGCTCGGGCCCCGTCGGCTTGGCGGGCGCGGCCTGGCCGTCTTTCTTGGCCGTTTCTCCCAGTCCTTTCGAGAGCTTGTGGATCAGCTCGCTGTCGTCCTTCACCGGCGTGTCGGGGACCGCGTAGACGAAATGCCCGTGCTCGGCATCGCCGTGCTGGAAGAGCTTCTTGCCCGGCTTGTTCGGATGAGCCTGCAGAAGCCGCGCGGCCTTCAGCCAGTACTCGGAGAATTCCTTGTCTTTTTCCGGCCGGGTGATGACGGTGTAGTTGCCCTTGCCGAGCAGGTCTTCCTGCGGATAGTCGGGATCGACGATCCGCAGCCACAGCTCGCCGCGATCGCTGTCCTTCTTGTACCCGTTGACGACGACGATGTGCCCGCGGTCCTTCGTCAGCAGCGTGTACTGCACGATCGGGTTGTTCTTCTTGAGC
>JAIVGS010000091.1 GCA_020201435.1 Myxococcales bacterium
GAAAAGCACACCATCAGCGCCGCAGGTTCGCTCGGAGCGGCGTCGACCGGCGGCGCAACCGGCATTTATTTCGAGATCATCACCGACGGCACCAACCTCTTCGACTGGCGATCGGCCACCAACAACTTGAACAGCCGCAACGCCAACCTCGGCAACCGGTGGGCCCAGGGGGTGACGCCGTCCGGCGCGCCCGCGATGACGCTCGAAGGAACACTCCTCGTTCCGCTCAGCGGCGGCGCGGTGGCGACGTTCCAGACCGCGAACCCCGGCACGGCGGTGAAGAACCCGCTCCTCAACCTCGGCGCGTCGGGACACGCTCCGCTGATCGGCTGGGACGGCCAGCAGGCCCACGAGCACTTCTACTTAACGCGCGACACCGCGGTGTTCCTCGCGTACGACTCGGCCGGCAACCTGTCGTGGGAAGCGGATCCGAACGGCAGCACGTACCGGACGGCGACGATGGACTGCCTCGGCCGGGTCTTCTCGGCGAGCAACGGCGTCAACGGCTCGCAGTCGCTCGTCTATGCGCTGATCACCGACGACCGCGGCATGGCCGACACGGCCTGGCCGTCGTACCGGATCGACGCGCGCAACACGGGAAACGCGGCGTCCGCGTTCGGCATGCTTCCTTCGGGCGGAACCTGCTCGCAATAAAGTTGCGCGGCGTCGCCGGTGTGGGACTGTTCAACACCCACGCCGAGCTGCCCTCGCGGCCGTTCCGGCGCAGTTTCGACCGGCGGCGGTCGCTGGTCGCGGGCGGACTCGACCTCAAGATCTGCCCGCGAGTGCACTTCAAGGCGGTGATCGTCGACGGCGCATGGGCGTACCTGGGCAGCGCGAACCTGACGGGCGCCGGCCTCGGCGCGAAAGCTCCCGGCAGGCGCAACTTCGAGCTCGGCTTCTGCACGGAGGACTACGACACCGTCGACCGCTCGAAGGCGCTCTTCGAGGCGGTCTGGTCCGGCGCTGAGTGCGCGTCGTGCCGGCTGCGACGGGTCTGTCCCGATCCGATCGGCAAGGCGCCCGAGCGCTCGCTGGTCAGGCTCGGCAGATCGCGCCGGCTGCGGTTATACTGAACGCCCGTATGGGTCGCACCGGAAGCGCCGATCTGCCGCTGCACGGCGGCCGCGTCCCCGAATGGCTGGCGTCGCGGATGGCGCGGCTCGGGACGGTCATGGTCGAGGCGCTGGTCCTCGAAGAAGGCGCGCACGGCGTCCTGCGGCGGCTGGCGCATCCCTTCTGGTTCCAGGCCCTCGGGTGCGTGATGGGGATGGACTGGCACAGCAGCGGCATCACCACATCGGTCCTCGGCGCTTTGAAACGGGGACTCGCCGGACGCGAAAGAGAGCTCGGCATCACCGTCTGCGGCGGCCGCGGGCGGCACTCGCGAAGGACGCCCTCGGAGTTGGTCGCGTTCGGCGAGCGGACCGGCGTCGACGGCGCGGCGCTCGCTCGCACCAGCCGTCTCGTCGCCAAGGTCGACAGCGCGGCGGTTCAGGATGGATTCGAGCTTTACCTTCACGGCTTCGTGGTCGCGAACGACGGTGCGTGGACGGTCGTGCAGCAGGGCATGAACGGCGACCGCGGCCAGGCGCGCCGGTATCACTGGCTGTCCGCAAACGTCCGCAGCTTCGTCGACGAGCCGCACGCCGCGATCGAGGGCCGGCCGGCGGTGGCGCCGATCGTGAACATGACCGACCACCGCGCGGCGGCGTCGCGCGGCGCCGTGACCGAGCTGGGCGTGAAGCCCGAGCTGGTGCTGCACGAGCTGCCGCGGCTGCAGATGCCGGCGCACCACGAGGTGCGCTTTTCCGACGTCTTCATGCGGCGCCTGCACGCCACGCTCGCCGCTGCCCGCGAGAACGGGCCGCGCGATTTCACCGAGCTGTTGCTGCAGCCGGGCGTCGGCGCGCGCACGGTCGAAGCGCTCGCCGCCGTCGCGGAAGTGCTGCATGGCGCGCCCTGCCGCTTCTCCGATCCGGCCCGCTTCTCTCTCGCCCACGGCGGCAAGGACGGGCATCCGTACCCGGTGCCGTTGAGGGTCTACGACCGGACGATCTCGGTGCTGAAGCAGGCGGTCTCGGCGGCGAGGCTCGGCAACACCGAGAAGCTCGAAGCCATTCGGCGCCTCGACGACCAGGCGCGGCGGCTGGAAGGAAGCGTCTGCGGCCCGTCGCTCGAGACGCACATCGAACGAGAGCGCGAGCTTTCCGGTGAGTACGGCGGCCGCGACGTCGGCGGGCCCGCGCGCAAGCAGCTCGACCTGCCGCTTCGGAGTATCGTGCCCGCTCCATGACCGAACGCCTCTATCTCTCCGATCCGTACCTCACGTCTTTCCGCGCGCGCGTGGTCGAGATGCGCGAGCTCGACGGCAAGCCGGCCGCGGTCCTCGACAAGAGCGCCTTCTATCCCGAAGGCGGCGGCCAGCCCGGCGACC
This sequence comes from Myxococcales bacterium, assembly GCA_020201435.1. Classification (GTDB taxonomy): domain Bacteria; phylum Myxococcota; class Myxococcia; order Myxococcales; family 40CM-4-68-19; genus 40CM-4-68-19. The sequence goes on from JAIVGS010000091.1 coordinate 2,438, forward strand.
GCGGGCGGCTCGGCGGCGCGCAGGTGATCGATACGCAGGAACGGCAGGGCGAGGTGCTGCACCTCGTCGACAAGCCCGTCAGCGGCGAGGTCGAGGCCGAGATCGACTGGGTGCGCCGATTCGATCACATGCAGCAGCACCACGGCCAACACCTCCTGTCGGCCGCGTTCGACAAGCTCGAGGCGCCGACGGTCAGCTTTCACCTCGGCGAACGGACCTGCACCATCGACCTCGATGCGCCGCTCGGAAAGCTCGACCTGCGAGCGGCCGAAGCGATGGCCAACGACAGCATCTGGCGCGATCTGCCCGTGATCGCTCGCGATTTCACCGGCGAGGAGCGGGCGAAGCTGCCGCTGCGCAAGGAGCCGGTGAAGGGCGACCGCGTCGTCCTGGTCGAGGGCGTCGACGCCTCCCCTTGCGGCGGGACGCATCCGCGGCGGACCGGCGAGGTCGGGTGCATCGCGATCCTCAAGGCGCAGCGATGGGGCGAGGGCAAGGCCCGCATCGAGTTCGCCTGCGGCAACCGGGTGGTGAGGCTCTTGCGCGAAGCCAACGAGACGGTGCAGCAGGCGGCTGATGCGCTCAAGGCTGCGCCGGCCGATCTCGCACAGGCGGCCGCGCGAGTCGCAAAAGACGCTTACGATCGCCGCAAGGCGCTCGAAGCGGCGCAGGCCGACCTGGCGAAGCTCGAGGCGGCGCAGCTGATGACGAAGCCGGGGCCGGTGGTGGCGAAAGTCGAGCGCGGCGCGGCCTTCGCGCGCGCGATCGCGCAGGCGATCTCGTCGCAGGGTCGGATCGCGCTGATCGCCTCGATCGAAGACGGCCGCGCGCACCTCTGTTTCGCCCGTCCGAAAGGCGAGGGCGCGGCGATGGGCGCGCTGTTGAAAGAAGCGCTCGCGGTGCTCGGCGGCAAGGGCGGCGGCAACCCCGACTTCGCCCAGGGCAGCGGCGACCCGGGCCGCCTCGACGAGGCGCTCGCATTGGCCGCTCGTAAAATCTGAATGCAAAAACTCACCACGGAGGCACGGAGTGCACGGAGGTTTTTTGTAAAACCAAACTCCGTGTTCTCCGTGCCTCCGTGGTGTGCTGTTGTGGTTTTTTGTCGTTTTCAGCGCCACTGATACTCTGCAAAGCCAGTGCGGCTACCGGTCAAACTGGCCCTCTTGCTGGCGGCGACGACGGCGTTTCCGCTCCTGCTCGCGACCGCATTCACCCTTCCGCAGGGTCGGGAAGCCTTGCGCAGCCAGCTCGATCAGATCTACGCCCAGGACGCCCGCGCCCTCGCCGCCGAAGTCCGCCGCACGCTGGTCGACAAGCTCGACGCGCTGACTCTCGCCGCCTCGACGCTGCGCCTCGGCGAGCTCGACCCCGAAGCCCGCGAGCAGGCGCTCCTGCTCATCTACCGCGAGACCCGCGGCGCCGACGTGGTCGGCCTCTTCGACAGCAAGGGCGACGCGCTCGGCGAGACCATCCACTTCGACAAGCTCGAGGGCGAGCTCGCCAGCGAGCACGAGCCGGTCGACGCACCCGGCCTGACCGCCTACGCCGCAAAAGTCCCGCTCCAGGGCGCCCTCCAGGCCGGGCTCGCGATCGGGCCGGTGTACGTCCTTCCCGATGCGACCGGAAAACCGATCCCGCGCCTGGTGCTCGCGGTCGCGATCGACGGCGGCCACCGGACCCGGTGGGTGCTGGGTGTCGAGATCTCGCTGCGGCGCCTCGCGGAGAGCTTCGAGCGCTTCCGCCCCGGCGAGTCCGGAGCGGCGTTCCTCCTCGACGGCGAGGGCAAGGTCATCGTCCACACCGAGCGCGAGCTGGTCCTGAAGCAGGCGAGCATGAAGGACCACCCGCTGGTCAAAGGGGTGCAGAGCGACGAGTGGCTGGGAGCCAACGCGACGGTCCCGCTGCTCGGGTGGAAGGCCGTCGTGCAGGAGCCGGCCGACGAAGCGTTGCGGCCGCTGCGGCACCTGCAGCGCCAGTCGTTCATGTGGCTCGCGCTCGGCCTTCTCGTCGCGGTGCTGCTCGGCGTGACCTCGGTGCGGACGGTGACCGCGCCGATCAAGAAGCTGCGCGAAGCCGCGCTGGCGGTGACCGGCGGGGCGCTCGAGACCGCGGTCGACGTGAAGAGCCACGACGAGCTCGGCGAGCTCGCCAACGCGTTCAACACCATGACCCGCGGCCTGCGCGAGCGCGAAGGCCTGAAGCTGACGCTGTCGTTGAGCGAAACCCTTGAATTACCGGAGGTTTTGGAGCGGCTCCTGGATTCGCTCGGCCGCGCGGTCAAGTTCGACGAGGCGGCGGTCTTGATCAAGACCCGCGACGGCATGGACGTGATCGTCAGCCGCGGCCCGCGCGGCAAGGACGAGGCGCGCCAGGTGATCCCCAGCTCCGCCCACGTCGACAAGGCGATCGCGACCCGGCAGCCCGCGCTCAACGACGGCCGGCAGATGATGGCGCTGCCGTTGACCCAGCGCGGCATCGTCATCGGCGTCGTCTGCCTCGAGTGCAAGGGGCCGTACAGCGAATCCGACACCAGGCTCGCGTTCTCCCTGACGCAGCCGGCGGCGATGGCGGTCGAAAACGCGCGCCTGTTCGACGAGGTGCAGCGGCTGGCCACCCTCGACGGGCTCACCAACACCTACAACCGGCGCCACTTCATGGAGATGGCACGGCTCTCGTGGGAGAGCGCGCGCCGGTTCGGGCAGCCGCTGTCGGCGGTGATGCTCGACGTCGACCACTTCAAGACCGTCAACGACCGGTACGGCCACGCGGTCGGCGACCAGGTGCTGCGCGCGCTCGCGGATCGCTGCCGGTCGGCGCTGCGGTCGATCGACATCCTCGGCCGCTACGGCGGCGAGGAGTTCGCGATCCTCCTGCCGGGGACCAAGAAGCACATCGGCGCCATGGTGCTCGCGGAGCGCATCCGCACCCGCGTCGCCGACGACCCGGTCCAGACCGACGCCGGGCCGGTCTCGGTGACGGTCAGCGTCGGCGTCGCCGGGATGGACAACTTGACCCACGATCCCGGCGACCTCTTCAAACGCGCCGACATGGCGCTCTACGCCGCCAAACAGGCCGGGCGCAACCGCGTCGTCGAAGATCAGCTCGAGGCACTCCCTCAGAAGCCGGTCGCGTAGTCGGACGGGACGTCGACGTGGAAGGCGAGCTGCAGCTCGCGCTTCTCGTTCGGCTGCAAGTGCAGCTTCCAGGTCACGATGCCGTCCTCGGCGTTCCTGGCGAACCCCTGGGTGGTCTTGTCCTCGACGGCGACCTCGACGTCGGACAGCTCGGAGACCGGGATCTGCTCCGACAGCTCGACGTTCTCCGCCCGGCCGAGGTGGTTCTCGACCTCGAACTTGTAGGCGTAGTGGAAGCGCTGCGCGCTCTTGAACAGGCCTTCGTCGCGCTTGATCTCCTCGATCACCGTGCGCTTCACCTTGACCTTCTCTTCGAGGCCGAAGCTCAAGTGAAAACGCGCGCCTTCGGCCACCCGCTCGAGCGGGAGCTGGCCGAGATAGGCGCCCTCGCGGAAGAGATCGACCTGCCCCTCGAGGAGCGGAAAGGGCGCGGTATTGACCAGGTCGGCGACGCGAAAGACGAACGGCAGCGTCTTGGGGACGGTTTTCCACGCGAAGGCGGCCTGGAGCTGCGTCGAGCCGACCAAAAGGCGCGCGGGAGTGCCGTCGCCGCTGACGTCGGCAGGTCCTTTGACGAAGAGCTGGACCGACAGGCCCTCCTCCTCGGCGGCGAGCCCGGTCGCGGCGGTCCTGCCGGCGGCGCCCTCTTCGGCGTGGCGCTGCATCTCGTCGCGGCGGACGAGCACTTTCTTCGGCGGCTCTCGCTCCTGGGCGTAGACGCGCAAGGGCTGGATCTCGGGCGGCGTCGCGTCCTGCGACGGGACCGCGGTCGAGATGATCACCTGCGCCTGGTCCCAGCTCTCGCCGGTCGACTGCTGGACGGTTGCGAAGAGCGAGAGCGCGACCGAGCCTTTGCCGTCGTCGGCGCGCGCCTCGTACGCCGGATGCCACGACGCGCCGCCGACCAGGTACGTCAGCTCGACGTTCGCCGATTTCCCCGGCGGGCAGCTGACGAGCACTTCCGCGCGGCGCTCGCGGCGATCGCGCGCCTCCCCGAGCCGCGCGAGCCTGTTGCGCACGTCGTTCGTCTGCCGCTGCAGCTCGCGTTCGCGAGCGACCATCTCGGCTCGCTGACGCGCCGCGTCGAGACGCGCCTGCAGGGTCTGCGCGAGCGCCGCACGCCACGCTTTCACGTCGGGCTGCTGGGCGATCTCGGTCGAGATCAAGGACGCCGACATCTCCTCCAGATTGCCCGCCAGCCGATCGAGATCGCGCGTCTTCGCCTGCGCGTCGTGCAGCGCCGCGAGCTGCGCGCCGAGCCGCTTGAGCTGGTCTTCGGCAGCGTTCACCTCGGCGCTGAAGGGGGTCGCGCGCGGCTCTTCGATCACGTCGACCGATTCGACGCCGCCCTCGCTGGTCTGCGCGCGCAGCGATGAGGGATCGGCCGACGGCGGCAGCGAGTTGAACTCGACCTTCACCGCCTGCGTGCCGCAGGACGCCGCTTGCGTTCGCGTGACTTGCGCGCGATCGGGAAAGACCACGACCCGCGCGACCTGGGACGCGAGCAGCAGCGCGATCACTGGTGCACCTTGTAGCCCTTGGGGCGCTTGAGCTCGTAGACGAAGGCGAGCTTCACCTTGCCCGACGCAGGCGCGTTGACGCGCCACGTCAATCTGCCCGTTCCCTCCTCGCGCTCGGCGCCCTTCGCTTCGATCAAAGAGACCTCGATGTTCTTGTCGCCCTGCAGCGGGAGCTGGTCGACGACGCGCAGCGGGATCGCGACGGTGTACGGATTCGCCACCTCGATCGTCACCGCGTAACGGGTGACCTCGTCCTTGCTGAAGAGGCCGTGCTCGCTCTGCACCTGGGCGATGTTTCGGAACGTGCGCAAGGCGCGGTCGATGCCGAGCGGAAGCGTGAATTCCTCACCGGGGGCGACGAGCGGGACCGTCGCGGTGCCGGCGGGATCGGCGCCGACCGCGAGCGCGGCCTGCCCGCGCGGCAGCGTGCGCAGCGTCGGGTTCTTGATCTGGGCGACGAGATACGCCTCGGGCGCGAGCGCCGGGTAGATCAACCGCTCGGTCGTGACCGGCCACGATTCGCTGAAGAGCAGCACGCGTCGCGCGCCGCCGCCGGTCCTCACGGTCTCGCGCCGAACCGAGGGGAACTCGAGGTCGTACCCGCCGGCGAGCGCGGCCGGAGAGTCGGGCGGCGTGTACGGCCGTTGCCAGGAGGGCGGCGGCGCGATCCCGACCTGCTCCGAGGGCGCCTGCGCCACTCCCACCGACTTCGGCGGCGGCATCGCGGTCACTGCGACCGGCGCCGTGGGTTTGCCGGCGCGTTTTCTCTCCGCGCGCGGCGGCGGCGGGGCCATCGCCGGCGGCGCCGGCAGGGCGAGGGCTTCGCTGCGCACGCTCTCCGGCATCGGCGGAACCGCGACTTCGGACAATTCCTCCTCTTTCTCTTCAGCCTGCGGCGCGGAAGGCGCCGCCACCGGCGGCGGGGATTGCACGCGAGCCATCAGGTCCTGCCGCAACCGGTCGCTCTCGCTCGCCGGCGCCGCGATCGGCGGCGGCGGCGCGGGCGGCGGAGGCGGCGGCCGCGGCCGGTCGGCCCGGTACGGTGTCGGAATGAACCGCTCCTTCTCGCCGATCTTCCAGGTGAAGATCTCGGGCAGCGCCCTGGCCGTCGCGGGGATCGCCGTGCTCAGCGTGAGCGATGCGCCGTCCCAGTCCTCGCCGGTGGTCTGCGAGGCCGCGCCGCTGAACGAGACGCGCACCGTCTTCTGATCGTGCTGCAGCTGCAGGTCGTACTGCGGTGTCCAGCGCGCCTGCGCCACGAGGTACGTCAAGGTGAGATGCGCGGCGCCTTTCCCTTCCAGCTGGGCCGAGACGCGTAAGCCCGATCGCCGCCCTGCGCCGCCGATGATCCGCGCCCGTTCTGCGACCGCCTGACGCTCGCGCTGGAGGTCCGCCATCTGCAGGCCGGCGTCGCGAATCCGCGCCTGCAGCGACTGCTCCTCGTCCTGCGCGAACGAGAGCGCGGCTGCCCAGCCGCCGGCGTTGAGCTTGGGCCGCGGGCGCAGCGATTCGGAAGGCACGGCCGGCACGATCCTGCGCAGCGAGGAGAGATGCTGCTGCAGCTCGGAGCGATCGTCGGCGAGCTTCCGCAGCTTGTCGTCGACGCTGTCGAGCTTGTCGAGCATCTGCCGCGCCTCGCCGACCGGGAACTCGTCGGGCTGGACGTGCTGGATGTCGACCTTCTGCACCTCGGCGCCCTCGGCCTCGACGCGGATGCTCTGCGCATCGACGGTGTCGGGCAACAGCGGCAGCTCGACGCGCGTTCTTCCCGACACCTCGACGTCTGAGGCGCGAACCACCCGCGCCCGATCGCCATAGATGGTGACTTGCGAGACGGCCGCCTTCACCGCGAGCGCGGCGAGCAGAAGCAGCATCATTCCCCCTCCAACGTCCGACGACGCTTGCGGATCTATCATTTTCTGCTACCCAGATGCCGCATGAAGACGCTTGCCGAGGTGCGAGCTCTGCACGACCTGCCGCTGCTCGATCTGATCCACCGGGCGCAGACGGTCCATCGCGCGCACTTCGGCGACAACAAGGTGCAGCTCTGCTCGCTCCTTTCGGTGAAGACCGGCGGTTGTCCCGAGGATTGCGCGTACTGCCCGCAGGCCGCCCGGTATCAGACCGGCGTCGAAGCCGAGCCGCTGATGCAGACCGAGGAGGTGGTGGCGGCCGCGCGGAAAGCGCGCGAGGCGGGCGCGACCCGCTTCTGCATGGGCGCCGCGTGGCGAGAGGTCAAGGACGGGCCGCAGTTCGATCGCGTCCTGGAGATGGTTCGCGGCGTGAAGCAGCTCGGGCTCGAGGCCTGCTGCACGCTCGGCATGCTCACTCCCGGGCAGGCGCGCCGGCTCAAGGAAGCGGGCTGCGACGCGTACAACCACAACCTCGACACCAGCCGGGACAAGTACGGCGACATCGTCACCACCCGCGAGTACGACGACCGCCTGCGGACGCTGCGGAGCGTGCGCGAGGCGGGCATCACCGTCTGCTGCGGAGGCATCATCGGGATGGGCGAATCGGTCGACGACCGCTGCGCGCTGCTGCTCGAGCTGGCGCGGCAGGACCCACAGCCCGAATCGGTGCCGATCAACATGCTCGTCCGCGTCAAAGGCACGCCTCTCGCGGAACTGCCGCCGGTGAACACGATCGACATGGTCCGCATGATCGCGACCGCGCGGATCCTGATGCCCCGCTCGATGGTGCGGCTTTCGGCCGGGCGCGAGCAGCTCTCGGAGGAAGCGCAGCTCCTCTGCCTGCTCGCCGGGGCGAACTCCGTGTTTTTCGGGGAGAAATTGCTCACGACGGGCAATCCCGCGTACGAGCAGGACATGGCGCTCTTCGAAGCGGCCGGCATCGCGCCGCTGGAGCCACGGCCGTGAAAATCTCGACCTTCACCCAGCGGCGCTTCGACGCCGGCAAGATGCAGAAGCTCAACCTTTTTGAAACAGAGCGTTTTTTCTGCGACGTCTACTGCCTCGAGCCGGGCCAGTCGCAGAAGGCGCACGCTCATGCCGGCAGCGACAAGGTGTACGCGGTCCTCCAAGGCACGGTCGTCGCCCGCGTCGGCGGCGAAGAGCGCGAGCTGAAG
>JAIVGS010000196.1 GCA_020201435.1 Myxococcales bacterium
CCGCAAGCCGGCCCGCGATCTGGCCGGCCAGCCGATCGGCGAGATCATGCTCGCGCACGGCAGCATCACCCGCGAGAAGCTCGACGAAGCGCTCGCGGCGCAGGCCGAGCGCGGCGGCCGGCTCGGCGAAGTGCTGATCGCTCTGAAGGCCTGCTCCGAGGAGCAGGTCTTGAAAGCGCTGGCGGCGCAGCTCGAGCTGCCCTATCAGATGCGCCTGGCGCCGGACGAGATCTCGCAGGACCTGATCAACAAGGTCCCGATCAACTTCGCGAAGCAGGCGCGCCTGATGCCGCTGCGGATGGACGGCGACAGCGGCGTGATCGTCGCGATGGCCGATCCGATGGACACCGGCGCGATGGACAGCGTGCGGCTGCTGTTGAGCGCCTCGGTCTCGCCGCTGCTGGTGCCGACGCAGTCGATCCTCGACTGCATCAACTCGGTGTACGACCGCGCGCGCAACGAGGCCGAGCAGCTCGTCGACGACCTGGAAGCGGGCGATCTCGACACCGTCGCGCACGAGCTGGAAGAGCCGCAGGACCTGCTCGATTCGAACGACGAGGCGCCGATCATCCGCCTCGTCAACTCGCTGCTCTTCCGGGCGGCGAAAGAGAGGGCTTCGGACATTCACGTCGAGCCGCAGGAGAAGGACATCTGCGTGCGGTTCCGCGTCGACGGCGTGCTGCAGGAAGTGATCCGGCCGCCGAAGCGGTTCCAGAACTCGATCACCTCGCGCGTGAAGATCATGGGCGGCTTGAACATCGCCGAGAAGCGGCTGCCGCAGGACGGCCGCATCCGCGTCAAGCTCGCCGGGCGCGACATCGACATCCGCTTGAGCACGACGCCGACCGTCTACGGCGAGCGCGTCGTGATGCGTCTGCTCGACAAGAGCGCGGTGCTCCTCGATCTCGCCGAGATCGGGATGGACAAGGAGCAGCTCAGGATCATGGAGTCGATCATCCACCGGTCGCACGGGATCATCCTCGTGACCGGCCCGACCGGCTCCGGCAAGACGACGACGCTCTACGCGGCGCTGAGCAAGATCAACCGGCCCGATCTCAACATCATGACCATCGAGGATCCGGTCGAGTACCAGCTCAAGGGCATCTCGCAGACGCCGGTCAACGCCAAGATCGATCTGACGTTCGCGAACGGTCTGCGCAGCTTCCTGCGGCAGGACCCGGACGTGATCATGGTCGGCGAGATCCGCGACCTGGAGACGGCCGAGATCGCGATCCAGGCGTCGCTCACCGGCCACCTCGTCTTCTCGACCGTCCACACCAACGACGCGGCGGGCGCGATCACCCGCCTGGTCGACATGGGCGTCGAGCCGTTCCTCGTCGCCTCCTCCCTGATGGGCGTGCTCGCGCAGCGTCTCGTCCGCGTCCTCTGCAAGGACTGCCGGATGCCGTACTTCCCGACGCCGGAAGAGCTGAAGGAAATCGGGCTCACACCGGAGCAGGCGCGCAACACCAGCGGCGGCATGCTCTACAAGCCCGCCGGCTGCGAACAGTGCAACCACACCGGCTACCGCGGGCGCAGCGGCATCTACGAAATGATGCTGATCGACGACGAGATTCGACAGCTGATTCTGAAGAACGTCGACAGCGGCACGATCAAGAAGTCGGCGGTCGCGAGCAAGGGCATGCTCACGCTGATGGACGACGGCGCGCTCAAGGTCCTGAAAGGCGTCACCTCGATCGCGGAAGTCCTCAGCGTCACCCAGGAGGACCTGAATTAAGTGCCGGTCTTCGAGTACACGGGCCTGACCGAGGCCGGAAAGAACGTCCGCGGCATCCGGGACGCGGAGAGCAGCAAGACGCTCCGCCAGGTGCTGCGCAAGGACGGCGTGTATCTCACCGAGGCGCGGCCGGCGGAAGCGGGCGCGGTCCAGGGCGAGCAGAAGACGGGCCTCGCGCGCGAGGTCGACGTCGCCGCCGCGCTGGGATTCGGCGGCGTGTCGTCGCAGGACCTCGCGATCGCGACGCGGCAGCTGGCGACGCTGATCGCCGCCGGCATTCCGCTGGTCGAGGCGTTGACCGCGCTGGTCGATCAGGTCGAGCAGCCGCGCCTGAAGAGGATCATGGGCGTGGTCAAGCAGAAGGTGAACGAGGGTTCCTCGCTCGCCGACGCTCTCAAAGAGCATCCCAAGGTCTTCACCGATCTGTACGTCAACATGATCCGCGCGGGCGAGTCGTCGGGCGCGCTCGACGTGGTGCTGGTGCGGCTCGCCGACTTCACCGAAGCCCAGGCGCAGCTGCGCAACAAGATCATCGGCGCGATGCTCTACCCCGCGATCATGGTCGTGGTCGGCATCGTCATCGTCGGGATCCTCTTCGTGGTCGTGATCCCGAAGGTGACCAAGATCTTCGAGGACATGAACGTGACGTTGCCGTGGACGACGCGGATCCTGATCGCGCTGTCCACCTTCGCGCGCGACTACTGGTACGTGATCCTGATCGCCGTCCCGGCGCTGATCTGGGGCGCGCGCCGCTGGGTGCGCACGCCGCGGGGGCGCGCGTGGTGGGATCGCGCGCAGCTGAAAGCGCCGGTGTTCGGCGAGCTGGTGCGGATGCTGGCGATCTCGCGCTTCGCCAAGACGCTCGCGACGCTGCTCGCGTCGGGCGTTCCGATCATCACCGCGATGGACATCGTCAAGAACATCGTCACCAACACGCTGCTCTCGGACGTGATCGACAAGGCGCGCGAGGCGATCCGCGAGGGCGAGAGCATCGCCGCGCCGTTGAAACGCAGCGGTCAGTTTCCGCCGCTCGTCTACCACATGATCGCGATCGGCGAGAAAAGCGGCCAGCTCGAGGAGATGCTCCAGAACGTCGCCAAGAGCTACGAGTCGCAGGTCGAGATGCGCGTCTCGGCGCTCACCTCCCTGCTCGAGCCGGTGATGATCGTGATGATGGGCGGCGGCGTCGCGTTCATCGTCTTTTCGATCCTGATGCCGATCATGCAGCTCAACACCTTCGTTCCCAAATAAGGGGCATCGAAATGTTCGCAGTGCAAAAGAAACGCCGCTCGCGCGGAATGACGCTGATCGAGATCATGGTCGTCCTGGTGATCCTCGGCCTGATCGCCGGCGCGATCGGCTACAACGTCTTCAACCAGCTGAAAGAGGCGCAGGTCCGGACGGCGACGCTGGATCTGAAAGCGATCTCCAACGGCGTCGACCTGTACCACGTCGAAACCGGCCAGTGGCCCGACGGCCTCACGCAGCTGGTGCCGAAGTACATCAAGGACCTCCACAAGGACCCCTGGGGCTCCGACTACGCGTACGTCCGCACCGGTGAAGGGTACGACGTCTATTCGTACGGCCCCGACAAGGCGCAGGGCGGCGGCGACGACATCACCGTCCACGGCGGAGAGGGAACGCCCACTGCGACCAAGTAGCCACAGAGGCATGACGCTGATCGAGATCGGCGTCGCGCTTTGCGTCGCGGGCCTGATGCTCGCGATCGCCATCCCCGCCATCGGCGCGGTCACGCGCGCGCAGCTGCGCCAGAAGAGCGGACAGCTGGCGGGCGCCATCCGATCGATGTACGGCGCCGCCGCGATCGCCGGCCACACCTGCCGCCTGGTCCTCGATCTCGACGGCAACTCGTACTGGTCCGAGTGCGCGAAGAGCAATGTGCGTCTCGATCGCGAGGGCGAGCGGTCGCAGAACGGCGCCCGGGTCGCGACCAGGGAAGAAGAGCTGCAGCAGGACGCGGCGCAGCGCGAGGGAATGAACGAGGAGGAAAAGGAAAAGCTCGCGCTCGCGCAGAAGAGCGCGTTCGCAGCGAGCGCAGACGTGCCGAAGACCGATCTCGGCGGCTCGGTAAAGTTCACCGACGTCTGGGTCCAGCACCAGCCGGAGCGCTACACGACCGGAAAAGCGTTCGTCTACTTCTGGTCGAGCGGGCTGACCGAGGAAACCTCGATCCACCTCGCGCAAGGCGACGACGTCTTCTCGCTGATCGTCGCGCCTCTCACCGGACGGGTGAAGGTCGTCGGCGATCGCGTCGACGCGCCGGGGCAGAGGCGATGAAAGCCGGGGGTTTCACGCTTCTCGAGGTGATGATCAGCCTCGCGATCCTCGCCGTCGCTCTGGTCTCGATCTCGGATCTCAACGGCGGCGCCGTCGCGATGCACGCCTACGGGCGCCGCGCGACCGAGGCGACGCTGCTGCTGCGCGGGAAGATGCTCGACCTCGAGGACGACCTGCAGAAGAAGGGCTTCTCCGATTTCAACGACGAGCAGCACGGCACCTTCGACGAGGACGGCGCGCCGGACTATTCGTGGAGCGCGGAGATCCTGAAGCCCGACGTGCAGCTCGATCCCGCGCAGCTGTTGAACATGCTCGGCGCCGGCGGCAACGGCGGCGGCCAGCAGACCGGCGGCATCGGCGCCGCGGCGACCGCGCTCGCGAGCGCGATGGGCGGAGCGCAGGGCGCGCTCCAGGGGCTGCAGGGCGGCGGCGCCGCGGCGATGCTCGCCGGCCCGCTCGGCGGCGTGCTGCAGGGCCAGGCGAAGACGTTCATCGAGACCTTGAAGAAGAGCGTGCGCGAGGTGCGGCTGACGGTCAGCTGGCAGGACGGAAAACAGAAGCAGAACGTCACCGCGTCGCAGATCGTCGTCATCCTGCCCGAGAGCGTCGGCGCCGCGGACAAGGTCCAGCCGGTGCAGCAGCTCAACACCCAGCAGCAGAACCTCGGACAGATGCCGCTGACTCCGAAGCCGATCCCGTCCGACCCGGGGCAGGCGCAATGAACACGCGCGGGTTGGCTGCGGGCTTCACGCTGCTGGAAGTGATGATCGCCGTCGCCGTGCTGGCGATGATCGGCGCCGTCACCTACAAGGCCTTCGACGGCGCGTACGATCTCAAGCACCGGATCGAGAAAGCGGAAGATCGCGATCAGACGGTGCGCGCGGCGCTGGAGCGGATCGCGCGCGAAGTCTCGATGACGTTCCTCTCCGAGCACTACGATCGCAAGCGCTTCCGCGAGCGGCCGACGTTCTTCAAGTTGAAGGACGGGCGCGGCGAGGCCGATCTGACGATCACGTCGTTCGCGCACGAGCGGCTCCACGTCGACGCGAAAGAGTCCGATCAGGCGCTCTTCGAATACAAGCTCGAGCGCGACGACGACGGGACCACGTCGCTCTTCCGCCGCGTCAAGCCGCAGTTTGACGAGGAGTGGGAGCGCGGCGGCGAAAAGGCGGTGCTCGCCGACGACGTGGTCAAATTCACCGTGCAGGCGTGGGATCCCAAGGAGCGCGAGTGGCGCGACGAGTGGGACTCGAATTCGCCGGAGCGCAACGGGCAGGTGTTGATCCCGCCGCGCGTGCGCATCGCGCTCACCGTCAAGGACGAGCAGGGCAAGGACAAGACCTGGTCGACGCAGGCCAGGATCGTCCTCGGCCAGCCGCTGGATTTTTGAAATGATGCGAAGCGCACCAATCCGGCATCGCGGAGTCGCGCTCATCCTGGTCCTGACCACGGTGGCGATCCTCACCGCCATCGGCGTCGACTTCAGCTACAGCTCGCGCGTCTCGCTCAAGCTCGCGGAGAACCTGCGCGACGATACGCGCGCGTATTACCTGGCGCGGTCGGCGATCAACCTCTCGCGGCTGTTGCTGCACTTCCAGAAACAGGTCGATCAGCTGGGCGGCCAGCTGACGCAGGGCCTTTCCCAGATGCTCACGCAGGGCAAGTCGCCGCCGGCGGCGACACCCGCGGCGGGTCAGGCGATCGGCGCCGCCGCGCCTTCGTCGAGCCTCGGCATCCGCCTCTGGGAGATCCTGCCGATCGATTCCAACGCCTTCGGCGCGCTGATGGCCGGCAACGTCGAAGGCCTCTCCACCGAGAAGCCGTCGGAGACGCAGCCGATCCCCGCGGCTGGCGGCGACAAAGCGACCCATTCGTTCGGCTCTTTCGACGGCAGCTTCAACGCCCGGATCGTCGACGAGAACAGCCGCATCAACGTGCAGGGTCTCGACGGCATCGGCGGCGCGCCGCTGGCGACGTTGATCCAGCTGCGCGCGATGATGTCGGACCCGAAATACGACTTCATCTTCGACGAGGAGGACGCCAACCGTGATCGCGTCCGCCGCGACGACGTGATCCTCGCGATGAAGGACTGGATCGACATCGACGAGACCGGGTCTGCGTTCGATCCGACCAACCCGACGCAGTTCGTCAACGGCTTCACCGACGAGAACGCCGCGTACGATCGCTACGAGCCGCGCTACAAGGCGAAGAACTCGCGGTTCGACAGCCTCGACGAGCTCTACATGGTCCGGGGCGTGAACGATCGCTTCATGGCCGCCTTCGGCGACCGGCTCACGATCTGGCCGGACATCAATGCCAAGCTCAACATCAACACCAACGACCCGCAGCAAATGCTCACCAACATCCTGATCGCCGCTCAGAACCCCAACGACCCGGCGCTGCGCGATCCGCGTCTCTTGCAGACGATCCTGCAGGAGATCCAGCTGCGCAAAATGTTTTCTTTTTTCGGAATGTCGGCGCAGGATTTCGTCAGCATCCTGCAAGCCAACCGCATCCGCTTGAGGCCCGAGATCGATCCGAAGATCAACGGAAACGCCTCGACGTTCTTCGGCTCGACCAGCGACACCTTCCGGATCACCGCCACCGGGCGGGTGGGACGCATCGAGAAGAAAGTGACCGCCGTCATCCGCTACGACGATCTGCTCGGCAAGATGCTCTACTGGAAGGAAGACTGATGCACCGGACCGTTGGCCTCGACTGGGCGCAGGACGCGCTGCGGGTCGCCACGCTGCAGAGTGGGTTTCGCGGCTTCGCGATCCAGGACGTGCGGAGCGTCGCGGTCGGCGGCGAGGGTCTCAAGGCCGCAGTCGACGCGCTGGGTCTCACGCCGCCTCTCGGCGCAGACGACACCATCGCGGTCGCGCTTCACGGCGCGCTCGTCGCCACGCACCACGTGACGCTGCCATTCACCGATCCGAAGCGGATCGAGCAGGTCCTGCCTGCCGAGGTAGAGGGCGCGATTCCGTTCGACCTCGCCGAGGTGGTGTGGGACTACGCGATCCTCGGGCAGGCCAACGGGAAGACCGACGTGCTGGTCGGGATCGTGAAAAAGTCGGTGCTGCGCGATCAGCTCGCCGCGTTCGAGGCGGCCGGCATCGAGCCGCGCGTCGTCACCCTCGCGCCGCTCGCGCTCGCGGGTCTCGGGGAAAAGGGCCTGCTCTCCCCGCCGGGCCAGCCGATTACGGCGGCGATCCTCGACGCGGGGCCCGAGCGCGCCGACCTCGCGCTGCTCGATTCCGGACGGCCGGTCCTCGCGCGAGCGCTGGCGACGTCGAATGCCGCGGCATGGCAAGCCGCCGAGACCGACGACGCCGCGCGCACCCGCGTGTTGTCGCTGCTCTCGCGCGATTTGAAGATCTCGCTGCGGTCGCGCAAGGTCGCGCCGCAGAAGCTGCTCCTCGCCGGGCCGGCGGCGACGCTGCCGGGTCTCGCCGAGCGATTGAGCGCGGAGCTGCAGGTCCCCGCGGAGACCGTCTCGCTGCCCTTCGGCGGACCGGACGCGGCGCTCGCGCTCGGCCTCGCCGTCCGCGCGCAAAATTCGCGCGGGCGGGTCAACTTCCGCAAAGGCGAGTTCGCGTTCACCAAGGATCTGTCGCAGGTCCGTAATCAGATCGCGCGGCTGGCGGTGGCAGCGTCGATCCTCCTCGTGCTCGGTCTCGGTCTCGGCCTGGCACGCCTCACCTCCCTGCACCGACAAGGGGCCGCGTATGACGAGGCGGTCTGCGCCGCGACGCGGCGCATCCTCGGCAGCTGCATCACCGATTATCGTCAGGCGCTCGGGCAGCTCTCCGGCGGCCGCTCGCGCGCGGCGGGGATTCCGCGCATCTCGGGCGCGGAAGTCTTCGCCGAGCTCGTCGCGCACATGCCCGACGGATCGATGCCGCTGCTGGACGACGTCGAAGTCACCACCACCTCGATCCGCGTCAAGGGCACCGCGGAGAGCTTCGCCAAGGTCGACGACATCATCGCCGCTCTCAAGAAGGACAAGTGCTTCGGCGAGATCAAGCAGCCTCGCGTCGAGAAGCTGCGCGACGGCAGCAAGGTGTCGTTCGCCTTCGACTTCGCCTACACCTGCTCGGGCGAAACGCCGGGAGGCGCATAGCGATGGAACGGGTGAGAGCCCTCCTCGCCGACGCGCAGGCCTGGCTGGCCGCCGCTTCCCCGCGCGAAAAGCGCCTGCTGGCGATGGCGGCCGGCGGCGTCTTCCTCTTCATCGTCCTGATCGCCTGGGCCGGCTTCTCCTCGTCGATCCGCAAGGCGCAGAACGCGCTCGACGAGAAGCACGACGACTTCGAGAAGATTTCCCGCCTCGCCGCCGGCTACGGCCAGCAGGAACAGGAACGGCAGCTGATGGAGGCGAAGCTCCGCCAGAGCCCGCCGGCGCTGATGAGCTTCGTCGACACCACCGCCAAGAACGCGGGCGTCGAGGTCGGCGGCATGAGCGATCGCGGCGTGGTCGCCGGCGGCCAGGGCGGCAAGCCGAGGGAGATGTCGGTCGAGGTCAATCTCGGCAAGGTGCCTCTCGACAAGCTCGTCAAGCTGCTGCAGGACACCGAGCGCAGCCCCGGCGTGGTGCGCGTTCGGCGGCTGCGGTTGCGCAAGTCGTTCGAAAACAAGGACGTGCTCGACGTCTCGCTCAGCGTTTCCGCCTGGCAAGGATCCTGATGGCCGACCTCGCCGAAGCGTACCTGGCGCGTCATCCGGTGATCAAGAAGCTGGCGCTGCCGGCGGCAGCGGTGATCGCGTTCGGCCTTTTCCTGCTGCTCACCTTTCCCTACGACACTCTCAAGCGGCGGATCGAGATCGAAGCGCAGCGCAGCGGCGCCGATGTCACCATCGGCAGCCTCGGACCCGCCGGCTTCGGGAGCGTGCGCGCGCACGACGTGAAAGTGCGATTCAGCGCCGCACCGGGCGGCGATCCGCTGCCTGAGCTGCATTTCGATCGCCTGGACGTCAGCCCCGACCTGCTCGCGCTGATCCTGCGGCGGACCTCGTTCGGCTTCGCCGCCAACGGCTACGGCGGCAGCGCGCGAGGGCACGTCGCGCTGAGCAACGATCCGAAGCAGCCCGGCCTCTCCGCCCTTCGGCTCGACGCGCGCGACATCGATCTGCAGACGCTCCCGTTGAAAGAAATGGCCGGCGTCGAGGCGACCGGCAGGCTGCAGCTCAAGGCCGATCTCTCGAGCATGGTCCCGGTCGAGACCGCGGGCGGAACGTTCTCGGTCGCGCTCGACGGCCTGGGCGTGAACGGCGGCACGGTGCAGGGCTTTCCGGTGCCCAGGACCTCGCTCGGACATGTCGACGGCAGCGTCAGCGTCGAGAAAGGCGTCGCGCGCGTCGAGAAGACGACCGCGCGCGGAGGCGATTTCGACGCCGACGTCGACGGCACCGTCAACCTGCGGCCTCTGCTTTCGCTCTCGCAGGCCGACCTGCACGTCCGCTTCCGTCCCTCGGACCGGTGGCTCAACGAGAACGCGATGATCAAGGGCGCGATGGGCCTGATCCAGAATGCGCGCCAGGGCGACGGCAGCTACGTCTTCACGTTCACCGGGCCGCTGGCGCGGATGACGCCGCGCCCGGGCCGCTAGGAGATCTCGCGAGCAATGGCATCGGCGGCCGCGGCCGGATCGGGCGCGTCGCGCAGCGGCCTGCCGACGACGAGGAGCGACGCTCCGGCGCGAATCGCTTCTCGCGGCGTGCCGGTCCGGCGCTGGTCGCCCGCCGCCGATCCGGCCGGACGAATTCCGGGCACGACGACGAGCGGCTTCGGACCGAGCTCCTTGCGCAGCGGCGCGACGTCGCCCGGAGCGCAAACGACGCCGTCGGCGCCGGCGTCGATCGAGAGCCGCGCGAGGCGGAGGACTTCGCCGTCCGCAGGCTCGAGGGAAGTCAGCACCGTGACCGCGAGGACGTTCACGCCCGGCAGCGCGCGCTTCGCGGCGCGGATCATCTCGGTCCCGCCGCTCGCATGCACGGTGACGTACTGCACGCCCAGCTGCGCGACGCCGCGCGCCGCGCCCTCGACCGTCGCCGGAATGTCGTGCAATTTGAGATCGAGAAAGATCGGCAATCCGAATTTGCGGATCGGTTCCACCGCCGCTCGCCCGTGCGCGACGAACAGCTCGAGCCCGATCTTGAAGAGGCCGACATGCCCGGCGAGCCGGGACGCGAGCTGCGCCGCCGAGACCGGATCGGGCAGATCCAGCGCGGCGCAGATCGGGTTCACTTCCCGCGCACCGCCGCGGTCGCCTTCGCGACCACGTCGCCGAGCGCGACCAGCTCCACCGAGGGGACGCCGCGCGGCTTCCACTCGATCTTGCCCTCCGCGAGACCCTTCTTGCCGACCGCGATCCGCAGCGGAATCCCGATCAGATCCGCGTCCTTGAACTTGACTCCCGCGCGCTCGTCGCGATCGTCGAGCAGCACCTCCACGCCCGCCGCGCTGAGATCGGCGTAGAGCTTCTCCGCCGCTTCGACGACCTTCGCGTCCTGCATCTGCAGCGGCAAGAGCGCGAGGTGGAACGGGGCGATCGCGAGCGGCATGCGAATTCCGTCGCCGTCGTGGTGCAGCTCGACCGCGCCGGCCAGGATCCGCTCGATGCCGATGCCGTAGCTGCCCATCACGATCGGGACTTCGCGTCCGCCCTCGTCGAGGACGCGCGCTCCCATCGTTTCGGAATAGCGGGTGCCGAGCTTGAAGATGTGCCCGACCTCGAGCGCCTTGCCGACCGTCAGCGGATTCCCGCAGCGCGGACAACCTTCGCCGGCATTCACGGTGCGCAGGTCGGCCGGCTTGGCGTGCGCCAGATCGCGCGCGACGCTCACGTTGCTCAGGTGAAACCCGTCGCGGTTCGCGCCGGTGACCATCCCCGACTGTCCGACCAGGCGCTGATCGATGAGCACGTTCAAGGAGACGGCGACGCCGCCGAGCGAGCCCGGATGCGCGCCCATCCACTTGACGATCTCTTCCGGATGCGCCGGCCGCAGAACCTGCGCGCCGGTCGCGGTCTGCAGCTTCGCCTCGTTGAGCTGATCGTCGCCGCGGACGATCGCGATCACCGGCTTGTCGTCGGCGACGTAGATCAGCGTCTTGAGCTGCTGCTCGGCGGGCACCGAGTACGGCTTCGCGGCGAGCGCCTCGATGGTGACCACGCCGGGAGTCGCGAAATCCTCGATCGCGGCCGAGGACGCATACTTCGGCGGCGTCTCCACCTTCGACTGCGCCTTCTCGGTGTTCGCCGCGTACCCGCACTTCTCGCACGACGCGATCAGGTCCTCGCCCGCGTCGGTCGGCACCATGAACTCCGTCGACCCCGTGCCGCCCATCGCGCCCGAGTGCGCCTCGACCTGGATCGTCCGCAGCCCGCACCGGTCGAAGATGCGAACGTACGCCTCCCGGTGCTTCTCGAACGAAGCGTCGAGCCCTTCGCGATTCAGGTCGAACGAATAGCTGTCCTTCATCGTGAACTGCCGCACGCGAAGCAGCCCCGACTTCGGCCGCGGCTCGTCGCGGAACTTGGTCTGGATCTGGTACCAGCTCTGCGGCAGCTGCCGGTACGAGCGCAGCTCGGCCCGCGCCAGTACGGTGAAGATCTCCTCGTGCGTCATCGCCAGGCAGAGGTCCGCCCCCTTCCGGTCCTTGAGGCGGAACATGTTCTCGCCCATCACCGTCCAGCGCCCGGACTCCTCCCAGATCTCGCGCGGATTCAGCGCCGGCAGGTAGAACTCCTGCGCGCCGATCGCGTTCATCTCCTCGCGGACGATCCGGGTGATCTTCAGGATCGACCGCTGGCCGAGCGGAAGTATACTATATATACCGGCCGCCAACTGCCGGATGTACCCCGCCCGCACCAGCAGCTGGTGCGAGGCCACCGTCGCGTCAGCCGGCACCTCCTTGAGCGTCGGTACGAACGATTTCGACATCCGCATCGCGGATTACCCCTTCTTCTTCAGCTCGCGATCGATGGTCTGCTTCATCTGCTCGTACGGCTGCGCGCCGTTGACGAAGATTCCGTTGATGAAGAACGCCGGCGTCCCGTTCACCCCGGCCGCCGCGCCCGCCTTCTGGTCGTCGTCGATCTGCGCCTTCTTCTCGCCGCTGTCGAGGCACTTGTCGAACTTCGCCGGATCGACGCCCACCGACTTTGCATAGTCCTTCAAATCGTCGACGGCGAGCTTCTGCTGGTTCTCGAACATCTTGTTGTGCAGCTCCCAGAACTTGCCCTGCTCGGCGGCGCAGGCCCCGGCCTCCGCGGCCTTCTCGGCGAAGGGATGGAAGTCGAGCGGAAAGTGCCGGAAGACGAGGTGCACCTTTCCGTCGTACTCCTTCATCAGCCGCTCGATCACCGGATACTCGCGCCCGCAAAACGGGCACTGGAAGTCGGAGAACTCGACGATCGTCACCGGCGCGGACGACGGCCCGCGCGCCGGCCCCTTCGCCTCGACCTCGATGCGAGGCAATTCCGGCGGCTCGAGCGCCACCGTGACGTGGTGCTTTTCCTTCAACGAATCCAACATCTTGCCCATGTTCTCGCGGAGCTTCTGCTGCTTGACCGCCTGCTTGATGCGGGGCTTCAGGTCGTCGAACGACTGCCCCTGCGGCATCTGCGCCTTGTGCTCCTCGTAGAACGCCTTGGCCTCGTCCTCGGACGGATCCGGCACCGAGCTCACGTAGTCGGTCTGGAACCACTGCTCGAGCGTCTTCCCCTTCGACTTCGCCTCGTCCTCGAGCAGCCGCCGGCTGATCATCTCGTCGAGCAGGCCGCGCCGCTGGTCGTACAGGTCGGTGAGCGCCTTTACCTCGGCCTGCCGGACTTTCGGCCCGACGTCCTTGTCCGCGGCCAGGTCCCCGTAAGTGATCGTCTTCCCGTCGACCTCGGCGACTTTCGCGCCGGGTTCCATCGCGACGCTCGCCTTTCCGGCGGGCGCGCCTCCGCCTGTCCTGCAGGCGACGATGCTGGCGGCGAACAGTGCGAGGGCGTGCAAAGAAAAGCTCTTCATGCGAGGCTCCAGAGTCAGCGGACCGCGCACCCTAGAAGGCGCCGGCCCGTGCGTCAACACACGAGAGGCCATTGTCGTTCCAGAATCCCAGTCCCGCAGAGATCAAGGCGTTTCTCCAGCGCATTCGGACGATTGCAATCGTAGGCCTCTCCAGCGACCCGGACCGCCCTTCCTACAGCGTGGCGATGTACCTGCAGAATAACGGCTACCGCATCATCCCCGTCCGCCCCGGCGGCGGCGAGATCCTCGGCCAGAAGGTCTACGAGCGCCTCTCGGACATCCCCTTTCGGGTCGACGCCGTCGACCACTTCCGCCGCTCGTCCGTGGTCGGCGCGCACATCGACGAGGCCATCGCGCTGAACATTCCCGCGGTCTGGATGCAGGAGGGCGTGATCGACGAGGCCGCCGCCGAGCGGGCGAAAAACGCCGGCATGTTCGTGGCGATGGACCGCTGCATGCTGAAGGAGCACCGCAAGGCCGGCCTGTCTAATTCGCGCCCGCCTTCGTCTTCGCGCTGAACGCCGGCGCGGTCGTCTCCACCGCCAGCATCGCCGTCACGCTTTCGACGTCGACCGCCTCGGAGAAGAGGTATCCCTGCGCCAGGCCGCAGCCCATCCGCTGCAGCGCCTGCGCCTGCGCCGCAGTTTCGACGCCCTCGGCGATCACGTCGACGCCCAGGTTCTTCCCCAGCGCGAGGATGGTCTCGACGATCCGCCGGTTCTTCTCGTCGATCCCCATCGTCTGCACGAACGACATGTCGATCTTGAGCACGTCGATCGGCATCCGGTGGAGGTAGCTCAGCGACGAGTACCCCGTCCCGAAGTCGTCGATCACGATCTTGAGCCCGAGCTGCCGCAGCCGGTTGAGGCAGCGCGCCGCCGTCGCCTCGTTCTCGACGAACACCGACTCGGTCAGCTCGAGCCGCAGCGCCCGCGGGTCGAGCCCGGTCGCCTGCAGCACCTCGGCGATCTGCTCGACCAGGTCCGGCTGCAGCACCTGCCGCCCGGAGACATTCACCGCCAGTGAAAGTCCGGGAACGCCCAGCTTCTGCAGCTCTCGCATCTGCCGGCACGCCTCGAGCAGGACCCACCGCCCGACCGGCCCGATCACCCCGGTCTCCTCCGCCATCGGAATGAACTCCGCGGGCATCACCATGCCGCGCTGCCGGTGCTGCCAGCGCACCAGCGCCTCGAACCCGACGATGCGGCCGGAAGGGAGCGCGACGATCGGTTGGAACCGGACCCGCAGCTCGCCGCGGTCGATGGCTCGCCGGAGGTCGTTCTCGAGCTGCAGCACCGCCACCGCGTGGTCGTGCATGGTGATGTCGAAGACGGCGTGCTTGGCGATGCCCTGGGCCTTCGCGCGGTACATCGCGGTGTCGGCGTCGCGCAGCATGTCTTCGGGCCGCTGGTCGGCCACGCCGCCGAGCGCGATTCCGATCGACGTGCTGGTGAACACCTCCTGCGCGTTGATCTCGAACGGCTGGGCCAGCTCGCGCTGCACGCGGTCCGCCACCCGGCCCGAGGACGCCGCGTCGGTGACGCCCTCGACCAGCACGGCGAACTCGTCGCCGCCGAGCCGAGCCACGGTGTCGCCCGCGCGCCGGATCCGGTCGAGCCGCCGCGCGATCGCGACCAGCAGCTGGTCGCCGGCGCGGTGGCCCATCGAATCGTTCACCACCTTGAACCGGTCGAGATCGAGGAAAAGCACCGCGAACCCGCCGCCGCTCCGCCCGCGAGCGCGCGCCTGCGCCTGCCCGAGCCGCTCCATGAACAGCGAACGGTTCGGCAGCCCGGTCAGCGCGTCGTAGAACGCCGCGTGCCACAGCTTCTGCTGCGCCCGCAGCCGCTCGGTCACGTCGGTCGCGATCACCAGCCGCGCCTGGCGAGCTTCGAACGTCAGCTCGTGCGAGGTGATCTCGACGTCGATCATCTCGTTGCTCGCCTTGCGGTGGCGCCAGATCGTCGGCTCGGTGGTGCCGGCGAGCTCGTCGAGCCGGTCGTGGAGGCGCGGGACGTCCTCCTGCGGCCGAATCTCCTCGATCGTCATCGCCAGAAATTGCTCGCGCGAATACCCGTAGTGCTCGAGCGCCGACTGATTCACGGCCAAAAACCTAAGAGTTTCACGATCATAGACCCACATCGGCTGCGGGCTCGCGTCGAACAGCAGCCGGTGCCGCTCCTCCGATGCCCGCAGCGCCTCGACCGTCCTGCGCCGCTCGGTGACGTCCCGGTTCGACATCCAGACCGCCCGCCGGCCGCGGAACTCGACGCCGCCGGCCGAGACCTCGACGACGATCTCGCTTCCGTCGCGCTTTCGGTGCTGCGCCTCGAAGTTGCCGCTGGTCGGCAGGTTCCCAAAATCGAGGGCCGGCCACACCTGAAGGAGCGGCATGCCGATCAGCTCCGCGCGCGTGTACCCGTACACTTCCGCGCACTGCTGGTTCGCATCGAGAACGACCGACGACTCGGGGTCGACGATGAGCACCGCGTCGTGCGCGCTCTCGAACAGCGCCCGGTATTCGCGCTCGCTGCGGCGCAGCTCGTCCTCGGCCGGCTTCCGCTGGAGGATCGCGCCCAGCTGGACGGCGACGAACGCCAGCGTCTCGAGCACGGCCTGCGGCGGCGGCTCGCCCGCCGCGGAAAAGAACTCCATCGCCGCGAAGAGCCGCTCCCCGACCACGATCGGAAACGCGTACGTCGCCCGCGTCCCGGTCGAGCCAGGCCCCGGCGCCACGTGGTCCGGCAGACGGGTCCAGAGCGGCTTCCCCTGCCGCAGCTCCTCCGCGATCGGCCGCCGCTCCTCGGCCAGCGTCCGGAAGCGGCCGAGTTGCTCCGGATCGCGCAGGTGCCAGAACGTCCGCAGCGCGAGGTCGCCAGCATCGGCGGAAAACTGAAGCCGCCCTGCCTGCCAACCCATCGCCTCGCAGATGCGCGCGATCGCCGCGCGAAGCGCGTCCTGGACGGTCGGCGCCTCGTCCGCGGCCTGGACGATCGATTGCAGGAACAGCAAACGCTGTTCGGGTGTCCCAGCCGGCTCGATCACGGCATCTCCGGAAAATTACGCGGAGAGCCTAGATCGACCTACGATGTAGGACACAAAGCGCGCTGGTCGTACTTTGGACTACGCAACCTGTTCTTCGAGCGCGAGGACCGGCAACAGCCGCTCCTGGATCTCGTGCAGCTCGTCGGCCGCGCTGGGCTGCACGACTTCGCACGCCTCGCCCTCGGCCAGCACCCGCCGCACGAGCTGGTGGTTCAGCGCGTGGCCCGACTTGACCGCCGTCATGTGGCCGATGACCGGCATCCCAATCAGCGACAAATCCCCCAATGCATCCAGGATCTTGTGCCGCACGAACTCGTCGGGGAACCGCAGCCCCTCGGGGTTCAGGATGTTGAAATCGTCGACCACGACGGCGTTGTCCAGCGACCCGCCGCGCGCCAGGCCGGCCTTGTGCAGCCGTTCGACGTCGCGCTTGAAGCCGAACGTTCGCGCCCGCGCGATGTCCTTCGAGAACGACCGCTCGCTCATGTCGACCCTGAAGCTCTGGTCCGAGATCAGCGGGTGGCGGAAGTCGATGGTGTAGTTGATCGAGAGCTTGCCGCGCGCCGGCGAGAGGCGAGCGAGCTTGTCGCCCTCGGTCACCGTCACCGCCTTGCGCACCAGCAGGAACCTTCGCGACTGGCGCAGCTCGTGGATGCCCGCTTCGCGGATCAGCGCGACGAACGGCTCGGAGCTGCCGTCCATGATCGGAACCTCGGGCCCTTCCACCTCGAGATACGCGTTGTCGATCCCGCAGCCCGCGAGCGCCGCGAGCAGGTGCTCGACGGTCCCGATGCGGATGCCGTCCCGACCGACCGACGTGTTCATCGTCGTGTCCACCACGAAGTCGGCCAGCGCGGGGATCTCGCTGCCGTCTCTCACGAAGACGATGCCGGTGTCGGCCGGCGCGGGGGCGATCGTCACCCGCACTTGGGCGCCGGAATGAAGACCGATCCCGGAGAGGGAAGCCCGCTGCTTGAAGCTCCTCTGACGGAAGGGATGCAGATCCATGCCGATCGTATTCCTCCGTCTACGTCCGGGGGGACACGATGAGCGGCATTCGCCGCCTCTCATCATGTCCCCGACACGTGCTGCAGCGGCAACGGTCGAAAAACAGCAAGGAGCGTGCCGGGATACACGCGGTTCGCGAAAAGCTAGTGCTTCCGTAGAGTTCGGGCTGCGCGGTTTCAAACACGGTGTCGGAGAGCTTGTTCACTCGTTGGGTCAAGTGCGACACCGGTGTCGCGATAGTGGATAAAACCTGTGCGATGGCGCAGCGTGTTACCGCGACTGCAGCGCCTTGGCAAGGGCCTGCTGGTACGTGGGCTCGTCGATCGGCTTCTTCTGCAGCTCCGCCCGTTTTCCGACCATCTCCAGGGCGCGGTCGAGGATCTCGGCGAAGCGCCTGCAATCGTCGCGCAACCGTTGCAGCCGGATGGCGGTGCTCTCGCCGCGGCGGCCAGACCAGCCTTCGAGCAGGTCGAGGAAGCGGTCGAACAGCTCGCGGTCCGAGTGGCGCAGGAGCTGGTAGCCGACGTCGCGAAATTCGGTCGCGTAGCGGCGGAGCGCCTCGGCGGCGGCCACGTCGACCGCCGACGTCTCGAGAACGCGCGCGGTGTGTTTGCACATCTCCCGGAAGACCCACAGGTCGCGGCGCAGCCGCTCGCTCTGCTCGAGGCGAGCGCCTTCGTCCTCGAACAGCTCCGACTTTCCCAGGGTCGGGTCGAGCGCTTTGGCGATCGCGCCGATCGCTTCCTTCGTCGCGGCGACGAGGTTGTCGCGCTGCTCGTCGAGCTGCATCCGGTCGGTCAGCGGCACGGAGAGGATCGGCGGCACCTGGTTGAGGACGTCGCGGATCGGCTGCGCCGCCGCCCGTCCCGCCATCGCCACGGCGCTCACGCCCTCCGGCGTCGCACATAGCCGGGGCAGGTCGGTATCGAGATAGCCGATCAGCGCCTGCATCTCGCTGCGGACCAGCGCGAGGATGACCAGCACGCGGCGGCTGTGCGGCGTCGGCGGGGCGGGCACATATCGCAAGGACCGCAGCGAGCGAAAAGCGGCAAGGAGCGCAAGCGCGAAGGCCTTGCGCTTCTTCTCATCGTCCATCGCCCGCAATGCCTCGAGCAACCGCACCGACGAGACCCGGTCGTACTCGGCGCGGAATTCCAGCGCGGTCGGCGGGCAAAAGTAGCGCGAGACGAACAGCTCGTGCTGCAGCGCGCGGCCGACGTCGAGGAACAGCGACTGCTGCGCGACGTCGAGTCGCAGGAGGTGGTCGAGGATGCCCTGATGTGCGACGAGGCCGCTGCGCAGGAGGAAAAGCGACTCTTCCGGCGTCCGCTGCTCGCGCAATTCCGACCCGAGCTTGGCGCGGGCGCGGTCGTCAGCCAGCGAGCCCTCGACGAAGCTGCGGAAGAGCAGCGCCTGCTCCTGCCGCTGCGCGATCAATTTCCGGCTCAGGTGCACGCTGCGGTGGACCGCGTCGCGGGTCGCTTTCAGCTCCTCGCGCCAGTCACGGTCCTGGGGCGGCTGGATTTCCCCGAACAAATTCCGCATGTTGAAGAACCGGTCGATGCCTCTCAAGAGCATCTCCAGCTCGAAGAGGATCTCCTCGCGGCCGGTGATCTCGAGGGTGCGAATCCAGCGCTCGCGTTCGGCGAGATAGACCGCCCGCACCCGCTGCGAATCGCGCATCAGCTCGAAGAAGAAATCCTGCGCGAACGAGCGTTTGTCCCCGGCCGGCGGCACGGGGCGATTGTCACCGAAGCGGACATGAATCGCGAGTTCTCGATCGGCTGGTAGACTGCTTTCGTGCTCTGGCTTCTCGCGCTTGCGCTGGCGGCGGCCGCGACTGCGGCTTTCGTCGCACGCTGGCTGCGCGTTCGGCGGCGGCGCGCGCTTCGGAAGCGGGCGCGGCCGCGCTTGCCAGTCGTCCTCGCGCACGGCTTTCTCGGCTTCGACGAGGTCGCGATCGGCAGCCTCAAGCACGCCTATTTCCGCGGCATCGACGCGCGCCTCACGCAGATGGGCGCCAAGGTCTACACACCACGCGTACCGCCGGCGGCCTCGGTCGTGACGCGGGCCCAGCGCCTGGCCGACCTGATCAAGGCGCTGCCGGAGCCGCGGGTGAACATCGTCGCCCACAGCATGGGCGGCCTCGACGCGCGCTACGCAATCGCGCAACTCGGCCTGTCGGACAAGGTCGCCTCGCTGACCACCATCGCGACCCCGCACCTCGGGACGCCCCTCGCCGACATCGGCAGCAAACTCCTGGCGCGCTTCGTCCGCATGCTCGGGCGGCTCATCGACCTGCGCGCGTTCGTCGAGCTGACGACCGACCAGATGGCGCAGTTCAACCGGTTGAACCAGAACGTCCCGGGCGTCTCCTACGGCAGCGTGATCGCGCGCTCGACCCAGCTCGGCACTCATCCACTGCTCTGGGCCACCCACCGCTATCTTACGAAGCGCGCCGGTGCCAACGACGGCGTCGTGCCGTCAGCCTCGCAACCCTGGGGCGACGTGATCCGCGAGATCGACGCCGACCACTGGGCCCAGATCGGCTGGACCCGGACGTACGACGCGGAAAGCTTGTACGAAGAGCTGCTCCAGGATCTGCGCGGCCGCGGCTTCTAAATTTGCTAAATTTGGGGACACTCGATTGGGACACTCGATTGGGACACTCGATTGGGACACTCGTCCTTAAAGCAGCGACCCCTGCAACCCGCTCGGCGGCTTCTTCCCGAAATGCTCGAACGCTCGCGCCGTCGCCACACGCCCCCTCGGCGTCCGCGCGAGGTACCCTTCCATGAGCAAGTACGGCTCGTAAACGTCCTCGAGCGTGTCGGAGCGCTCCCCGACCGCCGTCGCGATCGTCTCGAGCCCGACCGGTCCGCCCCCGAACTTGTCGATCAGTGACGCGAGGATCTTCCGGTCCATCGCGTCGAGGCCCGCGGCGTCTACTTCCAGCCGCTGCAGCGCCTTGTCCGCGACCGCCTTCGTCACGCGCCCGTCGCCCTCGACCTCGGCGAAATCGCGGATCCGCCGCAAGAGCCGGTTCGCGATCCGCGGCGTCCCGCGTGCACGCCGTGAGATCTCGTGCGCCCCGCCCTCGTCGAGGTGCACCTCGAGCTTCCTCGCCGACCGCCGCACTATTTCCTGAAGATCTTCAGGCGGATAGTAATCGAGGCGGCTGACGATTCCGAACCGGTCGCGCAGCGGCCCCGTCAAAAGGCCGGTCCGCGTCGTCGCGCCGACCAGCGTGAACGGCTTGAGCGGCAGCTTCAGCGCGCGCGCCCCCGCGCCGTCCCCGATCACGATGTCGAACGTGAACGTCTCCATCGCCGGATACAGGTTCTCCTCGATCGCCGGATTCATCCGATGGATCTCGTCGATGAACAGCACGTCGTTCTCGGCGAGGTTGGTCAGGATTCCGGCGAGATCGCCCTTCCGCTCCAGCGCCGGCCCGCTGGTCACGTGAATCTGCGCGCCGAGCTCGAAGGCAATCACGTGAGCGAGCGACGTCTTGCCGAGCCCGGGCGGCCCGCAGAACAGGACGTGATCGAGCGGCTCCTTCCGCGCCGCCGCCGCCTTGACGAACACTTTCAGGTTCTCGATCAGCGCCCGCTGCCCGACCACCTCGGCGAAATTGCGCGGCCGCAGCGTCAGGTCGAAGCGCGCGTCGTCGCCGAGCGGAGCCGCGGTGATCTCGTCACGCATCCCGCCGCGCAACGTATCACGGCGCGCCGGAAATCAGACGCAGCGCCTCGCGAAGCTGGTCCTCGAGCGCCGCCTTCGGCCCGAGATTCCTCCGCACCGTTTCGGCCGTCCGCTCGGCCGCCGCCGGGCGATAGCCGAGATTGACGAGCGCCGAGAGCAGCGCCTCGTTTAGCGTGGGCGGCGGCTGCGACGTCCGCGCGCCCGCGACGCCGCTGGTCTTGATCTTGTCCTTCAGCTCGAGGACGAGCCGCTCGGCAGTCTTGCGGCCGACGCCGTTGATCTTCACCAGCCGGGCGTGCTCGCCGTGCAGGATCGCCGTCGCGAGCTCGGCCGCCGGCATGCCCGAGAGGATGTTCTGCGCGAGCCGGGGGCCGACGCCGGATACCGAGATCAACAAGTGAAACAGCTCTTCCTCGTCGGCGCTGACGAACCCGAACAGCTGCAGCGCGTCCTCGCGCACATGCGTGTAGCACCGCACCTGCGCGCGCCCGCCCTCGGGCGGCAGCTTGCCGAGCGACTGCAGCGACAGGTGCACCAGGTAACCCACGCCCTGCACGTCGATGACGACCGCGTCGCCGCGCCTTTCGACGACCGTGCCCGACAGCAGCGCGATCACGGCGCGTTCGCCCGCAGCAGCCCGCAGATCGCCGCTGCCAGCGCGTCGCTCGCGTCGAGCCGCCCCTGCAACGGAGAAATCCCGAGTAAAACCGCGACCATCCGCCCGACCTGGTCCTTCTCCGCGCGCCCCGTTCCGGTGACCGCCTGCTTGATCACAGTGGGCGAAAAGCTCCGCACCCGCGCGCCGCACTGGACTGCCGCGAGCAACGCCACGCCGCGCGCCTGGCCGAGCACCAGCGCGCTGCGCGAGTTCTTCGCGTGAAAGACGTCCTCGACCGCGACGAAATCGGGCCGGTGCGCCGCCAATTCCCGGGTCAGGCCGTCATGCAACGTGCGAAGCCGTTCTTCGATCGGCGCGCTCTCCCTCAAAGCCAGCACGCCGTGCGCGAGGTGCCGCACGCGCGTCCCGCCCGCGTCCTCGACGACGCCGAAGCCGCAGTAGCGGGAGCCGGGATCGATCCCGAGGACGCGCACGCTTCCTTTTACGCTCGCGACTCGATCTGGGCCAACTCCTCGTCCGGAATCTCGAAGTTCGCGTGGACGTGCTGGACGTCGTCGTTGTCCTCGAGGTTCTCCACCAGCCGCAGCACTTTCTCCGCCGTCTCGCCCCCGACCTGCACGGTCGTCTTCGGGATGAACTGCAAACGGGGCGCGCCGACGCCGAGCTTTTCCAGCGCCTTGTGCACCTGCATCACCGAGCCGGGATCGGTGCGCACTTCGAACCCGCCATCGCCATCCGCCAGGACGTCCTCCGCGCCCGCGTCGAGCGCCATCTCCATCACCTGCTCCTCGCTGGGGCCTTTCTTCACAGGAATCACGCCTTTACGGTCGAACTGGAACGCGACGGACCCGGTCGTGGCCATGCTGCCGCCGCCCTTGGTGAAGATCGCGCGAACGTCGCCGGCCGTACGGTTCTTGTTGTCGGTCAGGATCTCCAGCACGAACGCGACGCCGCCGGGACCGTAACCCTCGTACACGAGCTCCTCGTAGCTCACGCCCTCGAGCTCGCCGGTGCCCTTCTTGATCGCGCGGGTGATGGTGTCGTTGGGCATGTTCGCCTCGCGCGCCGCGAGGATGGCCGATCGCAGCCGCGCGTTGTGGTCAGGATCGCCCCCGCCATTTCTCGCCGCGACCGTCACCTCGCGAATGAGCTTGGTGAAGAGGGCGCCCTTGGTGGCGCCCATCGCTTCCTTCTTGCGCTTGATCTTGGTCCATCGATTATGGCCGGACATTTCTTGTGCTCCGCGTCGGGGACATGATGGGAACGCGGCGGAGCCGCGCCATCGTGTCCCGCTGTCGAAACCTATCACGGGCCTTTCCCTGGTGTGCCGCCAATGGATCCACACGTCCAGGTTGCGTCGCTCTGCGGCGGAACGCTTTCGTCGCGTTGCAGGCTGGCGCCCGCTGGACACGCGGGCCCACCGCCGGGAAAGCGCGAGAGCTCGGCCCCCTGCAGCATCAGCCGAAAAGCCGGCGGCGCATCGTCGGCCAGCCCGCGGCCGAGCAGCCGCTGGGTCGACGCCCGCAGGATCGGGAGGCCGGGCGGCAGCAGATAGCGCGCCGGGTTGAAATCCGACCCGACGGCCAGCGCCCGGGCGCCCGGCGCCAATGTCACCGGCACCGGGGGCAGTGACGCAACGAGCGGCCGGGCCACCCCGTCGTCGGCCATGAGCGCCATCGCGTCGAGCACGGCGAGGCCGGGACCGAGGTTGAGCAGCTCGGCGTATTCCGCTTCGGGCTCCGGCGAGGGCGGCGCGGCCATCACTTCCGAAATGACGAGCCGCGGCAGCGGCGCAACCGTCGTGAACGACTGCAGCGGCCCGCGCATGAGGTGGCCGAGATCGTCCTCGGCCACGACGCGCAAGACGTGATCGGAAGCCGGCGCGAGCCCATCGACGTCGAGCTCGACCTTGCATCCGAACAACTGGGGCCCGCAGGCAGCGGCCCGGCACGAGACGTACGCCGAAGCCGTGACGCATTCGCCCGAACAAGGCTCTCCGGAATCGGCGATCATCACCTTCACCGTCGCCGGCCAGTCGAGCGTCAGCGACACCAGCACGGAGGTATCGCGGACGGACAGCTGCGCCTGACCGGCGAGCATCGCCGGCGCCGCCGTCCGCGCACACGAGGCGGCCGTGAACGACTGCGCGTCGTCGGGCACGCCGTCGAGCGCGAGCGTGTACTTGACGCCCGGCATCAACGCCGAGTTCAAGGCCAGCGGCACGTCGCCGTGCGCATCGGCGGAAGCCACCTCGGACCCGCCCGGCCCCCACAACGCGACCCGCCCCGCATCGGCAAACGCCCGTACCATCAAAAGATTCGACGGCGCATCGCCGCCGGGAAGCGGCGACACCAGGCGCGCCTTCCTCGGCGGCGGCGCCACCTGATACGCGAAGCGCATCCCGTTTCCAGCGAGCTTGCGGCCGTCGGCGTCTTTCAGCCGCGGCGAAATCAGCAGGAAGTAATTGCCCGCCGCCAGCACGTGATCGGGCACCAGCGTGATCGACTTTCGATCGGCCGCGATGTCGGGTTCCGCGGGGACGAGCAGCGACCTCTCGTGTGCCGACAGCTCGGAATGCTCGATGGCCGCCGCCGCCCGCTCGACGTCCGCCTCGGCCGCGAGCACG
Organism: Myxococcales bacterium; assembly: GCA_020201435.1. GTDB lineage: Bacteria > Myxococcota > Myxococcia > Myxococcales > 40CM-4-68-19 > 40CM-4-68-19. The sequence goes on from JAIVGS010000196.1 coordinate 24,061, forward strand.
ACCGTTTCGCTCCGGCCCGAGGCAGCGAGCAGCTGCCCTTCGTCCATCGCTTCCGAGAAGTGCACCACGAACTGCGAATTTCCCGCGACCGCACCCGGCTGGGGCTCGATCGCCGTCACCGCCGGTTGCGACGGTCCCGCGTCGATGCTCTCCTCGGCCGCCGTCACCTTCGCGCAGGCGGCGAAGACCGCCGGCAGGACCGCACTGACCCTCGTCCAACTCATCGTTTTTCCTCCGAATCCACCGCGCACGCGGCCTCCTCGCGAGAGAGCGCGTCGCGAAACAGTCCGGCCGTCAGCGAGTCGAGCTCGGCCGTGAGCCGCAGCTCCGCGAAGCAGGCCTCGGCACGGAGCGCGCCCGCAGAAAGCGAAAGCCATCGCGCCCGTTGCTGGTGGCGCTCGATCCAGAGCTGCGCCGCCTTGCCGGCCGCTTCGCGGCGCGCCCGCGCGAGCTGAACGTGCGCCAGCGCGAGCTGCGACTCTTCGCGCGCATAGACGAGCTGCGAGAAATCCCACGTCAGCGCCACCGACCAGGCGTGGCCGGTTGCCAGATCTTCCTCGCGCACCGGCGCCAGCCGGAACTCGCCGTTGCGCGACTTTTCGTCGTCTCGGACCAAAGCCTGACCGCGCAGCTGCGGCGCCCAGTGCGACCGGCGGGCCCTGGTCGTGCGCGAGAGGTCGTCGGCGAAGGATCCGGCCGCGACGCGCGACGCGGCATCGGCGGTCTCGGCCAGTCCGGGTTCGGACGGAAGATCGCCCGCCGGGCCGGCAGCCGCCAGGAGCCACACGCAGAGTGACAGCGCGCTGGGCAAGAGACCTCCACCGCGGTCCGGAAGTGGACCGCGCACCCCGATTGCAGTTGGCGTGCCGCGTCACAAATGCCGTATTCCCAAGCTTTTCCCTCTTTCGCGGAGTTTTAAGCATGCCCAGATTGAGACCCCGCGGGTCTCGAAATGGACCCCCACCCGGAGCTGCCGCCTGCTGGAACTGCGCCCTGCTCGTCGACAGCATTTCTGGTCCAGGCCGCTGGCGTACGCCGGCGCCCCTGGCGTGCGTGCACGGCTGTTCGAGGCGGATACCGGCTCGCCGCTTGCGTTCCTGCGCGATGCGGCGCGGATCGCGGCTTCCTCGGTGCGCCGTGCGTTCGCGCGCATCTACTCCTTGCAGCGGCGGATCGAAACCGCTTTCCTCGCCAGCGGCGCCGCGGCCGAGCTCGCCGACGCGGCGCTGGAGGGCGAGAGCACCCGCGAGCTCGCAGCGCGAATCTCGAACATCGCCCGAAACCTGTCCGGCTCGGCGGGCGCGGCGGTCCACCTCCGTTGCGTGACCGGCGTGCAGCAGCTCGGCGCCGACGGTGCGCCGTGCGCGCCGGAGCTCGCCGGGCGCGCGATCGCGACCGGACAAGTCGAATGGGCGAACGACGCGGCCGCGGTCCCGCTGCGCGTCCACCACGAAGTCGTCGGCGCGCTTTCGCTCTGTTTCGACGGCGGGTTGCGCGATCTCCGCGCGCTCCAGCCGCTCCTCGCCCGGGCCGGCGCCGTCCTCGCCGCCGCCGAGCGCGAATCGCGCAAGGATCGTTTCCTCTCGCTCGCCGCACACGAGCTCAAGACGCCGCTCACGAGCATCAAGGGCTTCTCGTATTCGCTCGCGCGCCGTCTCGAGAAGGGCGAGCCATCCGACCCGCGCCACGTCCAGGTCCTCGAGCGCCAGGCGGAGCGGCTCCACTCTCTCCTCGAAGAGATGCTCGAGGTCTCCCGAATCGAGACCGGCCGCTTCGTGCTCCACCAGGAGCCGTGCGAGATGGCCGAGCTGGTCGAGGCCTCGCGGCGGGCGCTGCGGCGCCTGGGCGCCGACGAGGGCGTGCAAGTCGAGGTCGAGCGGTCGCTGCCGCTGGTGGCCGATCGCGAGCGGATCGAGCGCGCGCTGACCGCGATGGTCCTGCGCGCGCGCGCGCTCGGGTCGGTCCGGGTCGAGGCCAAACGCTACGACGGGAGGGCAGCGCTGCGCGTCTCCTGGGACGGCGAACCACTGCCGCCCGCCGACCGCGCCCACGTCCTCGAGCCGCTCTGGGAAGCGCCCCCCGGCCAGCGACAGGGACTGGGGATGGCGTTGATGGTCGCGTGCCGCGCCGCCGAGCTGCACGGCGGTTTGCTGCGCGCCGAGCCGGACGCGTTCGTCCTCGAACTGCCGCTGCGCAGCCCCTCGATCGATAGCGACGGCGCCGGCGAAGGCCGGGTCCTGGTCGTCGACGACGACGAGCCGATGGCGCGGATGATGGCCGAGTTCCTCGCGGAGCACGGCTTCGTCTCCGATTGGGCCGGCGGCGGCCGGGCCGCGCTCGCCCGCGTCAGGTCGAACCCGCCCGACGTCATGGTCCTCGACCTGCGGATGCCGGAGATGGACGGGCGGCAGCTCCTCGGGGCGATCCGCGCTCTTGGACAGTCGCCGCGGGTGGTGCTGTTCTCGGCCGACCGCGAGGTGGCGAGCGCGGCACGCGAGCTCGCGTGCGATGCGTTCGTCGAGAAGCCGTTCGCGCCGGAGTCACTTCTTGCCGCAGTGCGTCGCGTGCGATCGCACGACGATTGAAACCAGGGCGTCCGCCCGGCCACTCCCGGCCATGACGCCACTCCTCTGCGCATTCGCCCTGCTCGCTTCCGACGCCTGGATGCTCTTCCATACCGAGGAGCGGGTGACGATGTCCGGCGACCTGTCGAACCTCAAGTCCGGCCAGCGGCTCTTCAAGAAATTCGGTCCTCATTTCCTATGGTTCCGCCACGCGGGCAAGGAGTACGTGGTCCGCGACGGAAAGGTCCTCGAGAAGGCCGACCAGCTCACCGCCGGCGACGGCGAGACCGAGGCTCGCGAGGCCATCCTCGACGAGGCCGACGCCGAGCTCGACCGGCACCAGCAGAAGCTCGACAAGAACCAGGCCCTCATCGAGAAGTGGCAGGACCGGGGCGTGAGGGACGAGAAGCTGCAGCGCGCGCAGGAGGACCTGCAGAAGGCGCAGGAACAGGTCACGCGCGAGCAGGAGAAGGTGAGCAAAAAGCAGGAAAAGCTCGGTAAAGCCGAGGAGAAGCGCGCCAGGGAGATGGAACGGAAGATGGCAGAGTTGATCGCCAGTTCGCTGCGCGACGGCACCGCGCAGGAGGTTCGCTGATGGTCCCGATGCTGCTGGCGGTGCTCGTCTGCGGCGCGTTCTCGCACGAGGATTCCTGGGTCGTGGTCCGCGACGACAAGTCGACGACGATGCACGGCGACATGGACGACCTTCGCGTCGCGCGCCGGCACTTCAACGAAATCGGCCCTGGTTACCTGTGGTTCCGGCGCGACGGCAAGGAGTACATCGTCCGCGACGGGAAGACGCTGAAGACGATCGACGAGGCTGTCGAGCCTCAAGAAGACCTGGGGAAGGCGCAGGCGGACCTCGGCCGCCGGCAGGCTGATCTCGGCCAGCAGCAGGCGACGCTCGGGCAGGAACAGGCTCGACTGGGTCAGCTTCAGGCGCGCGCGGCGCTGCGTCAGGCGTCGCGCGAGCTGAACGGCGGACGGCCGGAAAAGAGGGACCGCGAGGACGAGCGCGAGATCGCCTCGACCCAGCGCGAGCTCAGCAAGGCGCAACAGACGCTCGGCCGCGAGCAGGAAAAGATCGGCCGCGAGCAGGAGCGGATGGGGCACGAGCAGGAGCGGCTCTCGAAGGAAGTGCAGCGCAAGGTGGAACAGCTGATCGAGGCCTCACTGAAGGATGGCACGGCCACGCGGGTGAACTAGGGACACCCATGGGACACCCAATGCGGAGAACCCGCTGGAAAACCCCGAGCACGGGTGTCCCAATCGAGTGTCCCAATCGAGTGTCCCAATCGAGTGTCCCCAATCAGCGGCAGTCTCGCTTCTCGAGCTCCGCGATCCGCGCCTTGAGGTGCGCAATTTCCTGCGCCTGCGTCTCGTACGCGTCCCGGTAGTGCCGGCTGCGGGCCTGTTCGTCGCGCAGGGCCGTGTCGCCG
>JAIVGS010000197.1 GCA_020201435.1 Myxococcales bacterium
CCTTTCACCTGTGCAAACGGATGGACCGGCTCGTGCGTCACCTCGCGCACATGCTCGTCGCGATTGCCGTTCCCGCTGTCGAAGGAGGCGACCGTGGCGCGCACCTGCACCTTGAGCGTCCCACCCTGCAGGACCGCGCGCCCCTGCAGCTCGCGCGAGGTGCCCTTCACCTCGTGCAGCTTGTGCACCACGGTGTAGGTGAGGGTCCCCTCGCGCAGGTCGAACGCCTGCGCGAGGAGCAGAGCACAGAGGAGCCCGGTCACGGTCAGAGATCTTCGACCGATTCGAGATCGACCGCAACCGGGCTGTAGACGGCGCTGAAGTGGCCGCCCGCATCGCCGGTGTAGAGGATCGTGCCGCTCTCGCCGACGGCCCAGCCCTGATCGGGATTCGCGTCGAGGAAGCCGATCGAGTTCAGCCCCCGGGTGGTGCCGGACGAGACCTCGGTCCAGGAGGCTCCGCGGTCCACCGAGCGGACCACGAGGCCGTTGGCGCCGACGGCGACGATCCGATCGCCGCCTTCCGAGACCGCGACGCCGCGCAGGTCGGTGCGCGCGGTCGGCAGCGCCTTCCAGGTCGCGCCGGCGTCGGACGAGGCGAGCATGGTGCCGGCGTCGCCCACCGCGAAGCCGCGCAGGCCGTCCTCGGCGAACTTGATGGCGCGGATCGCCGGGCCTCCGGAGCGGACCACGGAGAACGTCTGCCCGCCGTCGGTCGAGCGGACGATGGTCCCGCCCGCGCCCGCCGCCCACGCGATCGAGGAGGATCGCGAGAAGTAGACCGAGGTCAGGTCGCTCGAGACGGGCGAGCTCACCGCGCTCCAGGACTTGCCGCCGTCGCCCGAGGAGAGGAGCGTGCCGCGCTCGCCGGCCGCGATCCCCTGCTGCGCGTTGCCGAACGAGATCCCGCGCAGGCTGGCGAGGGTGGGCGCCGCCTGCACCGACCAGGTCGCGCCGCCGTCGACGGTCGCCACGATGGTCCCGCGCGCGCCGGCCGCCCAGCCGAGCGTGTGACCGACGCAGACCAGCGAGTGCAGGTCGTTGGCGGTCGCCGGCGGCCGGATGGTGAAGTTGTTCCCGTCGGCGGTGGCGACGAACAGGCCGCCCGGCCCGACGACGCCAGCCATCCACTCTCCCGGCGGCGGCGGCGCGCCGTCGGTGGGGCCGGTTCCGCCACCGCCGCCTCCTCCGCCGCTTTTGCCGGAGCAACCCGCAAGCAGTGCAACCGCCGCCGTCCACACTACGCATCGACGCAGCATCGGAACCTCCGCGCGCTTCTCGGGCACCGATGCGATGCGCGCGCTCGCGTCGGGATTCGGTCAGGGCGCCGTTCGCGCCTCGACCATCGTGCCGCGCCGCGCCGCGACGCGGTCGGCCGCCGTCAATCGCGCCAGACAGAACGATGTGATCGACATCACAAGGTCGCGAACCGCGATGTCGAAGAAGCCGGCGGCGATCAGGTTGAGCGAAATGCAGATCAGCCACAGCCCGACGATCCAGGCGAAGACCCGCGTCCAGGGCGTGAACAGGACGCCGATGCCGGCGACGATCTCGATCACGCCGACGATGAGCATGAACGTGTGGGGGCTGAAGGGAATCATCCGCGCGAACGCGGGCGCCAGGTAATGCGTCCAGTCGGTGAGCAGGTTGGTGAACTTGTCGAGCCCGGCCACGATCGGCACCACGCCGAACACGATGCGGAGCGTCTTCCAGACGAGGTCGGTCGCGACGAGGTCGTGCGTCGCCTCGGGCTTTACCACGGTCTCTTCAGTCATGTCGTACCTCCGCATGCAAGGTGGGAGACGCCCCTACCGTGCGGCAAGAGCGCCTCTCCGGGAGGCCGGCCGACCGCTACTTCGCCGCTGCGGTCTTCGACCCGATTTGCGCCTGGACCATCTTCGCGTGCTGCAGGTGTCCCTCCAGCGTCGGCACTGCGTTCTGAAGGAGCGTTTTGAGCAGCTCGTTCCGGGCGCCCGGCACGAGGACGTTCTTGACCGCGTCGATCACCGCCTGGTGATACGCGACCTCGGTGTCGATGTAGTCCTTGTCGAATGCCGCACCCTTTTCCTTGGCGAGACGCTTCGAGACCTTCGCCGCGTCCGCTTTGAGCGATTTGGTGGTGTCGCTTTCCTCGGGCTTCACGCCCAGCTTCTTCGCCAGATCGAGCGCTTCCTGCTTGCCGGCCTGGTGATCGTGGACCATCTGGTCGGCGAATTGCTTCACTTCGTCGTTCTTCGTGTGCCTGAGAGCGACCTTGCCGCGGTCGATGTCGATCTGGTGCGCGGTCAGCGCGACCGTCGCGATCTGCGGGTCGTTCATAGAGGGAGCTGCGAGGGCCACAGCCACAAGGGTCAGAATTGTCATGCCGCCACAGAGGCTTCGGGCGGCAAAAGGTTCCCGCTGGAACCTTTCCCCCGCCGGGACGTCGAAGGGGCCATGGACCTCACGCGGAAAGAGTTCATCGTGCTCCTGATCGGATCTGCCGCCGCGGCCTGCGGCGGATCTTCCTCGGACACTCCCTCCGGCAACTGCGCGGCGAACGGCACCTCCGTTCAAATCGCGCAGAACACCGGCCACATCCTCAACGTCAGCAAGGCCGACATCGCGGCCGGTGTGCAGAAGACGTACACCATGCAGGGCGACCCGTCGCACACGCATGACGTGACGCTCACCGCGGCGGACTTCGCAAATCTGGCGAAGAACCTCCAGGCGATGGAGACCAGCACCGTCGGCAACGGCGGAAACGGCTCACACACCCACCAGATCACCGTCTCCTGCGCCTAGGTTTTCGATCCGACCCCGCTCCTCATGCTAGATCAGGGGAGTGGGGGCCTCCGCCGCATGATCCGCATCAAGCACCTGTCGGGAAGCCTGCAGGGCAAGACGTCCGCTTCGGGGAAGCAGGTCGTCCGCATCGGCCGCGCGCCGGACTGCGACGTCCGCTTCGACGGCGTCAAGGATCCGAAAGTCTCCAGCCATCACGCCGAGTTCCTCTACGAGGACGGCCAGTGGTTCGTGGTCGACACCGGCTCCACCAACGGCACGCTGGTCGACGGCCAGCGGATCCACAAAGTCCGGCTGCGTCAGGGCGAGGAGATCCAGATCGGCGCCGGCGGCCCGCTGGTCAAGGTCGAGTTCGACGCCCAGGACGGCCTCGGCGGCTCGATGAAGACCGAGGCGGTCTCGCTCGAGGCGCTCGCCCGGTACACGAAGAAGAAGCCGGCCTCCTCGCCCAATCTCGCCAGCACCGGGCAGATGAAGGCCATCGCCAACGAGCTGCGGGTCAGCGCCGACACGCAGACCGCGAACCTCGCCGAGCTGGCGGCGAAGAAGATCGCCGAAGAGCGCGCCAAGGCCGGCGGCGTCTCGTCGGGCCAGACCATGCAGATCATGGTCTCCAGCCTGAAAGAGGTCCAGCAGGGGACCAAGCAGCGGACGCGCAAAAAGTGGGTGAAGGTGGTCGCGGTCGTCGCCGCGGTGTCGGCGGTGGTGGTCGCGGCGATGAGCGTCGTGATCGTGGTGCAGAACCGGAAGATCGCCGCGCTGGTCAAGCAGAAGGAAGGGATCGACAAGGAGATCGGCAAGCTGCAGGCGCAGATGGATGAAGAAACAGATCCGGCGAAGCTGGTCGAGCTGGAAGAGAAGCTGAATTCACTATCGGGGAGCGCGCTCAAGACCATCGAGACCCTCGGCAAGACCGACAAGAAGAAGGCCGCGGAAGTAGCCGAGAAGGGCGACGATCTCGATCGCGAGATCCGCGACATCCTTCGCAAGTTCGACGCCGAGACCTACGCGGTGCCGCCGGTCTTCAAGGAGCGGCTCAAGTACCACATCGACGTGCTCGAGCACTCCTCGAACCTCAAGTACATCTACCACCGCAAGCAGAAGTACTGGCCGGTGATCTCGAAGGAGTTCGGCGCGCTCGGCCTGCCGGAGGAGATGGCGTACATCGCCTGGGCGGAGACGCAGTTCGACCCGAAGGCGAAGAGCTCGGTCGGTGCTGCCGGGATGTGGCAGTTCACCCCCGAGAAGGCGCGCGATTTTCACCTGCGGGTCGACCAGAAGACCGACGAGCGCTACGACGCGGAGAAGGAGACCCACGCCGCGGCGCAGCTGCTCGCGAACCTGCTCGCCGAATACGGGTCGGACTCGTTCATGCTGGCGATGGCCTCGTACAACCGCGGCGAGGCCGGCGTCCGCCGCGTGCTGCACCAGGTCGCCCAGGAGCCCGGCGGCTTCCGCAAGGAAAAGCGCGACTTCTGGCACCTCTACCGTCTCAAGAAATTACCCGAAGAAACCCGCGAGTACGTCCCCAAGGTCCTCGCCGCCGCGATCGTCAGCCACAACGCGAAACAGCTAGGCCTCGAAGAATCCGACGATTAATTCGGACTAATTCGGGGACACTCGATTGGGACACTCGATTGGGACACTCGATTGGGACACTCAAGGCGCGCGCGCGGCGAGCCTGAACGACAGCCCGACCTCGTCGGCGACCTTGACCAGCCCGCCCGCCGCCGAGGTCGGCTCGATGCCGAAGTCGGTCTGCTTGACGGTGAACTTTCCCGAGGCGACGAGCGACGACCCGCGCACCTCGACGTGCACCGGCAAGGTGAGAGGTTTGACTACCCCATGCAGCGACAGCTCCCCGGTGACGACCAGGTCGAAGACGCCCGCCGACACCTGTCTGCCGCTGACGCTCGTCGACCCGAAGTGAATGGTCCCGAACCGGGCCGTGTCGAGCACCTCGGGCCCGCGCATCACCTGCTGGACCTTGGGCGCATCGTCGTTCGGCTCGCCCTCCGGGCTCACCTCGAGCGACCGCGCGTCGACGATCAGATCGACGGATGACTTCGGCAGATCCTCCGGGTCGAGCGCGACCTCGCCCTGGATGTTCTGCGCAAGGACGAGATGCTCGTGGCCGGCGAAGCTGCCGAGCCCGGTCTTCCCCACGTGCGCCTGCGCGCTACTGGCGCCTCCGTCGATCGAGAACGTCCGCAGCGCGGCGAGGATCAGGAGCAGTCCCATTCACGTACCGTACACCACTACAACGGCGCAATCGCGACGCCCGCCGACTCGAGCGCCGCGCGAACGGCCGCCGCGATCGCGCTCGCTCCCGGCGTGTCGCCATGCATGCACAGCGTCTGCGCGCGGCCCTCGCGCACGATCCGCAAGGCCTGCGCGGCGGCCTCCGCGGGATCATGCAGGACCGCCCCCGGCCGCGAGCGCGGCATCAGCGATCCGTCGGCCAGGTAACGGCGATCGGCGAACGCCTCGCCGGCGGCTTTGAGCCCCGCCGCTCGAGCGGCGTCGATCTGGACCGATCCTGCGAGGCCTACCAATACGAGATCACGGCCGAAATCGCGGACGGTCTCGGCGATGACGCGGGCCAGCTCGCGGTCCTTCGCGGCGCGGTTGTAGAGCGCGCCATGCGCTTTCACGTGGCGGAGGACGCCGCCGCGGGCGCGGACGATCGCGTCGATCGCGCCGAGCTGGTAGAGCAGGAGCGCGCGCAGGCCGGGCTCGCTCAGCTCTTGATCGGTGCGCCCGAAGTTCGCCTTGTCCGCGTAACCCGGATGCGCGCCGATCCGAACGCCCTGCTTCAGCGCGAGCTCGACCGTGCGGTCCATCGCCGAGGGGTCCCCGGCATGCATCCCGCACGCGACGTTCGCGCTGGTGAGGAAAGGCAGGATGGCGGCATCGTCCATGCCCTCGCCGAGGTCGGCGTTCAGGTCGATCTTCACGGCCGCACCTCCCGGAACCGGATGCGCGCGCCGGGCCGCGCTTGCGCGAGCAGCGGCAGGTCCGCCGAGAGAACGGTCGCGATCTTCGGATACCCGCCGGTGACCGGCCGATCGGGGCCGAGGACGATGGGTAGTCCGTCGCCCGGGACCTGGACCGCTCCGAGCGCGGTGCCTTCGGGCTCGACGTCGGGCTCGACCACCTCGAGCGCCGGACCGCGCAGGCGCAGGCCCCGGCGGTCGCTCTGCGGCGAGAGCGTGTATTCGTTGCGGAAGAACGCGAGCGGTTCGCGAAAGTGATCGAGCTGCGGCCCGGGAACGGCGCGGATCTCGAGAAGGCTCCCCGCGGTCTGTGCGCGCCGCAGCGGCGCGTTCGAAACGGTCTCTGCCTCTGCCCGAATCAAGTCGTCACCCGCCTGCAGCGGCCGCGTCACCAGCTCCGTCGCGAGGCCGCCCTCGACCGCAACGTACCCCCGCGCGCGCTCGCGCATCATCCCGACCTTCACCTGCTGTCCCTTGCGCAGCGTTTCGACGCGCCCCATGAACGCGAGGCGCACGTCCTCGAGCGCGCGCAGCCCGGGACCGGAAATGGTGAGCTCGAGCCCCGCCGCCAGCGGTGGATTGCCGACCAGCGCGTTCATCTCCGCCAGCGCTGCCGGGTCGAACGCGCCGCCCGCCGGGACGCCCGAAGAGGCAAGTCCGTACCGGGGCGCTCCCTGCACGGTGGTGAACGGCCCCGGCGCGATCACGCGCAGGATCGGCATCCCCTTCGGCCGCGCGCTTGAATCGATGGACCGCGCCGGGAGCTCGTCGACCGGTTCGAAGACGACCCGATCGCCCGGCCGCAGCAGCGCGGGCGGCGTCGCGTCCGGATCGAACATCCGCGCTCCGACGCGCCCGATCAGCCGCCATCCGCCCGGTGTCTCCGCGGGGTAGACGCCGGTGTACCCGTCGGCGACGGCGAGACTGCCCGAGGGCACGCGAACCCGCGGCGTCTTCAGCCTCGGTACGTCGAATCCACCGGTCATGTACGCAAACCCGGGCGCAAACCCGAGAAACGCGACGACATGCTCGGCGTCCACGTGCCGTCGCACGGCGTCTGGACCGAGGTCAGGCAGGTCGGGCCCATCGTAGACCGCCGGCAATTTCACTATCCGTGAAACCGTCCGCGCGCTCGCCGGCATCGGCTTCGAAAGCACGGCGAGATCGAATCGACCCGGCTCGAACATCACCAGCAGCGTCCGCGCCCCCGGCACCGCATCGAGAAACCCCTCGGGCCGCTCCTTCGCCAACGCCAAGGCCAACGCCAGCGCGTCCTCGTTCGGTAACTCGACCAGCACCGCCCCGTCCGTGAGCCGCCTCATCCACCGTCCGTTTCCGGGACGAAAAGTCCCGGTTTGGGACACATTAACTGGGACACATTGAGTGGGACACACTGACCGGGACACATTGGCACGGCTTTCGCTCAACCCGTCCACATGGACAGCCTCGTCCAGGATCTGCGCTACGGCATCCGCTCCCTCCGCAAGTCGCCCGCCTTCACCGCCGTCGCCGTGCTCGCGCTGGCGCTCGGCATCGGCGCGAACACCGTCCTCTTCAGCGTGATCAGCTTCGCGCTCTTGCGCCCGCTGCCGTATCCCGAGGCGGACCGCCTGATCCTGCTGTCCGAACACATGCCGAGCTTCGCCGAAGCGTCGGTCGCTTATCTCAACTTCGTCGACTGGAAGGCGCAGCTGCCGCCGGGTCTCTTCAGCGGCTTTGCCGCGGTGCGTCGCGAGAGCTTCAACCTGGTTGGCGACGGCGAGCCGGAGCGCATCCTCGGCCGCATGGCCAGCGCCGACTTGTTGCCTGAGCTGGGCGTCCAACCCGAGCTCGGCCGCCTCTACGGCGAAGACGACGACAAGCCCGGCGCGCCCCGCACCGTCGTGCTCACGCACGGCCTGTGGCAGCGCCGGTTCAGCGGCGATCCCCGCATCGTCGGCAAGTCGATCACGATGAGCGGCGACAGTTACACGGTGATCGGCGTTTTGCCGAAGGACTTCCGGTTCCTCAGCGGCGCCGACGCCTTCGTCCCGCTCGGCCTCTTCGCCGATCGCTACCAGGACCGCGACACCCACCCCGGCCTTTACGGCATCGCGCGGATGAAGCCGGGCGTCACGACCGAGCAGGTGAAGAAGGCCTTCGACGCCGTCTCGAAACGGCTCGGCGAGCTCTACCCCGCCACCAACAAGAACAACACCGTCAACGTCAAGCTCTTGAAAGAAGACCAGACTTCCGACTCACGCACGGCGCTTCTGATCCTCTGGGGCGCGGTCACCTTCGTGCTCCTGATCGCCGCCGCCAACGTCAGCAACCTGATGCTCGCCCGGGCGACCGCGCGCCAGAACGAGATCGCCGTCCGGATCGCCCTCGGCGCCAGCCGCTCCCGCATCGTCCGCCAGCTCCTGACCGAGAGCGCGCTGCTCGCGCTGGTCGGCGGCGCGATCGGCGTCGCCATCGCCTCGCTGGGGCTCGACGCGCTCTCGCCACTGCTCGCCAACCTCCCGCGCGGCAAGGAGATCCACGTCGATCGCCTCGCGCTCTTCTTCACCGCCGGCGTCTCGCTCCTGACCGGCATCGGTTTCGGCAGCTACCCCGCGCTGCGCGCGTCCGACCCTTCCGTCCATACGTTCCTCAAGGACGTGCGCACCGTCTCGCACGCCCGCCTGCGCGGCGCGCTGGTCCTGGGCGAAGTGGCGCTCTCGATGGTCCTGTTGATCGGCGCGGGTCTGCTCTTGCGCAGCTTCAGCCGGGTGACGGGCCTCAACCCTGGCTTCGAGACGCAGCGGTTGCTGACGATGGCGATCTCGCTGCCGCCGTCGCGGTACCCGACCGGGGCCGAGCTGCTGCGGTTCGAGAGCGAGCTGCGGCGGCAGGCGCAGGAAGTCCCCGGCGTGGCGTCGGTCGCGGTCTCGGACGGCCTGCCCCTGCTCGGATCCACCGAGACCGGCTTCCAGTTCGAGGGCCAACCCGAGGCGGAGCCCGGCCACGGTCCCGAGGCCAACGTCTATTCCGTCACCCCCGGCTACTTCGAGACGCTCAAGATCCCGATCCTCGAGGGCCGCTCGTTCACCGAGGCCGACCGCGGCCACCCGGTCGCGATGATCGACGAGGTGATGGCGCGCCGCTTCTTTCCCAAAGAGAGCGCGATCGGCAAGCGATTCGCCGGCAGCAAGAACCCGCAGGGCGAAGGGCGCCCGCCGATCGAGATCATCGGCATCGCCGGGCATGCGCAAGGGTACTCGATCGACGGAAAAGGCCCTGTCGACATGGGTTTTTACGTGCAGTACTCGCTGGCGGCGAAGATGTTCCCGCAGTACGTGCGCAACATCTGGCTCTCGGTCCGGTCGGCCGGCGACAACCCCGCCGCGCTCGCCGCGCCGCTGCGCAAGGTGGTGTCTTCGATCGATCCCCAGCAGCCGGTCTGGCTGGTGCAGACCGGCGAGGAGATCGTCTCGGCGAACGTCGCCAACCGCCGGCTGAACCTGATCCTGCTCGGCATCTTCGCAGCGGTCGCGCTGCTGCTCGCGACGGTGGGGATCTATGGGGTGATGTCGTACTCGGTCGAGCAGCGCACGCGCGAGATCGGCATCCGGATGGCGCTCGGCGCGGAGCGCCGGGCGGTGCTCAAGCTGATCGTCGGCCAGGGCGCGCGGCTGGCAGCGATCGGGATCGTCGCGGGCATCGCCGGCGCGTTCGCGCTGTCGCGGGTGATGGCGAGCCTGCTCTATGGGGTGAGCGCGACCGACCCTTTGACCTACGCCGGCCTCGCCCTGCTTCTCGGCGGCGTCGCGGTCGGCGCTTGCTGGCTGCCGGCCCGGCGCGCGGTGCGCGTCGACCCGGCCATCGCGCTGAGGGCCGAGTGATGCTCAAGGATCTCGAATACGCGCTGCGCGCGCTCAAGCGCAGTCCCGGCTTCGCCGCTGCCGCGGTGCTCTCGCTGGCGCTCGGCCTGGGCGCGAACACCGCGCTCTTCAGCGCGGTCGACGCGGCGCTGCTCCGGCCGCTCGCCTTCCACGACCCAGACCGGCTGATGCTGGTGTGGTCGGTCGCTCCGCGGTATCCGACGATGCCGTCGGCGATCCCCGACTTGCGCGCGCTGCGCGAGCAGAGCACTACCCTCGAGGGCCTCGCCGGCTACTACTCGGCGCGACGCAACCTCGCGGTTCCCGGCGGCGACGCGCAGCGGATCCTGGTCGACCGGACGACGGCGGACCTGCCCCGCGTCCTGGGCGTGTCGCCGGAGCGCGGCCGGTATTTCGACGCGTCGGAAGAGACGCACGGCAACCATCATGTCACGGTGCTCTCGCACCGGCTGGCGGCGCAGCTCGGCGCGGGGCCGGGCGCGACGGTGTTGCTCGACGGGGAGCCGACGCAGGTGGTGGGCGTGATGCCGGCGTGGTTCAGCTTCGACGACCCGCAGGTCGACGCCTGGACGCCGATCTCGTTCGAGCCGAAGAGCGACATGCTCACCCGCGGCAACCATTTCGTCGAAGCAGTCGCGCGGCTGAAGCGGGGGGTCTCGATCGAGGCCGCGAAGGCCGACGTCCAGCGCATCGCCGCGTCGCTGGCGGCGCAGTTTCCCGAGAATGTCGGCATGAGCGCGACGCTGCAGCCGCTGCGCGAGTCGATCTCCGGCTCTTTGCGGCCGGCGCTTCTCCTGCTGCTCGGCGCGGTCGGGCTCGTCCTCCTCATCGCCTGCGCCAACCTCGCCAACCTCCTGCTCGCGCGCGGCGCGGCCCGATCGCGCGAGATCGCCGTCCGCGCCGCTCTCGGCGCGACTCGGGCGCGGCTCGTTCGCCAGCTGCTGACCGAGAGCGTGCTCCTGGCGCTCGCCGGCGGCGTGCTGGGTTGCGGCGTCGCCGTCTGGGCGCTGTCGGGCATCTCCGCGCTCGGCGGCGATCTGATCGCGCGGCTGCCGCCGTTGCGGCTCGATCTCCGCGTGCTCGGCTTTGCCCTGGTCCTTTCGACGCTGACCGGCCTTGCCTTCGGACTCGCGCCGGCGCTGCTGCTCTCGCGTCATTCGCTGTCGGAAGCGCTGAAGGAAAGCGCGCCGGGCCTTTCGCCGCGCAGCGGACGGCTGCGCTCGGCGCTGGTCGTCGCCGAAGTCGCGCTTTCGGTCGTGCTGCTCTCGGGCGCGGGCCTGTTGTTGCGCTCGCTCGATCGGCTGCGCGCGGTCGACCCCGGCTTTCACGCCGATCGGGTCCTGACCGGGAACATCGCGCTGCCCGCCGCGCGCTACGACACCGACGAGAAACAGCTCGCCTTCTTCCGCGACGCGCTCGATCGCGTCAGGGCGCTGCCGGGGGTGAAGAGCGCGGGCATCGCCAGCACGGTGCCGTTCGACAACCGCGGCTGGGGTAAGTACATGTGGGCGGAAGAGCACGAGCCGCAGCGCCTGGAGGACGTGTCGGGCTGCGACTTCCAGCTCGTCTCCGGCGACTACTTCGGCGCGCTCGGCATCGCGCCGCTTCGCGGGCGGCTGCTCGACGATCCGTCGCAGCACGAAGTGGTCATCAACGAGACCGCGGCGCGCACGCTGTTCGCCGAGCAGGACCCGATCGGGCGGCGCATCTCGATCAACCCGCCCGAGCGGCTGATTCCGCCCGATCGCAACGAGCCGGTCTACCCGCGCTACACGGTGGTGGGGCTCGTCCGCGACGTGCGCCGCCGGTCTCTCGAGAAGCCGCCGGTCTCGCAGGTCTGGATGCGCGTCGAGCAGCTCGCCGACCAGTTTGGCGGGAACATGTACTTCGTGCTGCGGTTCGAGGGCGATGCCGGCGCGCTCGGCCGCGCCCTCAAGGCGACGATCGCCTCGCTCGATCCGACGCTCGCCGTCTCCGATCTCAAGACGATGGACGAGCGCCTCGGCGGCGCGGTGTCGAAAGCCCGCTTCTCCGCGCTGCTGCTCTCGCTCTTCGCCGGCCTCGCGCTCCTGCTCGCGATGCTCGGGGTCTACGCGGTGATGGCGTATTCGGTCGCGCAGCGGACGCGGGAGATCGGGGTGCGGCTCGCGCTCGGCGCCGCGGCGGGCGACGTGCTGCGACTGATCTTCAGGCAGGGGTCGCTGCTCGTCGTCGCCGGGCTCGCAATCGGGATCGCGGCCACGCTTGCCGGCTCGAAGGCGCTCGCCGCGCTGCTCTTCGGGATCTCGGGCACCGACCCGGCGACGTACTTCGTCGCAGCGGCGATCCTCGCGGTGGTCGCGGCCGTCGCCTTGTACCTGCCGGCCCGCCGAGCGTCCCGCCTGCACCCGGCGATCGCGCTGCGAGCCGAATGAAATCGAGTGTCACAATCGAGTGTCCCCATCGAGTGTCCCCAATGACTGTCCCCGGTGTTCGGAAATGGGACGGACAATCCCCCGGGCGGTCAGCCGAAGGTCGTTTCCCCTCTGAAATTGCTTGGCACGAAGTTCGCTCAAGACACCCCTGATGGCCGAGCCTACCCGCATCCCCGAGCCGCGCACGAGCGTGGTCGACATTCCGCGCAAGAAGCCGAACCGGCGCGGCCGCAACATCGCGCTGGCCGCGGGCGGCATCGGCGCCGTCGTCGCGATCACGTTCATGCTCTCGCGGCTGCGTTCGGCCGCTCCGGTGGTCGAGCGCAGCTCGCTTTGGACCGACACCGTCAAGCGCGGCCCGATGCTGCGCGAAGTGAAAGGCCCCGGCACCCTCGTCCCGGAGCAGATCCGGCTCATCACTGCCGACACCGCAGGCCGCGTCGAGCGCATCCCGCTGCGACCGGGCGCCCAGGTCGAGCCGGGCACGATCCTGATGGAGCTCTCGAACCCCGACGTCATGCTCCAGGCGCTTGACGCAGAGCGTCAACTCGCGCAGGCGAAAGCGGACCTGATCAACCTGAAAGCGACCGCGAGCGGCAACACGCTGCAGACCCAGTCCTCGCTCGCCACGCTCGAAGCGCAGACCGCCGACGCCGAGCGGCGCGCCGAGGCCGACAAGGGCCTCGCCAAGGACGGCGTGATCAGCGGGGTCGAAGCCCGTCAGGCGATCGAGCACGCGGTCGAGCTGCGCGACCGGCTCAAGTTCGAAAAGCAGCGCCTCGGCGTCGTCGCCGGCAGCGGCAAGGACCAGGTCGCTGCCCAGGAAGCGCAGGTCGAGCGGCTCAAGGCCATGGTCGCTTTCCGTCGCAAGCAGGTCGAATCGATGAAGGTGCGAAGCATCGACAAGGGCGTTCTTTCCGAGCTGCCGCTCGAGCTCGGCCAGTGGGTCGTGCCCGGCCAGCTCCTCGCCAAGGTGGTCCAGCCCGACCGGCTCAAGGCGACGCTGCGCATCCCGGAGACCCAGGCGCGCGATCTCGCGCTGCACCTGCCGGCGGTCATCGACACCCGCAACGGCCTCGTCAAAGGGACCGTCTCGCGCATCTCGCCTTCCGCCAACCAGGGCTCCGTCGAGGTCGACATCGCGCTCGAGGGTGAGCTGCCCAAGGGCTCGAGGCCTGACCTCACAGTGGAAGGAACGGTTGAGATCGAAAAGCTCGACAACGTCCTCCACGTCGGCCGCCCCGCCGGCGCACAGCCTTTAGGACAGGTCGAGCTGTTCAAGCTGACCAAAGACGGCGACGAAGCCCACCGCGTGAAGGTCAAGCTGGGCCGCAGCTCCGTCTCGACCGTCGAGATCACCGAGGGCCTGAACGAAGGCGATCAGGTCATCCTCTCGGACATGTCCGCCTGGGATTCCACCGACCGCGTGAGGCTGAGGTAAATGGCTGAGACACTCATCGAGCTGCAGAACGTCGAAAAGGTCTTTCTCACCGACGAGGTGGAGACGCACGCGCTCTCCAACATCCACCTCACGGTCAAGAAGGGCGAATGGCTGGCGATCGTCGGGCCCTCCGGCTCGGGCAAGACGACGTTGCTCGCGATCCTCGGCCTGCTCGACACCGCCACCGGCGGGTCGTTCATGATCGACGGCAAGCCGGTGCGGGACCTCTCGCCGGCCGACCGCGCCCACGTGCGCAACAAGCACATCGGGTTCATCTTCCAGAGCTTCAACCTGATCGGCGACCTGACCGTCTTCGAAAACGTCGAGCTGCCGCTGACGTATCGGGGGATGGCGCCCGCCGAGCGGAAGAAGCGCGTCGAAGAGGCGCTCAATCGGGTCGGCATGTCGCACCGTTCGCGGCACATGCCCGGCCAGCTCTCGGGCGGCCAGCAGCAGCGCGTGGCGGTCGCGCGCGCGGTCGCGGGCGACCCGCTCATCCTCCTCGCCGACGAGCCGACCGGGAACCTCGATTCGAAGAACGGCCAGGCGGTGATGAAGCTGCTCTCCGAGCTGCACCAGGCCGGCTCGACGCTGATCATGGTCACCCACGACCCGGCGTACGCGCGGCTCGCGACCCGGACGGTGTCGCTCTTCGACGGCCGGATCGTGGAAGAGACGGGCTCCTCGGCCGCCTGAAGGAAAAAGAATGGAGACGCTGCTCAAAGACCTGCGCTTCGCGGTCCGTGGGCTGAAGCGCACTCCGGGGTTCACCATCGCGGCGGTGCTCGCGCTGGCGCTCGGCATCGGCGCGACCACGGCGATCTTCAGCGTCGTCCATGCGGTCCTGCTGCAGTCGCTCGGGTGGGGCGAAGAGAGCCGGCTGATCTCGGTCAGCGACGTCTACAAGGGCCGCGGCGTCGAGATGGGCGGAGCGATGTCGCCCCCGGAAGTACTCGATTTGAGGGCGATACCCCTCTTCGAAAGCTCGGGCGGCTTCAGCTCCAGCAGCTCCGCGCTGATCGGAGATCGGGCCGAGCGGGTCAAGGTCGGCCAGGTCACGGCGGGCTTCTTCGAGGCCCTCGGCGTGCACCCGCTGTTCGGCCGGACCTGGACGCCCGACGAGGACATGAAGGGCAAGTCCAACGTCGCGCTAACCTCGTTCACCGCCTTCAAGCGCCGGTTCCAGTCGGATCCGGCCGCGATCGGGAAGACGATCACGCTCGACGGCGAGTGGTACCGCATCATCGGCGTTCTGCCCGAGGGCTTCAGCTACGCGGGGCCGCACGAGTTCTTCATTCCGTACTCTTTTCCGCCGGAAAAGCTCGCCGACTGGCGCGGCGCGCACTGGCTGGAGTCGGTGGCGCGGCTCAAGCGGGGCGTCAGCATCGAGAGCGCCCGCGCGGCGCTCAAGGACCTGGCGAGCCGAGTGCGGGAGCAATACCCGAAGTACTACGCGAAGGAAGACCTGTGGGACCTCGCGGCCCAGCCGCTGCGCGACCGCTGGACCGGGTCGGTGAAGCAGCCGATCCTGATCCTGTTCGGCGCGGTGCTGCTGGTCCTGCTCATCGCCTGCGCCAACGTCGCGAACCTTTTGCTCGCCCGTTCCGCGGCGCGCGAGCGTGAATTCGCGCTGCGAGCCGCGATCGGAGCCTCGCGGACGCGGCTCGTCCGCCAGCTCCTGACCGAAGGCCTGGCGATGGCGCTCGCCGGGATGGCGATCGGCATCGTCCTCGCCGCCTGGGGCCTCGACGTCCTTCTCGCGGCGGCGCCGACGCGCATCCGCGAGCTCAACGACGTACGCATCGACCGGGCGGTGCTGGCCTTTTCGATCGTCCTCACCGTCGTAACCACTCTGGTTTTCGCCCTGGTCCCGGCGCTGCGGGCGAGCGATGTCGACGTCGCCACGGCTCTGAAAGACGGCGCGCACGGAACCTCCGGCGCCCCGGCGGTGCGGCTGCGCTCGCTGCTGGTCGGCGCGCAGGTCGCGATCTCGCTTTTTTTGCTAGCCGGGGCGGGGCTGATGGTGCGCAGCTTCGCGACGCTCCTGCACGTGTCGCCCGGGTTCGACCCCGACGGGGTCGTGGCTGCCGAGCTGCTGCCCGCGGGTCCGGCCTACGACGACAAGCCCGACGCGCGCCGCCGCTATTTCGAAGACGCGGTGCGCGCGGTGTCGTCGCTGCCGGGCGCGAAGGCGGTCGGCGCGATCGATCGCCTGCCGGCGAGCGGCTCGAACTACAGCCTCGACTACTTCATCGAGGGCTATCAGCAGGCGCCGGGCGAACCGCAGCCGTCGGGGCAGATCCGCGAGGCGATGCCGGGCTACTTCGCGGCCATGCGCCAGCCGATGGTCGCCGGCCGCGAGTTCACCGCCGCCGACGACGCGAAGGCGCCTCCGGTCGCGATGGTCAACGAGGCCTGGGTGCGCCGCTATTTCCCCGGTCGAAACGTGGTGGGTCAGCGCATCCGCCTCGACAGCAACAAACGCGGCGAGTGGCGGACCATCGTCGGCGTCGTCTCCGACGCGCGCGAGTTCGGCCTCGACAAGCCCGCGCCGCCCGTCTACTACTTCGCCGCCTTGCAGTGGCCGCCCGACCAGATGACGCTGGTCGCGCGCGGCACGCTCTCCGCCGCCGATCTGCGCAACGCGCTCACGCCGATCGACCCGACCCAGCCGCTCGACCAGGTCCGGCCGATCGCCGAGATCCTCTCCTCGTCGCTGCAGCAGCGCCGGTTCCCGCTGCAATTGCTCGGTGCGTTCGCCGTCCTGGCGCTCTTGCTGTCGGCGCTCGGGATCTACGGCGTGACCTCGTACGCGGTCGCGCAGCGGACCCGCGAGATCGGACTGCGGATCGCGATCGGCGCCTCGCCGGCGCAGGTCGTGCGACTCGTGCTGTCGGGCTCCTTGCGCGTGGTGCTGGTCGGGCTCGCCGCGGGTGCGCTCGCGGCGGTGGCCGGATCGCGCGTGCTGGCTTCGCAGCTCTACGGGATCAGCGCGCGCGACCCGCTGACGTTGACGGCGGTCGGCGCGCTGCTTGCGCTGGTGGCGGTGGTTGCGAGCGGGGTTCCCGCGCTGCGCGCGGCGCGGGTCGACCCGATGGCGGCGCTGAAAACGGAGTGACATGGAGACGTTCATCAAGGACCTCCGCTTCGCGGTCCGCGGCCTCCGCCGCACGCCGGGCTTCACCATCGCCGCGGTCCTCGCGCTCTCGCTCGGCATCGGCGCGACCACGGCGATCTTCAGCGTGTTCCACGCGGTCCTCTTGCGCTCGCTCGGATTCGGCGACGAGCAGCGCCTGGTCTGGGTCACCGCCGAGCAGCGCGGGTACGGCTGGAAGCACGGCGGCCTCTCGCCGCCGGAAGTCGTCACCGATCTGCGGACGTTCCCGCTCTTCGAGGCCTCGGGCGGGGTGACCCGACAGACCGCGTCGCTCTTCACCGACCGGGCCGAGCGAGTCGACATCCTGGCCGTCACCTCCGGCTTCTTCGAGGCGCTCGGCGTCCAGCCGACCTTCGGCCGGACGTTCACACCCGCGGAGGATCTGAAGGGAAACGATGCCGTAGTGCTCGTGTCCGCGAGCGCGTGGCGCCGGCGGTTCGGCGCCGACCCGTCGGTCGTCGGCCGGAGCATCACCCTCGACGGACGGCCGCACCAGATCATCGGCGTCCTTCCCGAAGGCTTCAGCTACGACGGGCAGCGCGACTTCTACCGGCCGATCGGGTTCTCGCAGGAGCAGGTCTCGAATGCCCGCGGCTATCGCTTCATCGAGGTCGTGGCGCGGCTCAAGCCCGGCGTGACGCTCGAGACGACGCGGAAAGAGCTCTCCGCGTTGGCGGCGCGGATCGTCCAGGACCATCCCAACAACTACCCGAAGGAGTTCGGCTGGGGTCTTCTCGCGGATCCGATCCGCGACCGTTTCACCTCCACGACGCGCGAGCCGCTTTTGGTGCTGCTCGGCGCCGTGCTGCTGGTGCTCTTGATCGCCTGCGCCAACGTGGCGAATCTCCTCCTGGCGCGGTCGGCGCAGCGGGGGCGCGAGTTCGCCGTGCGGGCGGCCATCGGCGCCTCTCGCGCGCGGATCATCCGGCAGCTCCTGACCGAGGGCCTGGTGATGGCCGCTGCCGGCGCGACGCTGGGCGTGATGCTCGCGATGTGGTCGCTCTCCGCGCTTCTCGCCTCGGCGCCACGGCAGATCCGCGATCTCGCGAACGTCCGGTTGTCCGCGCTGGTCCTCGCGTTTTCGATCGCGCTCACCGGTGTGACCACGCTGATCTTCGCGCTGCTTCCCGCGCTGCGCGCGAGCAAGGTCGACCTCGTCTCGTCTCTCAAGGACGGCGCCCACGGCAGCGCCCACGGCGGACGCCTGCGCAGCTTTCTCGTCGCCGCGCAGGTCGCGATCTCGATCTTTTTGCTTGCCGGTGCGGGGCTGATGCTGCGCAGCTTCGGTCGGCTGGTCAGTGTCTCGCCCGGTTTCGAGGTCGAGGGCGCCATGACCGCGGTTCTCGCTCCCGCTGGACCGACATACGACATGGGCGACGGCGACGTCGGCGGCACGCTGCCGGGATACGCGGCCCGCCGCCGCTACTTCGCCGACGCCATCCGCGCGGCGTCCGCGCTGCCCGGCGCGCAGGCGGCCGGCGGCATCGACCGGGTGCCGACCGTCCGTGGCTGGGGGCAGACATACTTCATCGAGGGCTTCGAGCTGCGCCCCGGCGAGCCAAACCCGACCGACGAAATGCGCTTCGTGATGCCCGGGTATTTTGCCGCGATGCGTCAACCGCTGATCACCGGCCGCGACTTCACTGCAGCCGACGACGCGAAGGCGGGCCCGGTAGTGATCGTGAACCAGGCATGGGTGCGGCGCTACTTCCCTGGTCGGGACGTGATCGGCAAGCGCTTCCGCCTCGACGAGCTGAACCAGACTCGCTGGCGCACGATCGTCGGCGTGGTCGGCGACGCGAAGGACGCCGGCCTCGACAAGCCCGCGCCGCCGGTCTTCTACCTGAGCGCGCTGCAGGACCCGCCCGACCGGCTGACGGTGGTCGTCCGCGGGAACGTTTCCGCCGCTGCGCTGCGCGAGGCGCTCGCGGCGGTCGACCCGAGCGAACCCGTCGACCAGGTCCGGCCGCTCGAAGACGTCCTTGCGACGGCTCTCGCGGTCCGCCGGTTCCCGCTGCAATTGCTCGGTGTTTTCGCGGCCTTGGCGCTGCTCCTCTCGGCGCTCGGCATCTACGGCGTGACCTCCTACGCGGTCGCGCAGCGAACGCGCGAGATCGGCCTGCGGATCGCCGTCGGGGCGTCGCCGGCGGGAGTGGTTCGGATGGTGCTCGCCGGGTCGCTCCGCGTCGTCGGTGCAGGACTCCTCGCCGGCGCCGCCGGTGCGCTCGCCGGGGGCCGGTTGATCGCCGCCCAGCTTTACGGAACGACCCCCTACGACCCGCTGACGTACGCGGCGATCTGCATCGTCCTCGGATTGGTGGCCGTCGTCGCCAGCGGTGTGCCCGCGCTCCGCGCCGCGCGGATCGACCCGATGGACGCCCTCCGCACGGAGTGACGATGGACACCTTCCTTCGCGATCTGCGCTTCGCCGTCCGCGGTCTGGTCCGCACGCCGGGATTCACCATCGCCGCCATCCTCGCGCTCGCGCTCGGCATCGGCGCGACCACCGCGATCTTCAGCGTCGTCCACGCGGTCCTGATGCGGTCGCTCGGCTGGGGCGAGGAGAGCCGGCTGATCTCGATCACCGGCAACTTCGAGGCGCAGAACCTGCTCCGCATTCCCGTCTCGGCCGCCGAGTACCGCGACCTCCAGCGGGCGAAGTTCCTCGCGCCGGTCGGCGTCTCGTTCGACCGCAACGCCTCGCTGCAGGGGCCGGACCAGGCCGAGCGGATCCCGGCGGGCTACGCGACGGGCACCTTCTTCACCGCCCTCGGCGTCCAGCCGATCTACGGCCGCAACTTCGTCGCCGAAGAGGACATGGACGGCCACCAGGGCGTGACGCTCCTGTCGTGGGCGGCGTTCCAGAAGCGGTACGGGGGCGATCCGTCTGCGGTCGGCCGCACCGTGACGGTGAACGGGAGGCCGCGGGTCATCGTCGGCGTGCTGCCGCCCTCGTTCCGCTGGGAAGCGCCGAACGAGCTCTGGGTGCCCCTCGCCTTCACGCCCGAGGATTTCACCAAGGAGCGCGGAAGCCACTACCTGAGCGCGGTGGCGCGGCTCGCCCCGGGCGTCACGCTGGAGAAGGCGCGGACCGGGCTGCTCGAGCTGTCGCGGCAGCTCTGGCACGAGAACCCGGACTTCTACGGAGGGCTGGACGCCAAGCGCCCCTGGCACCTCAGCGTGACGCCACTGCGCGACAGCTTCGTCGGCAGCGCGCGGGAGCCGCTGTTGGTCCTGCTCGCCGCCGTTCTTCTCGTCCTGCTCATCGCCTGCGCGAACGTCGCCAACCTCCTGCTCGCGCGTGGCGCCGCGCGGACGCGCGAGATCGCGGTCCGCTGCGCGATGGGCGCGAGCCGGGGCCGCGTCGTGCGTCAGCTCCTGACCGAGAGCATGGTGCTCGCGGCGGTGGGGGCTCTGCTCGGCGTCATGCTCGCGGTCTGGTCGCTCGACGGGCTGCTCGCCGCAGCGCCCCAGACCATCCGGCAGCTCGCCGACGTGCACGTGAGCCGCGCGCTGCTCGCCGTTGCGAGCCTGCTCACGGTCGCCACCACGTTGATTTTCGGGCTGGTTCCGGCGCTGCACGCGACCCGGACCGACCTCGTCGAGTCGCTGAAGGACGGCGCCCACGGGACGGTCTCGCCGCGCGCCGCCCGGCTGCGCGGCACGCTGGTCGCCGGACAGATCGCGCTCTCGCTGCTGTTGCTCGTCGGCGCCGGCCTCCTGCTGCGCAGCTTCTCGATGGTGCTCCACGTCAACCCGGGGTTCGACGCCGAGGGCGTCGTGGCGGCAAAGATCTCGATGAGCGGCCCCACGTACCAGAAGGAGGAAGACCGAGTGCGATTCTGGGAAGAGGCGCTGCGCCGCGCCTCGGCGATCCCGGGCGTCGAGTCCGCCGGCGGGACCGACATTCCCCCGCTCGAGGGGACCACCGACTGGAGCTTCACCATCGAGGGTTACACGCCGCCCAGCAAGGAGGCCTCGCCGGACGAGCAGTTCCGCCAGGCGACGGCGGGCTATTTCGCCACGCTGAAGATCCCGATCGTCCGCGGCCGCGAGTTCACGGTCGCCGACGACGCGAAGGCGCCCTACGTCGCGGTGGTCAACGAGGCCTGGGTGCGCCGGTACTTTCCCGGTCAGGACGTGATCGGAAAGCGGATCCGCTTCGGCGGCGAGAAGCAGGACGAGAAGGACCCCGTGCAGCGCTGGCGCACGATCGTCGGCGTCGCCGGCGACACGCAGGACCTCGGCTTCGACAAGCCCAGCCCGGCCCTGTTCTGGGTGCCGCCCAGCCAGCTTCCGGAGAGCCAGGTGGCGATGCTCGTCCGCACGTCGAATCCGCGGGCCGTAGCGGCTTCGCTGCGTGCGGCGCTGGCCGGCATCGATCGGACGCAGCCGGTCGACTGGGTGCAGCCGTACTCCGAGCGCATCGATCGCGCTCTCGCGCCGCGCCGGTTCCCGCTGCAGCTGCTCGGCGCGTTCGCCGCGCTCGCCCTGGTGCTCTCGGCGCTCGGCATCTACGGCGTGACCGCGTACGGCGTGACGCAGCGGACGCGCGAGATCGGCGTGCGCATCGCCATCGGCGCGCAGAAGGGCGACGTCCTGCGGCTGGTGATGGGCGGCGCGCTCCGTCTCGCCGCGGCAGGCGTCGGCATCGGGCTCGCGGTGTCGATCGCCGCCTCGCAGCTCCTCTCCTCCCAGCTCTACGGGATCGGCGCGCGGGATCCCCTGACCTTCCTCGGGATTTCGGTGCTGCTCGCGCTGGTGACTCTGCTCGCCTCGTTCCTGCCGGCGCGGCGGGCGGCGCGCCTCGACCCGATGGCCGCCTTGAGGACGGAGTGAGCATGGAGACCCTGCTTCGCGATCTGCGTTTCGCCGTGCGCGGCCTCTTCCGGACCCCGGGCTTCACCATCGCCGCCATCCTCGCACTCGCGCTCGGCATCGGCGCGACCACCGCGATCTTCAGCGTCGTCCACGCGGTCCTTCTGCGCTCGCTGGGCTGGGGCGAGGAGAGCCGGCTGGTCGCGGTGCGCGGCAACTGGTACGGCCAGAACCTGACCGGGATCTGGGCCTCGACGGCCGAGTACCGCGACTTGCAGAAGTCGCCGCTGTTCGAGAGCGTGGGCGTCTACTCCAACGACACCGTGGCGCTGCAGCAGCAGGACCGCGCCGAGCGGATCAAGGCCGGCTTCGCCACCGGCAGCTTTTTCACCGCGCTCGGCGTGCGGCCGGTGTACGGGCGGACCTTCTCCGGCGAGGAGGACGTCCGCGGCAACGACGGCGTCGCGATCCTCTCGTGGGCGGCGTTCCGCAAGCGCTACGGCAGCGACCCGGGCGCGGTCGGCAGATCGGTCACCGTCGACGGCCGGCCACGCACCATCGTCGGCGTCCTGCCGGCCTCGTTCCGGTGGGAGTACGAGTCCGAGATCTATCTCCCGTTCGGCTGGACGCAGGAGGATGAGGCGGATCGGTCCTCGCGCGGGCTCAATCCGGTGGCGCGGCTGCGGCCGAGCGTGTCTCTTGACGCAGCGCGTCGCGACCTCGATCAACTCTCGGAGCAAATCCGGCAGGCGAACCCGAAGTTCTATCCGCCCGAGGGGCGCTGGGCGCTCTCGCTGCAGCCGCTGCGCGACCGCTTCGTCGCGTCGGCGCGGCAGCCGCTCGTGGTGCTGTTCGGGGCGGTCCTGCTGGTGCTGCTGATCGCCTGTGCGAACGTAGCGAACCTGCTGCTCGCGCGCGGAGCGGCGCGGGCCCGCGAGATCGCGGTGCGGTCGGCGCTGGGAGGATCGCGCTGGCGGATCGTCCGCCAGCTTCTCACCGAGAGCGCGGTGCTGGCGGCGGTCGGCGCGTTGCTCGGCGTCGCGATGGCGGTCTGGGCGCTCGAGGCGCTGCTCGCGGCGGCGCCGGGGTCGGTGCGGCAGTTCGCCGACGTCTCGGTGAGCCGCGCGGTGCTCGCGTTCGCGGCCGCGATGGTCATCGCCACCACCTTCGTCTTCGGCCTCGTGCCCGCCTTGCATACGACCCAGCTCGACCTCGCCCAGTCGCTCAAGGATGGCGCGCGTGGCACGTCGGGTCCGCGCGCGGGGCGGCTGCGGTCGAGCCTGGTGGTCGCACAGGTCGCGCTCTCGCTGATGCTGCTGGTCGGCGCCGGACTGCTCTTGCGCAGCTTCGCCCGGGTGCTGGCGGTGAACCCGGGTTTCGAGGCGCAGGGCGTACTCGCGGCGACGGTGTCCCCGTCGGGGCCGGGCTACGAGTCGAAGCGCGAGGCGCGCGCGGCGTACTTCACCGAGGCGCTCCGCCGCCTCGAGGCGCTTCCCGGCGTCACGTCGGCGGGCGGCATCAACGTCGCGCCGCTCGGCGGCCGGACCGACCGCAGCTACGAGATCGAGGGCTACACGCTCGAGGCGGGCCGCCCCGGCACGGACGACGAGTTCCGCGAGGCGACCCCCGGCTACTTCAAGACGATCGGCACGCCGGTCGTCACCGGCCGCGAATTCGCAGCATCGGATGACGCGAAGGCGCCCAGGGTGGTGCTGGTCAACGAGGCCTGGGTGCGGGCGTACTTCCCCGGCCGCGACGTGATCGGCAAGCGCCTTCGCTACCACAAGGCGGACGAGTGGCGAACCATCGTCGGCGTCGTCGGCGACAGCCACGACTTCGGGTTCGACAAGCCGACCCCGCCCGTCTACTACGTGCCGGCGGCGCAGTGGCCGCCCTACCAGCTCACGTTCATGGTGCGGACCTCGCTTCCGGCGAACCTGGTGCGCGAGGCGCTGACCTCGGTCGACGCCACGCAGCCGGTCGATCGGGTCGAGCCGTTCGCCGATCGGATCTCGGGCGCGCTCGCCGCCCGCCGCTTCCCGCTGCAATTGCTCGGTCTTTTCGCGGGCTTGGCGCTGGTGCTGTCGGCGCTGGGCATCTACGGCGTGACCGCGTACGGCGTGACGCAGAGGACGCAGGAGATCGGCGTGCGGATCGCGATCGGCGCGCAGCGCGGCGACGTGCTGCGGATGATCATGGGCGGCGCGCTCAAGCTCGCCGCGCTCGGCGTGGCGATCGGCCTCTTCGCGGCGCTGCTCGGCGGACAGATCCTCGCCTCGCAGCTCTACGGAGTCTCCGCTCGCGATCCGCTGACCTTCGCGGCGATCCCGGTGCTGCTCGCGCTGGTCGCGCTGGTGGCCTCGTTCCTCCCGGCGCGGAAGGCCGCATCCGTCGACCCGATGTCCGCCCTGAGGACGGAGTAGCCATGGACGGCCTGCGCCAGGACCTCAAGTTCGCGCTGCGGATGATGCGCAAGACGCCGTCGGTGACCGCGGTGGCGGTCCTGACCCTGGCGATCTCGATCGGCGCGACCACGTCGATCTTCAGCGCCGTGAGCTCGATGCTCCTGCGGCCGCTGCCGTTCCCGCACCCCGACGAGTTGGTCGCGCTCCAGGACACCGAGCCGCAGACGTCGCCGCACGGCTTTTCGTGGCCGGAATTCACCGATATCCGCTCGCAAGTTCCTGATCTGGCTCGATTTGCGGCCTACCGGCAGGAGACGTCGAACCTGACCGGCCGCGGCGAGCCGCGGGTGATCATCAACACCCTGGTGACCGAGGGCTTCTTCGAGCTGCTCGGCGTGGCGCCCGTCGCGGGTCGGTTCTTTACGCCCGAGGAGCACGTTCCAAACGCGGCGCCCGCGGTGGTGGTCAGCGAGGGTTTCTGGCACGACGTGCTGGGCGGGGTCGCGCCCGGGTCGACGATCACTCTCGACGGCCTGCCGTACCTGCTCGCGGGCGTCGCGCCACAGCCGGTCTCGACGACGCTGATCCTCTCCGACGTCTTTTCGACCCTCGAGCGCAAGGTCCCGTGGACCGACCGCGGGCAGCACTACCTCGAGACCGTCGGGCGGCTGAAGGCCGGCGTCACGCTGACCCGAGCGAAGGCCGACCTCGCGATCGCGATGCCGCGCATTGCCGCGGCTGCAAAAGCCAATCATCTCGCGGAGATGCAGTACCTTCAAGACTTCGTCTACGGCGTCGCGCGGCCGCTCTTGCTGCTCTTGCTCGCCGCGGTCGGGCTGGTGCTTCTGATCGCGTCGGTGAACCTGGCGAGCGTCGTGCTGTCGCGCGCGACCGGCCGGGTGCGCGAGTTCGCGGTCCGGCGCGCGATGGGAGCGAGCCGCGCGATGCTCGCGCGCCAGCTGATCGTCGAGAACGCGGTCGTCGGCCTCGCCGGCGGCGTCTTCGGCGTGCTGCTTGCGCTCTGGGGGCGCGACGTCGTCGTGCGCATCTGGCCGGCTTCGCTGCCCAAGCTCTACGACGCTCCGCTCGACTGGCGCGTGCTGGCATTCGCGGCGGTGGTGTCGATCGGGACCGGCATCGGCATCGGACTGTTGCCGGCGCTGCAGGCGACGCGGTCGGACGTGCACACCGAGCTGCGCGAGGGCGCCGGCGCCTCGCCGCGCGGGCGGGCGCGCAGCGTGCTGGTCGTGCTGCAGAGCGCGCTGGCCGTCGTGCTCCTCGTCTCCGCGGTGCTGGTGCTGCGCAGCCTGACGCGGATGATCGATCGCGGACCGGGCTTCCACGCCCGTTCGGTGCTTTCGGTCCGCGTTCCGCTGCCTCCGCAGAAGTACGCGGAAAAACAGCGGATTTCGTTCTTCCGCGACCTCGTCGAGCGGGTCTCGGCGCTCCCGGGTGTGCGCGCCGCGGGCGTCGTCTCGCGGGTGCCGCTCGGCGGCGGGAGCACCGACGGCAACTACAGCGTCGTCGGCCGGCCGCCGCTCGACGAGGAGCACCAGCGTTACGCCGACAAGCGGGTCGCGTCGCCGGGATACTTCGCGGCGATGCAGATCCCGATCGTCCGCGGCCGCCCGTACGCCGAGGGCGACCCCGGGCGCGAGATCGTGATCAACGAAAAGCTCGCTCGCGACGAGTTCCCCGGCGAGGACCCGATCGGCCGGCAGATCGCGCAGGGTTCCGACCCCGGCCATGACGAGGCCGTGGTCGTCGGCGTCGCTGCGGACGTGAAGCAGCGCCGGCTCAACGAGGAGCCGGCCCGCGAGATCTATTTTCCCATGTCGTCGTGGCCGCTTTCGGAGGTGGACCTGGTCGTCCGGACCGACGGCGACCCGATGGCGCTCCTGCCGGCGGTGAAAGCGCAGATCGCGCTGCTCGACCCGTCGCAGCCGGTGACGAAAGTGCGGACCATCGAGCAGGTGCTCGAGCGCAACGCGGGACCGCAGCGGCTCGCGGCGCAGCTCTTGAGCGCGTTCGCGGCCGCCGCGCTGCTCCTCGCCGCGCTCGGGATCTACGGCGTCGTCTCGTACGCGGTCGGACGCCGCGAGCGCGAGATCGGCGTGCGGATGGCGCTCGGCGCGCAGGCTTCCGACGTGCTGCGGATGGTGCTGCGCGAAGGGCTGCGGCTGTCGCTGGTCGGAGCCGTGGCCGGCATCGCCACGGCGCTCGCGCTGGCGCGCCTGCTGGCGGGTTTTCTCTACGGCGTTTCCACAATGGATCCGGCAACTTACGTCGGCGTCGCCGGAGTGCTCCTGGCGGCCGCGGCGGCCGCGACGTTTTTCCCCGCTCGACGCGCCACCCGCGTCGATCCCGCGATCGCGCTGAGGGCCGAGTGATGACCGTGCTCGGCGCCCTCGCCTTCAAGTTGATCCTGGCGCAGCTCGGCGTCGCGTTCTTGATCGCCGGCGTCGCGCTGCTGGTGAGAGTGCTCCGATGATGATCAAGCTGCGCAACATCGAGAAGTCGATCAAGCAGGGCGCCGGGCAGCTCTTTCTGCTGCGGCGGATCGACCTCGACATCGAGTCCGGCGACTTCGTCACCATCATGGGGCCGAGCGGCGCCGGCAAGTCGACGCTGCTCGCGATCCTCGGGATGCTCGACGCCGGCTGGACCGGCGAGTACGAGTTCCTCGGCGAGAAGGTGCACGAGCTGCCGCAGAAGAAGCGGGCGGAGATCGCCAAGCGCAACGTCGGGTTCGTCTTCCAGCAATACCACCTGCTCGACACGCTGACGGTCGCGGAGAACCTCGAGGTTCCGCTGAGCTATCGCGACATGAAGTCGGCGGAGCGGCAGTCGCTGGTCGCCGACACGCTCGACCGCTTCGGGATCGTGGGGAAGAAAGACCTGTATCCATCGCAGCTTTCGGGCGGGCAGCAGCAGCTGGTCGGCGTCGCGCGAGCGGTGATCGCTTCGCCCAAATTGTTGCTCGCCGACGAGCCGACCGGCAACCTGCACTCCGCGCAGGGCGAGGAGATCATGAAGCTGTTCAAGCAGTTGAACCAACAGGGCGCGACGATCGTCCAGGTCACGCACTCGGACGCGAACGCGGCGTTCGGCAACCGGATCGTCCGCTTGCGCGACGGCTGGATCGAAAAGACATGAGGGTCATCGCGGCCGACGACCAGCCGGATGTGCTCGAGGCGCTCCGGCTGTTGCTCAAACGTGAAGGCATCGCGATGGTGCCGGCGACGTCGCCGGCGGGCGTGCTCTCGGCGCTGGAGGCCGAGGATTTCGACGCGGCGCTGCTCGACCTGAACTACGCGCGCGACACGACCAGCGGCGCGGAGGGGCTCGACCTCATCTCGCGGATCCGCGCGATCGACTCGAACATGCCGATCGTGGTGATGACCGCGTGGGGCAGCGTCGAGGGCGCGGTCGAGGCGATGCGGCGCGGCGCCCGGGACTACGTTCAAAAGCCTTGGGATAACGCGAGGTTGGTCGCGACGCTGCGGACGCAGATCGAGCTCGGCCGCGCCTTGAAACGGACCCGGCGGCTGGAGGACGAGAACGCCCGGTTGCGAGGGAACGCGCCGTCGTTGATCGCCAGGTCGCCGGCGATGCAGCAGGTGCTGCGCATGCTCGAGAAAGTCGCGCCGAGCGAGGCGAACGTCCTCGTCACCGGCGAGCACGGCACCGGCAAGGAAGTGATCGCGCGGTACATCCACGCGACTTCGAAGCGCGCCTCGCGCCCGCTGGTGACGATGAACGCCGGCGGCGTCGCCGAGGGCGTCTTCGAGAGCGAGCTGTTCGGCCACGTCCGCGGCGCGTTCACCGACGCGAAGACCGATCGCGCCGGCGCGTTCGAGGTCGCCGACGGTGGCACGCTGTTCCTCGACGAGGTCGGCAACATGCCGATGGGGCAGCAGGCGAAGCTGCTCCGCGTGCTGCAGACGGGCGAGTTCAACCCGGTCGGGTCGTCGAAGGTCAAGCGGTCGGACGTGCGCGTGATCGCCGCGACGAACGCGAAGCTCCACGACGAGGTCGCGCAGGGGCGCTTCCGCGAGGACCTGCTCTACCGTCTGAACACCGTCGAGATAGAGCTCCCCCCTCTGCGCGATCGTCCCGAAGACGTTCCGCAGCTGGCGCAGCTCTTTCTGCAGCGCGCGGTCGCGAAGGGCTCGACCCAGGCC
>JAIVGS010000186.1 GCA_020201435.1 Myxococcales bacterium
GAGTCGATCCGGTCGCGGGCGCAGCTCGACGGCATCGACCAGGTGATCGAGATCAGCGAGCAGGGCACCAAGCTGACCGACTCGAACGGCGCGGAGCACGTGCTGACCGAGCGCGGCGCGCTGCTCCTGTCCGAGGACGGCGCGTGCCGGCTGGCGCTGGCGGTGTCGGTCGACGGCGAGGAGCCCGGCGTCTCGGACCGGGCGTGCACCTGGCAGGTCCAGGGCGACCAGTTCCTGCTCGGCGACGCGAGCGGCACCGGGACGCGGACGGTGTACCAGGTGAAGCGCGCTGCGGGCCGGCTGGTGCTCGAGGGCGTGAACGACGTCGACGTCAAGGGCAACGTCGTCGGCGACGCGAAAGGCGAGCGGATCGTTCTGGTCGAGCGGCCGGCGGAGTACGCGAATCGGTCGGTGGATCGCACGTCGGAAGAGCAGGCGGCGAGGGAGATTCAGGAGTATCTGCACGATCTGTAAGTCGGAAGCCGCGCGTTTATCCGCTGTAGTCCAGTGGTTTGGTTTTCAGCGCCATGATTGGGAGGCCGGGCCTTCAGGCCCGGGCTCACTGAAAAACGATCGCGATTCAGGCGTCCCGCACTTGTTAGACTGCGGGTGTGTCTGAGCGTCTCTTCGTCACATCGAAGCTGTTGACCGCCGCCGGTATCGCACACGGGTTTTCGGTGCGGACCGGCGGCGTCTCGTCGGGGCCTTTTACGTCTCTGAACGTGAGCGTCTCGGTCGGCGACACCGCCGAGGCAGTGCGCGAGAACACGCGCCGCTTGGCGGAAGCCGCGGGAATTCGCCCCGATATCGCCACCGCCCACCAGGTGCATGGCGACCGCGTCGTTTCGGCCGACGGGCGCGAGGTGCTGGCGGCTACCCAGCCGCAGGAAACGGGCGCCGATGCCGTTTTGGCCCTCGATCCGGGCGTTGCCGCGGGTGTGCGCGTCGCAGACTGCGTTCCGATCCTGCTCCACGACGAGACCAGCGGCACGGTTGCGGCCGTTCATTCCGGCTGGCGCGGTACACGCCTTTCGATCGCCGCCCGGGGCGTCCGCGCGCTGCAGCATGCCGCCGGCGCCGAGCCACGGCGGATCCTGGCCGCGATCGGGCCGTCGATCGGGCGTTGCTGTTACGAGGTCTCGGCCGAGCTGGCCGTCATGTTCCGTCAACTGTTCGGGGCCGAAGCTGCCGACGATCCAGCGAAAACGCCGAAGCCGCACCTCGACCTGCGCTTCTGCGTCGAGAGCGCGCTGGCGCAGGCCGGCGTGCCGCGCGAGCGGATCGAGCAGGTGGCAGGGTGTACATCCTGCGACATCGACGCCTATTTCAGCCACCGTCGCGACAAAGGGCGCACAGGTCGGCATCTGGCGTTCATCGCGGCGAAATAGCAGGCGCTTTCTTTGACAGGCCGGGGCCTGCACGTAGATCATGGTGTGTCGTGTCCCTGCGCCGAATCCTTCCTTTGTCTGGGCTCGTCTTCGCCTGCGCGGGGACGCCGCCGAAGCCGTCGGCCGACGCCGAGGCGCTGAAGGACCTGCGCATGCAGCTCGACGCGCAGTCGGCGCTGGTCCAGCAGCAGCAGCGCCGGATCGAGGAGCTGGAGGTGAAGCTCGCCGCCCTCGCCGCGCGCGCCCAGCCGGTGCAGCCGCCGGCGAAAGCGGCACCGGCTTCGCCGCCGGTCGCCCCCAAGGATCCGCGGCCGCCGCTGAAGACGGTGAAGCTCGGGGAAGGCCGTCGCATGCACCACAGCGACCGCGTCAATCCGGTCGAGCGGGCCCCGCGGCTGCCGGCGTCGGTGGAGCTTCGAGAGCCCGACGAGGACCAGCTCGCGCGGCTCGAGGCCGACCCGGTCGTGGTCCGGGAGTTCGACGCCGACCACGCCTGGGCCGAGGCGGTCCAGAAGCTCAACGAGGGCCGCCACGTCGAGGCCGAGAGCGATTTGCTCGCCTTCGTCGCGGCCCATCCGCGACATACCGCCGCCGACAACGCGCTGTATCTCGCCGGCCTGGTGCGCGAGTCACGCGGGGATTGCCCCGGCGCGCTGGAGCTCTTCGAGAGCGTGCCGGCCAAGTACCCCGCCGGCGACGCGGTGCCGCAGTCGATGCTGGAGCGAGGCAAGTGCCTGCGCATCCTCGGCCGGCGGCCGGAAGCGAAAGCGATTCTGATGCAGCTCGAACGGGAGCACCCGGAGGCGCCGGAGACGGCGTTCGCCCGGCAGCTCCTGCAGGACCTCTGAGGAGGCAGCATGCGGACGAAGACGATCGCGCGGTGGCGCAGGGCGATACTGGCGGGAACGCTCGCGACGGCTCTCGCGGTGCCCCAGGCGGCGCGCGCGCAGGCCGGTCAGCAGCAGCCGTCCGACCAGCAGGCCCAGCCCGCGCAGGGTCAGAAGGACCAGCAGGCGCAGCCAGCCGCGCAGGACCAGCAGCAGGCGCAGCCCGCCGCCCAGGACCAGCAGCAGGCCGCGCCGGCGGAAAAGCCTGCTGCGCCGCCGGCGAAGGGCGGGGAAAACGCGCCGGTGGTCACCGAGC
This sequence comes from Myxococcales bacterium, assembly GCA_020201435.1. Taxonomy (GTDB): domain Bacteria; phylum Myxococcota; class Myxococcia; order Myxococcales; family 40CM-4-68-19; genus 40CM-4-68-19. The sequence goes on from JAIVGS010000186.1 coordinate 2,532, forward strand.
AGAGCCCGCGCCCGCCGCCCGACACGAACATCCAGCCGGTGCCGGGGACGCCCGAGGAGTACACCATCGTCAAGGGCGACACGCTCTGGGACCTGTCGCAGAAGTTCCTCAACAACCCGTGGTACTGGCC
>JAIVGS010000092.1 GCA_020201435.1 Myxococcales bacterium
ACCTCCAGATCCTTCGCCAGAGCCGGGCCCACCAGACGAACTCGGGCGCGTTCTCCTTGTACGGCCAGCGCGAGAGGTCGATCGAGCGCTGCCGCAGGCTGGCGTCCGAATCGCCCCACGCCCGGCGCGCACCGACGAGCAGCGCCAGCCGCTTGCCAGAAGCGTCCTTGGAAACGGAGGCGTGCTGCACGAGCAGGTAGACGATGAGCGACAGGCACGCGAGCGTCGGAACCCAGATGAGCACGGGACCCTCCGGAGACAGTGTCACCATTCAGAGCTCGCAGCGCACGCCGTCCGGGCCCGGATCGAAAGATATCTGGTCCGCCAGGAGACGACTCGCCCCGGCGCGATATACCGCGCCCTGCCTGATTCGGCTGCCGAGAGCGGTGGCGCGAGAGGGCTTCCTGTCCTCGGCGGGCGGCAAGGAAAGTCCTGATTGTTCGACCCGGCATGCATCCTCCCCGGATTTACTTTTGGAACTCGCGCTCGGTGCCGGGAGGACGGCTACTGAATCAGACACGAATGTTTCACGCGGCTTTGCGGCACTGTCCCAGCCCCCAATCCGGTCCGACGCCGGCGACGGTCAGGACCCAGTCACGTTTCAGGCGGAGTCAGATTCGGGAGCAGGTCACCGCAGGCGGTGGTGTCGACCCCATTCACACTCACTCCGTAGCGCCTGCCACATGACGCCAGGGCGCGTTCGATCCAAACCGTGATCGGCGGCCGTCGAGCAGGCATTTCGTTTGCTCAACCGCCGCGATCGAGTTTTGGCCAACGACACCTCCGCAATTTTGTAGGCACAGCGAACTCGAAGGGCAGCGGTTTGGTCAGCCGGTGGTCAGTGCGTCCAAGGTTCGCGCGAGTTGCCCGCAGCCAAGTACCCGAAACTCCTCAGGCGCTCCTGACAGGTTGATACAGCTTGCAAACCCACTACCTTCGGGTTGCTGCCCGAGCTCGGAAGCACGTAGGCCCTACAAGCCAAGTGCCTGTAGGGCCTACGTTTTTTGGTTGCGGGGGCAGGATTTGAACCTGCGACCTTCGGGTTATGAGCCCGACGAGCTACCGGACTGCTCCACCCCGCGTCAAAGTGGCCGCCTTCCATAGCCAACCGCTTGGAAGGTGTCAACTAGATCGCAGTCCGGGTCGTGCGGAGGGTCGACACCAGCGCGGCGCCGCCGATGAGGGCGACGAGGCTCAACAGGGTGCGCCAGAAGCCGCTCACCATTGCGAACGGGTTCCACACTTCGCCGTACAGGTTCGCGGCCCAGAGAGGCAGCACCAGGACCGCCGCGGCCCAGATCGAGTGCTGGATCGTCTTCGCCCGGTCGGTCGACCACCAGGCGGCCAGCGCGCCGCACGCCACGCCGTTCACGACCGGGAGCCAGAACAGCGCCAGCATCAAGAGGGACGCGATCGTCCAGCGGACCGCAGGCTGCTTCACGAGAGCAATTTACTCACCGCCAGTCACGCAGCACGTCGGAAAGCGCGTGCTGGCCTTGCGACGGCGCCGGGCCCAACGGCACGTCCGGCGAAAGCGCCGGAAACGTTCGAAGCACGTCACCCGCGAAGGCCGCGCCGAACAGTGGGTGGGCTCGCAGCTCGTCCGGCGAGAGCACCGGCTCGCCGCTGCAGTCGGCCTCGAAGAGCAGCTCGTTCCATTCGTCGCGCGTGCGGGTCAGGAAAAGCGCGTCGACGTCCGGGACGAGCGCAGGGTCGAACGCGCCGTCGATCCATTCCGGCCGCCCGACCGCGGCGCAGAAGCGTTGCCAGAACTTCGGCTCGAGCGCGCCGAGCGCAAAAAAACCCGCGGCGCAGCGGTACACGCGGTAGCAGGGCCGAGAGCCGTCGAGCAGGCGCGCCGCGTCGGCGGCGAGGAGCAAGCCGGTCGAGCCGTGGGTCAGCGAGACATCCACGACGCGACCGAGGCCCGTGCGCGCGCGTTCGACCAGGGCCGCCAGCACGCCGATGACCGCCTGTTGCGCGCCGCCGAAGAGATCGGCGAGCTGGACCGCGGGCTGCGCGCGGTTGAAGGCGAGGACGCCCGCCAGCGCGAGGTAGCCGATGTCGTGGCCCGCACGGTCGCGCCAGTCGGAATCAGCCTGTCCGAATCCGGAGATACGGCAGACGATCAGGCGCTCCGGCGTCGAGGGCACCAGCCGCTCCAGCACACCGGGGCGAAACGACTCGATCAAGACGTCCGCGCGCGCGACGAGCTCGTCGAAGTCACCGGACGGCAGGTCGACGACGATCGACCGCTTGCCGCGGTTGAGCGGCGCGTACATCGACGGCGCCACCTGGCGCAGGTAATCGCCGGCGCCGGAATCCTCGACCTTGACCACGTCGGCGCCGAGGTCGGACAGCAGCAGCGATGCGTACGGCCCGGGGAGGAGCCGGGACAGGTCGAGGACCCGTAAACCCGCTAGAGGCTTTTCAGCCAATCACTTTCTGCAGCTTCATCGCGAGGCCCATGTCGCCCTTGATCTTGAGCTTGCCGCTCATGAACGCCATCTGCGGATTCATCTTGCCGGAGACGATGTTCATGAAGTCCGCGCTCGACGCGGTGACCGTGCACTTCGCGGTCCCGGTCGAGCCGGCCGTGACCGTGCCCGGCTCCCTGGTGAGATCGACCGTCCAGACGCCGCCGTTGTCGCCGGTGATGTTGAACTCGTAGACGGCGTTGACGGCCTTCGAGGTCTCGGGCTTGTCCTTCAGCTTCTGTGCGATCTTCTCCTCGAAGTACGATTTCGGCGTGTAGTCGGCCATGCGCTCCTCGACTGAATGGGTATTCATTCAGAGGGCGCGGAATTTACTGTCGGCCTACGAGACTGTCAACGAATGGCGCCAATGCGCGCGGGCGCGATGCCGGGTCCCGGACGAAGGGCGTCGGGCCGAGGACGAGGGCGCCGGTCAGCTCGTGGACCCAGCGCGGGTTGGACGCGACCGAAGGGTCGTCTTGGGGCGTCACGCGGTTCAAGACGATCGCCGCGACGGCGAGGCCCCGCGCCTCGAGGGCCGCAACGCTGAGTGCGCAGTGGTTCAGCGTGCCGAGGCCGGCGCGCGCGACCAGGACGACGGGCAGCGCGAGACGCTCGGCGAGATCGAGGTTGGTGACGATCACCTCGGCAGGCGCGCGATCGGGCGGATCGATCTCTTCCAGCGAGAGCGGCGCGCGCGTCAGCGGCACGAGCAGACCCCCGGCGGGCTCGACGACGATCGGCCGCTCGGACGAGAGCGCGAGAATGCGCTCGATGTCGATGACCCGGCCCTCGGCCTCGGCAGCGACCAAAGGCGCCGCGGGGAGGCGGAATCGATAAGGGCAGACATCGTCGAGCGACTGTCCCGACCCGCACGCGGCGAGCAGCGCGAGCGCGTCGGCAGGCTTTTGCAAATCCTCACAACCAGTTTCCACCGGTTTCAACGCGCGCACCGGCGCGAGCAGCGTGCAGAGAGCGCGCGCGATCTCGGTCTTCCCGACGCCGGTGTCGGTGCCGGCGACGAAAAAACCGCCCGTCATGTCTCCGTCGCCTCGCGGATCGACTCGCGCACGCTCTCGATCAGGAAGTCGACCTCGGCGCCGACGATGGCGAGCGGCGGCATCAGCACCACGACGTTCCCGAGCGGCCGCAGCATCAGCTCGCGCGATCGCCCCGCAAGCGAGACGCGGTGGCCCATCCGCGCGTCGTAGGGAAATTCCTCTTTCGTCTTCTTGTCCTTGACGAGCTCGATGCCGACCATCAGGCCGCGCTGGCGGACGTCGCCGACGTGCTTCAGCTCGGCCACGGTCTGAAGTCCTTCGGCCAGCCTCTCGGCCATCATGCGGACGTGGTCGAGCGTCTGGTCCTCGTCGAACAAGCGCAGTGACGCGAGCGCCGCCGCGCACGCGAGCGGATTGCCGGTGTACGAATGGCCGTGGAAGAAGGTGCGCTTGCTCTCGTACGGGCCGAGGAAGCTCTCGTACACCGCGTCGGTGGTCAGCGTCGCGGCGAGCGGCAGATAGCCGCCGGAGAGACCCTTCGCGACGCAGAGGAAATCGGGGACGACTTCTTCCTGCTCACACGCGAACAGCGTTCCCGTGCGACCGAATCCGGTTGCCACCTCGTCGCAGATGAGCAGCACGCCGTTCTCCTTGCAGGCGCGCGCGATCCTCTTGAGGTATCCGGGCGGGTGCATGATCATCCCCGCCGCGCCCTGGACGAGCGGCTCGATGATCACCGCGGCGATCTCGTCGCGCCGGCCGTGGATGACGGACTCCGCGGCCATGGCAGACGCGTCGAGACAATGACGCGGACCGGTCGGCCAGCGGTAGACGTACGGCGTCGGGACGCGCAGGCAGTCGAAGAGCAGCGGCCGGAAGATCTCGTGAAAGAGATCCATCCCTCCGACGCTGACCGCGCCGAGCGTGTCTCCATGGTAACCCTCGGCGAGCGCGACGAACCGCGTCTTCCGCGGCTTCCCGCGCTGGCGCCAGTGCTGGAAGGCCATCTTCAGCGCGACTTCGACCGCGGTCGAACCGCTGTCGGAATAGAAGACCTTGGTGAGGCCGCCTTCGTTCGGCGACAGGCCGGCCCGCGGAGCGCGGCGGACCAACTCCGCCGCCAGCTCGATCGAGGGCGGCGAGGCGAGGCCCAACAACGTCGTGTGCGCGACGTACTCGAGCTGCAGCTTGATCGCGCTGTCGATCTCTCGCCGGTGATGGCCGTGGACGTTCACCCACAGTGAAGAGACCGCGTCGAGGTACTTTCGCCCGCGCGTGTCGAACAGCCAGCTGCCTTGCGCGTGATCGATGATCACCGGCTCGTCGCCGGGCAGCGGCTCGAGCCAGGTCTGCATCTGCGTGAATGGATGCCACACGTGCGCTCGGTCCAGCGCGGTCAGGCGCTGGTGCCGCTCTTCCGCGTCCTCGGGCGCTTTCGGGATGTCGCTCATGGCGCGGCCCTTCTAACATGCAACTAGAGCGTAGCGCGCAGGGCTGCGAGCGCTGAGTCGACGTGGTCGTCGGTATGCGCGGCGGTGAGCGCGAACCGGATGCGGCTCGTTCCGGCAGCGACCGTGGGCGGGCGGATCGCCTTCGCGAGCACGCCGTGCTCCCGCAAACGCGCAGCAACCCTCACCGCGTTGTCAGGGCGCCCGAGTACAAGCGCGAAAATGGGGGAGTCTGCGCACGCGGCCAGGCCAAGACCGCGGAATCCGTCTGCAAACCGCTCGACGTTGCGCCACAGACGGCCGCGGCGGTCGTCGCCCTCGCGCCCGCGGACGATCTCGAGAGACTTGCTGACCGCGCAAGCGATCGCGGGCGGCAACGAGGTCGAGAAGATCAACGGGCGCGCGCGGTTGATCAAGAGATCACAAACGGCGCGCGAAGCGGCGACGTGAGCGCCGGCGACACCGAGCGCCTTCGAGTGCGTCGCCATGCGCAGATCGCCGATGCCCTCGAGCGGGATGATTCCGGTCGCGTGCGCTTCGTCGACGGCGCAGATCGCGCCGTGACGCACGCACACTTCGGACAGCTCGCGCAGCGGCGCGCGGTCGCCGTCCATCGAGAAGATCGCGTCGGTGATCACGAGCTTGCGCCGCGCCGGCACCCGCAGCAGTCGTTCCGCTTCCGAGACGTCCACGTGTGGATAAACCTCGACGCGCGCCCGCGAGAGCCGGCACGCGTCGACGATCGACGCGTGATTGAGCGCGTCGGAAACGACGAGATCCTCGGGCCCGACGAACGCCGGCACCAGCGCGCAGTTGGCGGCGTAACCGCTGTTGAAGCAGACCGCGGCTTCGGCCCCTTCGAATTCGGCGAGCTCGCGTTCCAGATCGTGTTGCGGCAGAAAGTCCCCGGTCACGAGACGCGACGCGCCGGCGCCCGCTCCCCATCTCGCCGCGCCCTCTGCGAGCGCCGCCGCGACCCGCGGATCGCCCGCGAGCCCCAGGTAATCGTTCGAGCTGAAATTGATCAGCTTTTCGCCGGGGCGCAGTTCGACCACAGCGCCTGGAGGCGAGCGCAACGGTTCGAGAGATCTCAGCAATCCGCGAGCGCGCAGTGCGTCAAGCTCAACGCGCGCGATTTCGTCCGCCACGCTCACGGCGCGCAAACTACCAGCTTTTGTGCGAAATAGACGCGCTGCATGTTCGTGGGAGATCCAATGACCCGACGCCATTGCTTCGTCCTCCTCGCGGCCGCCTGCGCGACCTCGCCCGCACCTCAGACGAAAAAAGAGCCGGAAGTCGCCGGCAAGAGCATCGAGACCACCGACCTCGATCGCTCCGCCGATCCGTGCAACGACTTCTTCCAGTTCGCCAACGGCGCCTGGCGCGCGGCGAATCCGATCCCTGCCTCGATGCAGCGCTGGAGCCGGCGCTGGCAGGCCGGCGAGATCAACAAGGAGCGGCTGCGCGACATCCTCGAGGAGCTCTCGAAGGGCCACTGGCCGCAGGGCAGCATCGAGCAGCAGGTCGGCGATCACTACGCGTCGTGCATGGATCAGGCGGCGGTCGACGCGGCCGGAGTGAAGCCGCTCGCGTCCCTGTTCGCCGAGATCGATGCGGTGCAGAACGCGGCCGACGTGCAGAAGGTCATCCGACATCTGCACGATCTGCAAGTGCCGGTGCCGTTCGGATTCGCGTCGTTCACCGATCAGCACCAGCCTGGGCGGACGATCGCGATCGTCTTCGCCAGCGGCCTGGGGCTGCCCGATCGCGACTACTACGTGAAGACCGAGCCGCGCTTCGTCGAGGCCCGTGAGAAATATCGCGCGCACGTCCAGCGCGCTCTCGAGCTCGCCGGACGCCCGGATCCGAAAAACTCGATGGAAGCGATCTTCGCCCTCGAGACGCGGTTCGCGCAGAGCTCGCTCGACAACGTCGCCTTGCGCAATCCGTACAACACCGATCACCTGATGCCGTTCGGCGAGCTCGCGAAGAGCTCGCCGCACATCGACTGGACCGCGTATTTCGACTCGGCGCATCTGACGCACGGCGACGTCAACCTCGCCGAGCCGAAGTTCATCGAGGAGGTCGATCACGAGCTGCAGACGCTGCCGTTGCCGGCGTGGCGCGCGTACCTCTCCTGGCAGCTGCTCGATTCCGCGTCGCCGTGGCTGGCGAAGCCGTTCGAAGACGAGTGGTTCGCGTTCAATCAGACGTATCTGAACGGGGTCAAGGAGATGAAGCCGCGCGCGACGCGCTGCGCGGAGAACGCCGATGCGCTGCTCGGCGAGGCGCTCGGGCGAAAGTACGTCGAGCGCTATTTCCCGCCGGCAGCGAAGGCGCGGATGACCGAGCTGGTTCGCAACGAGCTCGCGGCGTTGAAAGACATCATCCAGGGCCTCGCCTGGATGGGCCCGGAGACGAAGAAGAAGGCGCTGGAAAAGCTCGCGACGTTCAATCCGAAGATCGGTTATCCCGATCAGTGGAAGGATTACTCGTCGGTCAAGATCAGCCGCGCGTCGCTGTGGGCCAACGAGGAGGCAGGCCGGCGGTTCAACGTCGACGACGATCGCGCGCAGATCGGCAAGCCGACCGATCGCGGCCGCTGGGGAATGACGCCGCCGACGTCGAACGCGTATTACAACCCGCTGCTCAACGAGATCGTCTTCCCCGCCGGCATCCTGCAGCCGCCGATGTTCGATCTGGCGAACGTCGACGCGGTCAACTACGGGTCGATCGGCTGCGTCATCGGACACGAGATCAGCCACGGGTTCGACGATCAGGGATCGCAGTTCGACGCCGAGGGCCGCCTGCAGAACTGGTGGACGGAGAAGGACCTGCAGGAGTTCCAGAAGCGCGCACAGTGCGTGGTCGATCAGTTCGAGGGCTATTTCATCGAGCCGGGGATTCATCACAACGGGAAGCTCGTGCTGGGCGAGTCGATCGGCGATCTGGCCGGCGCGAAGATCGCGTACCGCGCGTACATCAAGTCGCTCGAGGGGAAGCCGCGGCCGCCGAACGTCGGCGGGTTCACGCCCGAGCAGCAGTTCTTCATCGCCTGGGGACAGGCGCGCGGCGACGAGATCCGCCCGGAGACTCAGCGGTTCATGGTGCAGAGCGATCCGCATCCGATCGCGAAGTTCCGCGTGATCGGGCCGCTCTCGAACATCCCCGAGTTCCAGCAGGCGTTCTCGTGCAAGCAGGACGCCCCGATGGTGCGGAATCCTCGTTGCGAGGTCTGGTAGCACCGGCGGCCGGAGGCGGCTTAGGCCTATGTTTTTGCGAGCAGCGGGAAGGCGCGGAGCACGGTGTGCTTCGCGCCTTTCGGTCCCAGCACGCTCTGCACCAGCGCGATTTCACGCGCGGTGAAACGCGCGAGCTCGCCCAGCGGCACCTTCTCGAGCGTGCGCCGCGCTTCCTTGTCGCCCCCCGGCTTCGTCCGGCCGATCGTCAGGTGCGGCTTGAACGGGCGATCCTCGAGCTCGAAGCCGCGCTCGCGCAGGGCAGCGCAAAGCTTGTCGGCGGCCGCGCACAACGGCTCCTTCCCGTCGGAGACGCCGAGCCACAGCACGCGTGGACGGCCGAGCCCGGGAAACGCGCCGCGGCCCTGAATTGCGACGTCGAACGGCGGCGCCTGCACCGTTTGCGCCGCGGCGATCGCGGCGTCGAGCTTGTCGGTCTCGCCGAGGAACGCGAGCGTGAAGTGAAGCTGCTCCACCCGCGTGAACGAGATCGCCGGCGAGGGTTGGACGAATGGCGCCAACCTCTCCTTGACGTCGTCGGGAAGCTGCAATGCAAAGAAGAGCCGCATGGGTTATTCATGCCGCTTCGATGAACGGGAAGCCACTCCTCGACCTGAAGCTGATCGAGCGCCTGCTCGGCGCGGCCATGTCTCGCGGCGCCGAGTTCGCCGAAGTGTACGTCGAACACGCGACGTCGACCGCGGTCGCGCTCGACGAGGGCAAGATCAAGAGCGCGCAGTCGGGATCGGTGACCGGCGTGGGTGTGCGCGCGATCCGCGGCGCGCAGGTCGGGTACGCGTATTCGGACGATCTCGACGACGCCGCGCTGTTGCGCACCGCGCAGACGGCGGCGCTGATCGCGGACGGCAATCGCGAGCCAGGGCCGGTGAACATGTCCCGCAAGCCGCTGCCCACGTACTACCAGGTGCGGACGCCGCTCGCCGACGTCGATGTCGCGAGGAAGATCGAGCTGGTGCAGGCCGCCGACGCTGCCGCGCGCGCGTACGACAAGCGGGTGAAGCAGGTGACCGGCGGGTACGCCGATCAGACGCGCGAGATCCTGGTTGCGAATACTCTGGGACATCTCGCCGAAGACCGGCAGGATCTATGCCGGCTCGGCGTGCAGGTCGTCGCTTTCGGGAAGAAGAACGAGCGGCGCACCGGATTCTACGGTGGCGGCGGACGCGTCGATTTCCGCTTCTTCGAGGATTTCTCGCCCGCGCAGGTCGGACGCGAAGCAGCGCGTCAGGCGGTGGCGACGCTGGGCGCTGTTCCTGCGCCGGCGGGTCCGCAGACGGTCGTGCTGGCTCCGGGATGGAGCGGGATCCTCTTGCACGAAGCGGTCGGCCACGGCCTCGAGGCGGACTTCATTCGCAAGGGCACGTCGCTGTTCGCCGGCAAGCTCGGCGAGAAGGTGGCGAGCGATCTGGTGACGGTGATCGACGACGGCACCGTCGCAGGCGGCCGCGGATCGATCAACGTCGACGACGAGGGCAATCCCGGCGAGCGGAAGGTGCTGATCGAGAAGGGCGTCCTGCGCGGGTACCTGTACGATCACTTGAACGCGCGCCTGACTGGGCAGAAATCGACCGGATCCGGAC